>DATGIQ010000622.1:0-26327 GCA_035295665.1 Gemmataceae bacterium | reverse complement strand
GGGGCCGTCTGTTCCGTCTCCCTCCAGCGTGACCGATTCCAGCTTCTGGGTGTTGGTCGGGAACTCGTACTTCCTGCCCCACACTTTCGCCGCGCACTGCGCGGTGACCGAGCCCCCCTGTGGGCGCAGTGCAAGACCCTTGAGCCTCCGTTGAAGAGTCTCCTGGGCTCTCTCATCGGCGGCCAGCGGCCCCGGTTTCATCGCCGGCAAGAGCTTGTCCCAGACCAGGTTCAGGACGGCCTGCATGTCCCGGACGCCGCTGGTGATGGCCACCACGGCGTCCTGGTCGGGGAGCACGACGCAGAATTGCCCGAACGCGCCGTCGCCCCGGTAGGCGCCGTGCCGGCAGCGCCAGAACTGATAGCCATACCCTTGCTCCCAGTCACTGTTCGGGTTGCTGCCGTTGGAGGTTTGCAGGGACGTGGCTGCCGTGACCCACGACGCGGGCACAAGTTGCTTGCCTCCCCAGTATCCCTTCTGCCGATAAAGTTCGCCGAACTTCGCGATATCCTCCGTGCGGATGCTCAGGCCGTAGCCGCCGGCCGAGATCCCCTGCGGGCTGGCCTCCCACGTTGGCTTTTCAATGCCGAGGGGCTCGAAGAGGCGGGGCCGGAGGTAGTCGAGGAGCGTTTGCCCGGTCGCCTTCTGCACGATGGCCGAGAGCATGTACGTCGCCGACGTGTTGTACAGGAAATGCGTGCCCGGCTTGAACGGGACCGGGTGGGCCAGGAACGAACGCGTCCAGGGCTGGGCCGGCGTGCGCTGCGGTTCGGTTTGCTGCCCCGTGCTCATGCGGATCAAGTCGCGGACCCGCATCGCCCGCAGGTTTCGGCTGGGCTCGGCCGGGACATCGTCGGGGAAGAACTTCAGGATCTCGTCATCCAAAGTGATCTTTCCTTCCGCGATGGCCATCCCGACGGCGGTGGAGGTGAAGCTTTTGCTGAGCGAGTACAGCGCGTGGGGGGAGTCGGCATCGTAGGGCATCCACCACCCCTCCGCGATAACCTGACCGTGGCGCAGGAGCATGAAACTGTTCATGGAATCAATCCGGTCGGCCGCGTCGAGGAACGCCTGGATGGCGGAGGACGGTACCCCCTGCGCCTCAGGGCTGCTGCGCGGCAGACCCGCCCCGAAGCCCGTAGAGTACGCGAGGGCAACCAGGCTGAGAACACAAAAGGCCCTTACGGCTCTGACGGCAACCGATCGGAATGATGGATTCATGCTGGCTCCGTGTGGCGTGGGGATGCGAATGCCCCCGGCCAAGGCTTACCGCGGGGCAGTACCCGACAGCATTGAGGAGGACTTCAGGCTGTGATTGTATACTCAGGCAGGATCGCCTGCAAGGATGGCCTTCCACTACCCGTTGGAGCTAGCGGGTGGTCTTCTGATCCATGAGCGTGCGCTGGAAAAAATCGTCGACAATCTTCCGAAGAACCGGCACTCTCACCAGCGAGTGTGGGCAGTGACCCACGTAGGCGAGGCGATGGTAACTGACGTCCTTCAGGGCGGCGCGGCCCAGCGCGAGCACGAACTGATCCGCGGTCTCGACAGGTATCTGCTCGTCCGCGCCGCCGTAGATCAGCAGCAGCGGCGGCGTCTGTGGCGTGATGTGATGCAGGGGCGACGCCGACAGATAGAGGGCTGCGCGTGGCCCTTCCGGTGATCCGCCCAGGAACTTACCGACAACGCTTCGCAGGGCTCCGTGCCGGTACTGCTGGAGCAGGTCGAGTGGGCCGCTGTCGCTGACGACCGCTTGCACCAGGCTGGAATACTCTTGGTGTGGGCCGTCCCCTTCGAGCCCGGCATGCGTGCCCACCATGCCCAGAAGCAGTGCCAGATGGCCACCAGCTGAGTTGCCGTAGGCACCGATGCGTTTGGGGTCGAGATTGTATTTGCCAGCGTGCGCCCGCAGCCAGCGGACGGCGCACTTGCAGTCTTCCAGTGCGGCCGGGAAGGGGGCCTCGTCGGAGAGGCGGTAGTTGATAGTCACCGCGACGAAGCCCAGCTCGGCAAAGTCTTCGATGTTGCCAGGTACGCCGGATTTGCGCGAGGCGAAGCTGGACTTGTCTCCCTCCAGCCAGCCGCCCCCGTGGATGACCACGATAGCGGGCCGGGGCTTCCCCTGCGGATCGTTCTTCATGGCGAGGTCAAGTCGCCATTGCTTGCTCGGCCCTTCGCGGTAAGGAATGTTATGGACGACAGTCAGGGCGCTGGAGGCGGGCGAATTCTCCTGGGCCATCCCCGGGTCATTCGGCCCGGCCGGGCAAATCAGGGTCAAGCAACCAACAGCAAAGGTTAGCCGGCCAGCTCGCGAGAGCACCGGTGATCTCTCCGTTCTGGTATATGCAGTTACCACCTCTGGAAAGCCGATGAATCCAAGCCGATCCTTCTCCAATCCCGATTGCGTCGATGTACAGGATACGCTATAGCACCGCAGGGGTTTATCGACCATATACTGCGTCCAGTCCGTGGAGTTCAAGGCCATGAAAGGTTTCTTGGTGCTATGCTCCGCCCTGTTGTTCTGCATCGGTTGTGCTTCAGAAAACGATCCTGGCAAGTGGGACGAATTGTGGAAGGACTTGCGAGGGGACAATATGCAGATGAGAAGCAACTTCACCCAGACCGGGGTCCTGGACGATCGCGCAACGACGAAATCGCCTAATTGACTACCCTATTCGACGTTCGCGCTCCGTTCGCGCTTGAGCGAAGGGGCAGGTAGGCCGTCAGGGTGAGTCCGCTTTCGGGTTCCGACCTTCATCGACTGATGCAGACCCGACCCACCGCCACGGAGAGGCCCAATGATACTCCAACGCCCAACGCGTGTGCGCGGAAGTGCCGCTTTGGGATTGGTGCTCCTGTCCACCTTGTACAGCGGCTGCCAGGCGATGCAATTACGCTCTGCGGACGATCCCTATTACGAGCGCGAGCATATGTGGTGGGGTGACTACGCAATCGGTTTTGAAGGAGCGCGCGACGCAACCCTCAGCGCGCTGACGCACTTGAAGATGCCTGTTTACCAGGAGGTTCCGCTTCCGAACGGCATCCTGATTGATACCCGGACACCGGACGATTTTGAGGCGCGCGTGATCCTCCAGCCTCTGGCCCAGCCTGGCGCGGGCACGCGCATCGGCGTCCGAGTTACGGGATTTGGAACGCACCGCGGGGTTTGCAAACAGCTTCTTGATGAGATCACGCAGCACCTGGATGGGAGTCCGCAACGCAACCCGACATGACCGTGCAGGATCCTGCACGGTGATCTCGCTTGATGAGCTAGCGGAATCATTTCGCAAGAACACGTCGAGAACCGGTCCACGAACTCAGCCTCTACTGTTATGCTGCCGGCGGGCAGCAATGGAATGAACTTTTCGGTCATTTGTTCGCCACTTCGGCGGCAGTATTCCTTTGCAGACAAAGAAGGGAGATCTTGCGCCCATTTCTTCATCGTCGAAGGAACTGTGGGAGCAAATCGGTTCATTGTCCTCTGAAGGCTGGTCGGTGAGAACAGAGAACGGAGGGATTCGATTCCTTCATTTCATGCAAGGAGCTTCCTGAGATGAACATGGTCAATCGTCGCAAGGGCTGGGCCGGTAGACTATCCCTGCGCACCCTGCCGTGGCTGCGAGACATCGGCCTGGCGAAGTCCGATCACAAACCGCGCCTGACGTCGCGGTCCTCTCCCCACCTGGAGCCGCTCGAAGACCGCCTTGTCCTTGCCGCGGCCGCGGTCCTGGATCCGAACCTGGGACTGCGAACCGTTGTCAGCGGCCTCGTCAGTCCAACCGCGATGGCTTTCCTTGGCGACAATGATTTTCTGGTGCTGGAGAAGACGACCGGCAAGATCGATCACATTGTCAACGGCATCGATGCCGCCACGAAGTTCGACTTTGGCTCCGGACCGATCAGTAACCTGCCGGTGAATAGCAACTCTGAACGTGGCCTTCTGGGCATGGCCCTGAGTCCGAATTTTACCAACGACCATAATGTCTACCTGTACTGGACCGAGAGCAGCACGGGAGCCGTTTCCAACAACGTGGCCGATGTGCCCGTGCTGGGAAATCGCGTGGACCGCTTCATCTGGAATGCCGTTACCTCCACCTTCACGTTTGACCGCAACATCATCCAACTGCACGCCTTCCAGAACGATGGCAACGGCGGCAACCCCAACCAAATGCAAGGAAACCACAATGGCGGCGTGATCCATTTTGGACCCGACGGCAAGCTTTACATCGTCATCGGCGACAACGGCCGGCGCGGCTGGATGCAGAACCTCATCAATGGGCCGAATGGGCCCGGTCAGACAGATGAAAATAACGGTCCGGTTCGGGGAGGCCCCGCGCCGGATGATGCACACCTAACCGGGGTGCTGTTGCGGCTCAACCCCGATGGCTCCATTCCCGAGGATAATCCCTTCGTCGATATCCGCACGACGCTCCAGGCACCGCTGTTGAGCGGTGCCGGCACGTCGGCGCTCGGTTCTTTCACGGCATTTCTGAACCAGGCGATGGACACCTTCACGGCCCACGTCAATTTCCAGGGCTTGCCGGCGCCGGCCATCGCGGCTCAGGTTCGCCTCGGCGGCCCTGATGGGCCGGTCCTGTTTAACGTTTCCAATCTCCCGCAAGGATTGACCTCCGCCGACCTGACGACTACCTTGACGGCCGCCAATTTCGTCGCCGAGCCGCCCAACGGAATCTTTACTTTGGCCGACGCCGTCAACGCCGTTGTAGCCGGCCGAGCCAACTTCACCATTTACACCTCCCAGCTCCCCGGCGGTGAGATCAGCGGAGCAGTCGCGCAGCTCGATCCAGAGATTACCAACAATTTGCACAGAGTTTTCGCCTACGGAATCCGCAACACCTTCGGCTACACCTGGGATCCGATCACCGGCAAGCTCTGGATGGAGGAAAACGGGGACCTGTCCTTCGACAAAATCAGCATTGTCGGCCCCGGTGCCAATGACGGCTGGATCCAAAGCAGTGCGCCTCTCCTCAACATCGATGGGACCCTCGATGATGTCGCCTTGGCCGAGTTCAAGTCGATCGAGCTACGGCTGAATCCCAACGGACTCCAACAGACCCGCTGGCCGTCGGCCAATATCGCCGACTCAGCCCAGGCAGCCCTGGACCGCCTGGTGATGTTGCCGGGTGCCTATTACAATCCGCCGGTGTTTTCCGTCCGGGCTGAGGATCCCCCGGCAGCGTTGAGTTTCTATACCGGCTCGGCGCTGGGGCCGCAGTACCAAAATCTCCTTTTCGAGGGAGAGGCACGCGACAAGGCGACCGATCCGCGCGAACAGTTCGATGGCGCCCTGTTCGCTTATCACCTCACTCCCGACCGCAACCAGCTCGACTTTGGCAACGACCCCAATGTTCGTGCCTCGGACCATGTATTCTTGAACAATACCGATTTCGACCTGATGGGGGATACGAGTTTCCTGTTCGGCACGGGCTTCGGTATCGCCACGGACATCGTCACCGGGCCGGACGGCAATATGTACGTGGTCTCGGAAACCAAGGGCAATGTGTACGAGATCTTTAACAAGGCCTCGGTCGGTCCCATGCAGGCGGCGAACCTGGTCTCCGATCTCGCCAACCCGCCCGGGGGCGCGCCGCAACTTGTCGATCCGAACCTGAAGAATCCCTGGGGTGTGGCTCGAAGCGCGACCAGCCCGTTCTGGGTGGCCAATGAAGGCAGCGGCACGTCCACCTTGTATTCCGGCGACCTGAACGGCGGTCCGGTGACCAAGAGCTCCACGGTGGCCGTCATCCCACCCGCTCCCGGACGGTCGCAAGGAACACCCACGGGCGTGGTCAATAATTCGACCACGGATTTCGTTGTCAACGGTGCGCCGGCCCGGTGGATCTTCTCCACGCTCGACGGAACCATCGCCGGCTGGAATGGCGGTAGCGATGCCCAACAGGCGGCGGTAACGCAGGGAGCCGTGTACACAGGCCTGGCCATCGGCAGCACCGCTTCCGGCAATTTCCTGTATGCCGCCAACGCTTCCCAGGGGCGCATCGATGTTTTCGACAAGAACTTCGCGCCGGTCTCTGCGGTGCCGGGGGCCTTTACCTTCACCGATCCAAATTTGCCGCTGGGGCTAACTCCCTACCGACCATTCAATATCCAAGACCTCAACGGCACCCTGTACGTGACGTACCGCAATAGCGCCGACCCGGAGCATGGCGGTATCGTCGATGCGTTTGACACAAACGGGAACTTCCTTCGGCGGATCGTATCGAGCGGCGTCAACGCACCGTGGGGCCTGGCAATCGCACCGACCGGCTTCGGTCCGTTTAGTGGCGCGTTGCTCGTCGGCAATTTTGGCTTGGGCGACGGCAAGATCAACGCCTTCGATCTGAACACCGGCACGTTCCTGGGTTACATCACGGATGCCACTGGCAATCCTCTCACGTTCGAGGGTCTGTGGGGTTTGGCGTTCGGCAACGGCGGCAGTGGCGGCGATCCCCGCGCCCTCTATTTTGCGGCCGGCATTGATCGCGTTGGAGCGGGCTCGCTGAGCGCCGCCGATGGGCTCTTTGGCTCCATCCGACTCATCCCAGCTCCCGGACAAACTCTGCTGCCGACAGCCCTCCTCGATTTGGCTGCGGTGATGATCTTGAACACCGGCGGGCCAACGCAGCCGATCCGTGGGGGGTTCAAACCGCCGGCTCCAGGCATGAGCTCCCCGAACCACCGTGCGGACTCCGCTCCGCTTGTCGATGCGGTACTCCAATCGCCGGCTGCGCCTCAGCCACTCGATGGACAGGCGTTGCACCGAATTGGTGGCGCGGATTCCGGTGACGATCCGTTGGCAATGGTCTTTTCATCCCCGCTGGAGCCGTGGTAATCCGAAAGCAAGCGCGCTCAACTCATGGCCCAGCGGGCCAAGAACCACGAACCACAAGGTACCGGGAACTCTCCAATCAAAGTTTCAGATACCTTGTGGTTCAAATAGGTTGGACAGCGGCGTTTCGATGGGCCACCGCTGTCCATCCGTACGCGCAACGATCGCTGTGCTGGCCTGGATCGGCAGATTGGTGGCCCAAGCGATTCAGCAGAAATCCAATTCCGGCTCCTCTACTTTGAGGAGGCGGCGGCCCAAATGGCTTTGATCGCTACCTCATCCCCGAGCCCGTCCGGCACGGCCACGCTCGGGCTGTTGGCAAAGTACCAACGGCGTCTGTCCAAAGGCGACCGAACGGTGCGGCTGCCGGGCATTTGCAAGTAACCATTGGGATCGGATTTCCGTACCCAGTCCCAGGCGTAGCGGAGCCAGGCGGCACGGTATTCCTTGCTCTGGTTGGCAAACCAACTGATTTCGTCGTATCCCCAGATCCAAATGCCACCCTGGTTCGCCTTGCCCGGTTGCCGGCTGACACCCCAGTTGTCGATCTCCACCAGGTAGGGCAGATGCTCGCATTTCCAGCCGCTGTACGTCAGCCCACCCTTGCTTCGGCCGTAAATGCTGTCAGAGAAGCCGACCTGCAGGATCGCTTCCTGGGGACGTTCGGGGACTTCCTTGATGCGCAATGGGAACGAATGGATATCCAGCAGCAGCTGGCCATTGTGCACCAACCCACCGCTGGGAACGTGCGCATCACAAACCACCATGTGCCGGCGGGCGTGCTTGGCCGCGTATCCCCGAATCAAGCCGAGGATTTGCTCGCAATGTTCCAAATTGCGGTCGTTGGCGTTCATGAGCTCGATTTGCCCGAAGTGGATGGCTTCCATGCCCAAATCAATGTAGGAGGCAGCCAGGAAGTAGAACCACAGCTTGGTTTCTGGCCGGCTAATGTCCGGAACGGACGCACCTTTGCCCCAATGATTGTTCCGTTTGCCGTCTGGATAAAGCATATCCGCGTAGCGGAAATTTCGCTTCTCGACCGGCAGATCCAAGGCAGTCAACGCCCAAGCCGGAACGGGCACTTTCTCGACGTTCGTCGTCACGATCTCGAAGATGCAAGCTTGTAGCATCATATCTGGATCCGCCTCGTGCACCCGAGGAACCTGCTGCTTCGCTCGTTCCAAATTCGCTAGTAAGTTGGCCTCGCCGGCCCAGAGGCATAAGGCGCGGCCGATGAATTTGGCCCCGGTGTCCTTGAGCATGCGAATGTTGTCGTTGAAGTCCCCCTTGCCATTGAGCAGACCTTCCGTCGTAATGGCGCGGGCCAGGTAGTTTTCCAAGACCTGCCGGGATATGATTTTCTCAAACTGATAATCCGGCTGCCGCTGATTGGCCGGCCTCTTGGATATGCCGTGTTTCTCGGTGCCGGCGGCTGCTGATAATTGGAGAACCGCAACACCGACGATCAGAAGAAAGGCCCGGCTTCGCAGCGCCGCGCATATGGCAACTGAGCTCATCTCAAGATTCCTCCGGAGCACACACGACGGAAAGGATCCAATGGGATCACTCTTATTTGAAGCCAACCAACGTGGAAAGGGTTTGGGTCTGAACCATCATGCGCAGTTAAAGGCAGCCCTGGAGCCGCTCAACGACATGGGAAGCAATGACAACCCGTAGTGATGCGAGCACGAACACTGAGCCGGGAACTGTGCCTGGGAAGGCTGCTCCGTCGGTGCTTCATCTTGAACAGCTGGTCCAGAAAGCCGGGCACCTGTTGCCCGCCCAAGGTCCGATCCGGGTCTTCATCCATCATAACCCGTTACATGCTTTTGAGGACTTGCCCTTTGATGAAGCGGTGCAGAAGGGAGCGCGGATTTTCGGTTGCCACCCTTACCTACCGGAACTCCGATATCGCGAGAAACTGGCACGGGGCCGGATTCGGGTTGCCGATCTACAGGCTGTCTTGCGCGATGACTTGGGCAGCCGCGGCGAGGAATCAATTTTGCATTTGGGTACCCGGCGCGAACTTCGCTTGGCCATGCTCCTTTATCCCTTGCGCCTTGCACCGACGGGAGAACTCCGCTGGTTTGTCGCACGCCATGATGCCCTGAAGTCCTTTCGCGACACGGCTCCGCCCTTGCTGCGCGAAGCGTTCATCGAAGAGACGCGCCACTGGATCATGCGTGACGTCCGCGGAGCCACTGGGTCACGCCTTACGGCTGTCCCTACCGGGGAGAGGAGAGCTGAACAGGGTGGGCACGACCAGCATTTCCATGATTGGCTTTCGCGATTGCTCGATCGCTCCGGCGAATCGTCCATCGAATGCTGGAGCGCGCGAACCTGGGAAAAGCTCACGCTGCAGATCCTCTGGCGGATTTGTCGGGATGGCGTTCAGAACCTGAAGGCCCCGAGCGTGTCTCCCCCACGATCTGTCCGCCATCGGGACCTATTGTTAGCGGCGACGGGGCAAGACAGCGACCTGCTGGTTCACGACCTACTGGGCCGCTTTTGCGCGGCGTTTCTCGATCAAGGCCTCGCGCATTGGCCGTTGCCCGACCGGAACCAAGGATTGTTTCGGGCCTTCAGCATTCTGTACCGACAGAGAAGCGGCCCTCCCGATCAGTGGCTGCGCGGCCTGTCCCGTGAACTGATTCGTCTCGAAAGGGCCCGCCGGAGTCCTGCCGAATCCATTGTTGAATCCTTGCATCTGTTAGGCGTGCCGGAACACGAGTGGGATGTATTCATCCCGGCCACCTTGCTCGCGCTGCGAGGCTGGGCGGGAATGATTTATCAGATGGAAACGCGCGGCGACCGCACGGCCAATCCCGCACCCCCTGGAAGCCTGCTCGAGTTTCTGGCCGTTCGCTTGATCCTCGAACGTCTGGCGTTGGCGCACGGTGCTTCCCAAGCGCTCGGGTATCACGGGCCATTGGGCGAGTTGCGGGAGGTCGCTGCTGCCACAATTCCGAAACCAGAAACAGTTAACGTCGATCAGCGAGCATTCCTGGTCTTTCATCTCGCGCAGGTTCGGGGCTGGCTTCCCGGCGACCTTCACCGCTTGACCCAACAGGAATGGTCCACGCTCGTTGAGGAGATTGAGGCATTCTCCGACTTAGAGCGACGCCGGATTCTGCAGCGTGCCTTCGAGCGCCGCTATCGCATCCAGGTGTTGGATGCGCTTGCGATTCATTCCGATCGCTGCGCCCGGCCAGCTTCTCGGGGTTCAGAATGCAATCCTAGCGAACGCCGAGAGAGGCCGAGGGCTCAAATTATTTGTTGCCTGGACGAACGCGAGGAGTCGTTTCGCCGGCATCTCGAGGAAGTGTGCC
This sequence comes from Gemmataceae bacterium, assembly GCA_035295665.1. Classification (GTDB taxonomy): domain Bacteria; phylum Planctomycetota; class Planctomycetia; order Gemmatales; family Gemmataceae; genus DATGIQ01. The sequence goes on along the minus strand of DATGIQ010000622.1, from coordinate 16,151 downwards.
CGGCGGTGCAAACATTTGGTGCCGCCGGATTCTTCAATGTCGCGATGTACTACCGGGGCGCCGCCGATGCCCATTTTGTTCCTCTGTGCCCAGTAGCAATCCGTCCACAGCACTGGGTCGTAGAGACGGTGGTGCGAGGGATGGACAAGCTGCACCGCCGTCGGGCGATGCTACGCTGGGCTCTGGGGATGCTGTGGCATACGTTGCACGTCGTCAGCCGCACTTTCCTCGGAGGGGCCGTGCTTGCCTTGCTCGGCGCCTTGGCCACGGTCCCGCTCGTGGCGCGAGTGCTGTTTCCGCGCTGGACCGCACGAATCCGGCGCTCGGCCGCACGCTTCGTTCAAGTGCCTGCGATCACTCAACTTGGGCTGGAGCGGGCACAACTCGACGGCCAACGCCCACTCACGGAGCATGGGTCGGCAGACCGAATCGGTTACACGCTCGAGGAGATGGCCGTGATTGTCGAGCGACTGCTGCGCGACATTGGCTTGACTTCCGACTACTCCTCTTTCGTGATTGTAATCGGGCATGGCTCCGTGAGCATGAATAATCCACATGAGTCTGCGCATGATTGTGGGGCATGCGGTGGTGCCGTTGGCGGCCCCAATGCCCGGGCGCTGGCTCAGATGGCCAATGATGGACGCGTGCGCGACCTGCTGCGCCAACGCGGGTTCGCTCTGCCCAGGCAGACGCTGTTTGTCGGCGCCCTGCATAACACGTGCGACGATAGTCTTACCTTTTACGACCTAGAATCCCTGCCGATCTCCCATGAGCGGGAGTTCGAGGACATCCGGGCGGTTCTGGAGGAAGCATGCCAGCGCAACGCGCACGAACGTTCCCGGCGCTTCGAAGGTGCTTCCCTGGACATGTCATTCGCAACGGCGTGGCGGCATGTCGAAGGCCGCTCGCAAGACCTGGCCGAGACACGGCCGGAGTACGGCCATGCGACCAATGCAATCTGCGTCGTCGGCCGCCGTGAGCGCACCCGCGGTCTGTTCATGGATCGCCGCGCTTTTCTGGTATCTTATGACCCAACCCAGGACGATCGGGAGCACACGATCCTGACGCGACTCCTCCACGCCGTGTTGCCGGTCTGCGCGGGCATCAACAAGGTGTTTGGCATTTCACACTCCATCTGGAGAGCTGGCTCCGCATCGACGGCTACCATTTTTCCTTCGAACTGTTGTTCGACGGGCTCTCTCTGCCCTTCGTGTTGCTCGCCTTCGTGCTCTGTGCAATGATCGGGACATTCGCGAGCCGTTACCTGCACCGCGAGCCCGGTTACAGCCGGTTCTTTGTGCTTTATGCCCTGTTTGTCGCGGGCATGGCGCTGACGGCACTGGCTGGGACGATCGAGCTCTTGTTTGCCGGCTGGGAACTGGTCGGACTCTCCTCTGCCTTTCTGGTGGCATTCTTTCAAGAACGGCCCATGCCGGTGCACAATGGTCTGCGCGTGTGGACGGTATATCGGATTTCAGATGCTGCGTTTCTGCTTGCCGCCATCGTGCTGCATCACATGACCGGACAAGGGGACTTCAATGTGGTATTAGTCGCCTTTCCCTTTGAAATGCCTCTCCGCAAACTCAAGAAAGGTCTTCCAGTCCGCGGGAACGGCCATATGGCCACCGCTGTGGTAGTGGAAAGCCAGGCTACCGGTGGCGATCGGCTTGCCGAGTGGCGGTACCTCCGAGATGCCCAGGTCCTTTGCACCCAGTAGCCGATAGACAGGGCCAGCCGCGATCATCGCCAGGGCTTCGCCCTTCGGGTCGCTCCACTGATCGGTCAGGCCGCCGTTCACATACACGGGTCGTGGCGCACACAGGGCGATCAGCATATGCTGATCCACGGGCAGTACACTCCATTTGCCGACCCACTTCTGGAGATTGCCGGCAAACTGCCAGGGGAAGTTCTGGGCCATGTCGTCCAGCGTTTCACCCCAGTCACGGCGAATGAGCGAAGCACCCATTTCACCGGGGACAATTGCACAGACGGCCGCCACGCGTTCATCCTGGGCCCCAGCCCACAAGACCGTCTTTCCCAGGCGCGACGTACCGGTAATGGCGATCTGCTTGGCGTTGATGGATGGATCCGATTCCAAATAGTCAACGACCCGGCTGATTCCCCAGGACCAGGCGCTGATTGTGCCCCATTCGTCCGGTTCCGGCCGCGCTTGCCCTTGCTTCAAGGTGAGGCCGATGACTCCCTCTTTCCAGCGATCGGCGCGATCGGGCTGAATATCGCCATAGCCAATGGTGGCATAGCCCCAGCCTTTGCCAAGGACCTCGGCAATCAGATCGAAACTACCGGCCGGCCGGGCGGGTCCGCGGCCGGGCCCTGTGCCAAAAGTGATGTTGAGGAGTACAGGCACTGGCTTTGTGGCGTTGGCCGGCGTGGTGAGGGTCACGCGCATCTTTGGGCCATCGATTTTGTTACCCATGGTACCGACCACCTGGCGCACCGTGGCGGTACCACCTCGTGCCTGGTTTTCCGTCTCCTGGACGCGCCAGGACACGGATGGAGCGTTCGCAGGAATTCGTCCATAAATCTCGGTCTGGTAAAACTTGAGGATTTCTGGTCGGCGCTGCCTAAACCAGGTTGCCGCATCGGTTACGGGCTGACCATTGGTAAGAATCAGCGGGTCGGGCAGCTTGTAGGCGGGAACCTTGGCTTCATCGTAATTGGAGACATGTCCGGTCGCTCGGGCAAGCCGAACCGGATTGCCACCCGGATCCCGTTTGCCGATATAGGGCACGTTGGCGGCATTCCCTGTCTTTCCGGGTTGTGGGAACGGATCGCCGGGCTTCGGCGATTGCGGATCCTGGGCCGTGGCCAGCAAGGCCGTGCCGAGGAGTGCCAGGCAGGGAAAGCTTAGGAAATGGCGCCGCATTCTAGACCTCCACGAACAGGTAGCCAGCTTCCGTTGGAAGACGTATTGAGGATACCGCAGCTGGAATTTGGTTGGCCCAGCAGGATTCAAGCCTGCACCTAGAGGACGATGGGGACGACGCACTCTCAATTTACGCCCAGGGGAGAAAAGGACCAGGCGCGTACCCATCCACGGTTGTACGGACCTTGCCGTTCGCGATAGAGCAAGTTATAGTCGCATTTCGTGTGGACGAGAATTCCTCCCTACTTGCCAATCTTGAAACTCACACTCGGAACCCAGGCCCGCCAAGGCCGCGCAAGTAGTTCATGTTCTTCTTCGACCGCTACCCAGCTTAACTGGGAGAAGCAACATCGAAGTGGTGGAGTTGGCATTCTTCTGTGCAGGAGAAGCCCCGCACGATCCCTTAACTTGCCAAAAAAGGGTGTCCATGATCCAGCCCGAGGCGCTTAAAAAGACGGAACCGCTCATGTGGGCCACCGGAATCGGCACGGATGTCTGGGAGCTTTTCCGCGCTTGCATCGCAGGAAACCTGGAGACCGTGAAGCAACTGTTAGCCAAAGATCCTTCGCTCGTGGATACGCAATACGCTTACCGCACGCCGCTCTACTTCGCCGTGAGAGAAAATCGAGTCGAGATCGCGGCGTTTCTTCTGGATCGGGGTGCGAATCCGTTGGGCTTGGCGGTGCATGACAGTTTGCTCCAGGTCGCACACGATCGCGGCTACGCAGCGATGGAAAAGTTGCTGGAATCGAAGCTCGCCAACCTGCACGGCGCTTCCCCCAAGGGCGAAGCGGTCGCTGCTGCCATTCGCGAACACGATCTCGCCAAAGTGACGGCCTTGCTGGACACCGCACCGGAGTTGCTGCACGCCGGGGACAGGCGCGGCAATCAGCCGATTCACTGGGCGGCGATGACGCGCCAGCTCGACATCCTCGATTTGCTTCTGGCGCGGGGAGCCGACCTCAACGCCCGGCGGCAAGACGGCGCCCGCCCCATCCATCTCTCGAATGGAGATTATCATTTCCGCGGCTGGCGCGATGTGCCGAATGACTGGCCGGTCACGCCCGCTCAAGTGCTCGGCCACCTGCGTGCGCGCGGTGCCACTGTGGACATTTGCACGGCCGCGAGCATTGGCGATCTGGAGCGGGTAAAAACGCTCCTCGATCAAGATCCTACGCTGGCCAACCGCGTCTCGGATTACGTCTCGTATTACCTCGGTTCCGGTGCGCCGTTGAAGAACGCTGCCGCCCGCGGACATATCGACATGGTCAGACTACTGCTGGAACGCGGCGCGGATCCGAATCTGCCCGAGAAGGGCATCGCACCTCGCGGCCAGGCACTCTATGCGGCAGCGGCCAATGGTCACTATGAAATTGCCAAGCTACTCCTCGCCCACGGAGCCTACCCGAATCCCGAGGTCGAAAGCTCCGCCGACGCCTTGAGCAGGGCCATTGCGAATTCCGATCAGCCGATGATCGACCTGCTCTGTTCCTATGGCGCTAGCCGCGCCGTACACCTGTTGGCTTACGACGGCGATGTGCGAACGGCGGCCGCCGTCTTTGCAGCCAACCCTGCCCTCGCCGACGATCCTGAAGCGCTCGCCAATGCCGCGGGGCAAGGTCAGGAGGCATTTGTACGCTTGCTGCTTCGCTATCAACCCGACCTGCCCAAACGCCTGACATTCCCCGCCTGGTCGGTCGGCGCCAAGATCCGCGCATTGAACGAACTGTTGTTCGAGCATGGCATGAATCCGAGCCAGCCCGACTGGCTTGGCATCACGCCACTCCATCAGTTCGCCCGAACCGGCGATGGTGAAAAGGCGACGCTCTTCCTGGAACATGGAGCCGATCTGCATGCCCGCGATGAAGACATCTGCTCGACCCCCTTGGGGTGGGCGGCCAAATTCAATCAAGTCGCGATCGCGAAACTTCTGCTGAAGCACGGCGCCAAGCCAAACCTGCCCGACGATCCGCCGTGGGCGACTCCGCTGGCATGGGCGACTCGGCGAGGCCATACGCAGATTGCAGCGCTTCTGATCGGACACGGCGCACAGTGAGGGGCCAAGAGGACGGTAGCAGCCGCCCGCAAGTCCGTCCCTGGCCCTGGTGTAGTATCTACACGAGCCTGCCGCGTCAGCGAAGGTCCTTCGCTGACGCGGCAGGCTCGTGTCTTGCACGGTCCATTAGGTCAGGCCCGCACTGATCTGCACGACGCCGGTGTCCCACAGTTTGGTCCAGCCGCTGTTTTTGTCCAGGCCGCCATGTTCCCACAGGGCCCCGCCATCGAAGAGAACAAACACCGTATCCGTTTGCGCGGGAGCGGCGCAGATCTGCGTGACCCCGCTGTCCCAAATCTTCGACCAGCCCGCGTTCGCGTCCGTGCTACTATGTTCCCAGACGGCCCCGCCGTTGAACAGCACAAACACCGTATCCACTTGCACCGGCGAGGCACTGATTTGCGTGACTCCGCTGTCCCACACTTTCGACCAGCCGGAGTTCGAGTCCGTACCCGTATGCTCCCACACGGCCCCACCGTTGAATAGGACGAACACCGTATCCGCTTGCGCTGAAGAGGCACTGATTTGCGTGATCCCGCTGTCCCACACCTTGGACCAACCGGAGTTCTTGTCCAGGCCAACATGTTCCCACACGGCCCCGCTGAAATTGACAAACACGGTATTCGCTTGCCCCTGGGAAGCGCTGATTTGTGTGACCCCGGCGTCCCAAATCTTGGACCAGCCGGAGTTCGAGTCCATGCCGACATGTTCCCACAGAGCGCCGCTGAAATTGACGAACACGGCCGGCTGACCGGAAGAATCGACGGCCGCGCTGATATCGGTGACCCCCGTATCCCAGATCTTGGACCAGCCGGAGTTCTTGTCTGTGCCGACATGTTCCCACAGAGCCCCGCCGCTGAACAGAGCAAACACTGTGTCCGCTCGGACCTGGGAAGCGCTGATTTCCGTGACCCCGCTGTCCCAGATTTTGAACCAACCGTTGTTCTGATTCGCGCCGGTATGTTCCCAGAGGGCCCCGCCGTTGAACAGGACAAATACTCCTGCATTGCCGTGGCCGTGGGCACCCGAAACCACCAAATCGAGGGGCAGATCGACATCATTCATGCCTTGCTGCCGGACGACGATCAAGATCGATGTCGTACCCGCAGGCGCTTGGGAGTCCGCGGTAAATTTGAGGTTGAAGATATAATCTCGTTGATCATGGACGCCCGCGGTGTACATGTTGCCCGGGTCCGCCGAGGACACCACATCGGGAACATACCCTTCGTTGGGGGACACGTAGAGACCGTTCGGGAGCTTGCTGCCGTAGGACGGGCTGACGTCGCCTAAAATTCGGCTGTGGTCCGGAGCGAGGATGAGCACTTGCACGGGGTTGGACGTGTTGCTGTTCCAATCCGTGACGTGGATGTTCAAATCCTTGTCCTGAGTTCCGGGATCAAGGTTCAAGCTGCCACTGGGGTCCAAGAAAGCAGCGAGCTGAGGAGCAGCACTGGTGTCCAGAAGCGTGACCGTAGCACCGGCCGCGTGCGCCTGGGCTGTGGTGCCGTTGAGACCGCGTGCAATGACCGCCAAACTGTTGGCATTGGGCGAGGGGTCATAAGCTGTCAGCACCTCTTGGTCAATCTGGACGTTGAAATCGTTGAAGTCATGTGGAAATCCCGCGTCACTGGCCACCCCTACCTGGATCAACGTATCCCCAATGGCAATCGGATCCTTCAAGGTTGTCGTGAAGGACAGGAGCTCCCTTGCTTCCAGGCATTCGACCTTCAAGCATGCCTTGTGTCTGGCGCGAAGGGTGACACGGACCGACGGCTTGGCGCTGCGAGCAAACAGAGTGGTCAGAAAACGCTTCATGGAAAACTCCTAGATGCTGGGGGCACCTTTTTGGTTGCGGTTTAAATCTCGGAGAGCAGTTACGTCCGCTCTATAAGGAGATTGCCGTTTGCAAGAATAACCGGCCAGAATTCAAGAAAACCGCGTGGAGATTTTCCTGTCAGGGGGGAAAGTGCGCAGCCAAACGGATTAGCTTTGCTGCCAATCACTTATGGAAGGGAGATGTGATACGAAAGGACGCAACCGGCAGCAGCAGCAACGATGGTACCCGTCCCTGGCCCCGCAGCTGTCGTCTGCGGTGCCTATGAATTGGCCGGCCGGTTTTGCAGGATGGTCTCGATCTGGGCCAACAGCTTGGGGAAATCGACCGGCTTGGTGTGGTAATCGGCACAGCCCACCTGCAAGGCCCTCTCCCTGTCCCCCGCCAGGGCGTGAGCCGTCAGGGCGAGGACAGGCACGGCACCCAACCCTTCGATGGCCTTGATCTGCCGCGTGGCTTCCCAGCCGTCCAGTTCGGGCATGTTCATGTCCATCAGAATCAGGTCGGGCTTCTCGGACTGTGCCATCGCCAGCCCGGCTTTGCCATCTTCAGCCGTGACTACCGCAAAGCCCCGGCGCTGGAGCCGCCGCGACAGCGAGTCGCGGTTCTCTTCGTTATCTTCGACGATCAGGATTTTCGGCATGTATCACCTTCTCCCGGTGGCCGGTTGCTCGGCCACGTCCGGGGTCTTCTTAGCCATGTTAACACCCGTCCTGGTCTGCTCGGAAGCGCGGCTGGCGTATCGGGCCACGACGCGCCGCACCTCGCGGAGCAACGCCTCCCGGCCGTAAGCCCCTTTCTGGAGGATCTTCTCGACGTTGCCGCTCAGCAGCTGCCGCTCCCTCGGCGCCAGGTCTTTCGAAGTCAAGACCACCACAGGGATGGACTGCCACGCCTCGTTCTTTCGTAACTCAGCGAGGAACTCGAAGCCGTTCATCTCTGGCATCATTAGATCGAGCAGGACGAGCGACGGCTTGTGCCGCGTCACTTGCTCCAGGGCCACGCGCCCGTTCTGGGCCTCGGCCACGGTCCAACCCTGCTTGGCGAGCGTTCGCCGGACGACCTGGCGCGTCGCCTCGTCGTCCTCGACGATCAGCACATCGGCCGCCTGTCCGGCGGCACGGTACTTCTCGATCAGCGCGATCAGGCAGTCTCGATCAATAGGCTTGGTGAGGTACTCGGAGGCTCCAAGCAGGTAGCCCATCTCCGTCTCGCTCATGATGGTCATCATGACCACGGGAATGTCGGCGAGGCTACGATCTGCCTTGAGCGCATTGAGCACCGCCCAGCCATCCATCCGTGGCATGAGCACGTCGAGGAAGATGACAGTGGGGCGAACCTGGGTGGCCAGGCGCAACCCTTCCTCACCGTCGGAGGCGGCCACGATACAGACCCCTTCGGGTGCCAAGGAGCGCGCCATGAAGTCGCGCACCGCTGGATCATCGTCAATGACCAGGACAGTTGCGGCGCCGGTGGGACCAGCTAGCGGCGCTTGACTCGGCGCAGGAGCCAGAGAGGTTACACAGGACGGCAGCCGAACGGTGAAGGTCGAACCTTCTCCCGTCCTACTGTTCACGGCGACCTGGCCGCCCATCATCTCGCAGAAGCGCCTGCTGATGGCAAGTCCCAGACCGGTGCCGCCGTACTTGCGAGTGATCGAAGCGTCTGCCTGGGTGAACGGCTGGAAGAGCTTGGTGACCTGTTCCGGGGTCATGCCGATGCCGGTGTCGCGGACGCGGAAGGTCACCCATTCCCGGCCGTCCTCTTCGGCCCGTGCTGCTTCGAGGGTGATCGTGCCCTTCTCGGTGAACTTGCAGGCGTTCGATACGAGGTTGAAGAGAATCTGCCGTACCTTCGTCAGGTCCGCGTGCATCGCGCCCAGGCCGTCCGGGCAGCGCACTTCCAGCGTGTTGGTCTTCTTCTGCACGAGCGGCCGCACTGTTCCGACCACCTCCTCGACCATCGTAGCAATGTCGAACGTCTCCAGGGAGAGATCCATCTTCCCCGCCTCAATCTTGGAGAGATCGAGCACGCCGTTGACCAGCGCCAGCAGGTGTTTGCCGCCGGCGCGAATCTTTTCCAGATCCGGTACGAACTCAGTGACGCCACGATCCTCGGCCTCCTCCTGGAGCAATTCGCTGTACATGATAACCGCATTCAGCGGAGTGCGCAGCTCGTGGCTCATGCTGGCCAGGAACTGGCTCTTGGCGACGTTGGCGGCCTCGGCAGCGTTCTTGGCCTCCAGCAGCTGCTCCTCGAAACGCTTACGCTCGGTGATGTCCGTGAGCACGCCCACGAAGTGGGTCACCTTTCCCGGCGGCTCGGTTACGGGGGCGACCGACAAGGTGGCCCAGAAGGGGTTGCCGTCCTTGCGGTAGAAGAGCACTTCAACCGAGGCGTCGCGCCCCTCCTGATAAGCGGCCCGCACTTCCTCAACGGCAGCGGCGTCGGTCTCCAGCCCCCGGAGGAATTCAATGTCGCGTCCCTTGACCTCGGGAAGGACATAACCGGTCAGGCGCTCGAAGGCCGCGTTGACGTAGGAGAGTGGCTCGTCGGCCCTGGCTGGGTCGGTAATGAACACTCCCTGGGCAATGGCCCGCAGGGCCCGCTCCCGCAGCCGCATCGCCTGTTCGGCGCGCCGCCGCTGGCTGATGTCCACGAAAGTAATCACGGCGCCGAACAGGCGGCCGTCACGCCGGATCGGATTGGCTCGGTACTCGACGGGGAAGCTGGAACCGTCGCGGCGCCAGAATACTTCGTCGTCGGCATGCATGGCGGTGCCGGTCCGCAAGGTCTGGCAGATCCGGCATTCCGCACGCGGGTAGGGCTTGCCATCGGGCCGAGTGTGGTGGAACAGCTCATGCGCCGGCTTGCTGAGCAGGTCGGCCGGGTCGTCGTAGCCCAGGAGGCGGGCACAGGCGGGGTTGGCAAAGGTGCAGTTGGCATCCACGTCCACCCCGTAAATTCCCTCGCCACTGGACTCCAGCAGGAGGCGGCTATGCTCCTCGCTCTCCCGGAGCGCCTCCTCCGCTTCTTTGCGTTGGATGTACTGAGCGATCCCGTCGCTCAGAGGTTTCAGCTCGTGCAGCACGCTTTCCGCCAGCGGTTGGCGGGCGAACATCCCCAGGACGCCGACGACCCGGCGCTCGACGATGAGCGGGTAGCCGGCGAACGCGACCATCCCTTCTCGCCTTGCCCACTCCCGGTCACGGATCTGGGGATCGTTGGGAACGTCATTGGTCAGGTGTGGCTGACGGCTCTGGGCGATCCGTCCGATCTTGAGCTCGCCCACGTTCACGCGGCTGTGGCCACCGTCGAGGTGGGTGTATATCCCCGCGCTGGCCTGTAGCTCCAGGACGTTCGCAGCCTGATTGAGCGTCCAGATGCGGGCGAAGGCTACGCCAAGATGCCGGACGAGCGCCTCAGTGCATTCCTGCAAGGCGGCCCGCAGCGAGTCGCTGCTCGTGAGAGCCTCGCCGATATCGGCCCGGAGAGTCTCCAGCCGGGTCCGCTCTGCCAGATCCTCCTCCGCGCGCTTCAGTTCCAGGAAGAGACCAACCTGGCGACCCAGGCTGCCAAGCACCCGCAGCAACGACTCGTCCGGCTGCCGCACCTCGCGGGCAAAAAACTCGATGACGCCGAGGACGTGCTTCCCGAGGGCGACGGGAAAACCAAATGTGGCGTGGAAACCTTGCTGCGCGGCAACCGCGGCCCTCGGAAAGGCCATGTCGGCACTCACGTCCGGAATCCACACCGGCGCGCCGCTATTCCAGACGGAGCCCGGCAGTCCCTGGCCGCGGGAAAGGGGCTGGATGCGGCTGGCGGCCTCCAGCTCTTCCGCGTGAGCTGCCGGAGAGTGCCAGACGTTCACACAGCGAAGGGCAGGGGTGTGCGCGTCCACCTTCCAGAGTGCCCCGAAGGGACAGCCCAATCGCTGGCCGAGGGTCTCCAGGACTCGTTCCTCGGCATCGGACTGGGTTGCCGATTCCGTCAGGACCTGGGCCACGGCGTGCTGGAGGGCCAGGTGCTGTTCGGCGACCGTGACCTTGATGGTACTCATCTGCGAGCCCTCCCTGCGGCGCTGGCGGCTTCCTTGGCAGTTCCTCCAAGAGCCGGCCGGTCTTCGCGGGGAGGGTGCTCGGGGCTGGCGTCAGGAGGGGGACTCAGCAGCGCCCGGATTTGGCTGCGGCTCTGGAGGAGAGAGGTCGTAACGTAACTGGCGCCCGCCGAGCGGAGGCGGGCCAGAATACTATCATAATGCCGCTCGTCGCCCCAGTAGCCAACGACAATGGGCAGGTCTGGGAAGCGTTTTCGCAGCCGCTTGCACAGGTAGCGCGCTTGCAAGAGACCGCCCGGCGGCAGGATGGCAATAAACAGCAGCGCAGGGCCTTCCCGCTCAATCCGTGCCTCGACCTCGGCAGGCAGGGCCTTGGTGGACACGGCTTCCATCTGGTAGCCGTCCGCTCGGAGCAGCCGGGCAAGCATGTGAAGGGACAGCTCTTCGGCCTCGTGGTGAGCGGGACAACCAAGGATTAGCGCGGCAGCCGGCGGCTGGTCGGGCTGCTGCATCGTTGCGAGAGGCTCTCCATCGGGCCAGTCCGCAGGCGGCTCCGCCGGCGCGGGGGGAGACGCAGAGTCCAGGCCGTCCAGCGTCTCTTTCGTCACGCCGTAGATGAATCCCTCGTCGTCGGCGCTCAACCCGGAGTGCTTACGGTCGCGGCGGGCCAGCGCCAGAGCGGGAAGGAACACGTCGTCGTAGACGTTCTCCTGCTCCTTCGCCTGCGCGTATTCAGCGGCCACCTGTTTCGCCTCGTCCTGGTCGCGGGCAAGGAGCCGTTGGTAATAGCTGACGTGCGGTTGCAGGGCCGGCTCGTCCCCCAGGAGCAGAGCCAGATAGCGCAGGCGTGGGACGTGCTGCCCGAGAACCACGAGGCAGACGGTCAACGGCGTGGAGAGAACCAGCCCGAGCGGGCCCCAAATCCACGTCCAGAAGGCGGCCGCCACTAGCAGGGCGATGGGCGTCACGCCAGTGCCATGCCCGAACAGTAGGGGCTCGACGACGTTGGCCGTGATGAGTTCCAGGAGTGCGAAAAGGGATAGGACCAGGATCGGCTGGGTCCAGGTCGGAGCCATCGCGAATGCCAGGATGAGGGGGAAAGCGAGGGCCACCCAACTTCCAATGTACGGCACAAAGCGAAGCACGACTGCCAGAAAGCCCCACAGGAAGGCGTAGGGCACGCCAAGGATGAACAAGCCAGCGGCGAAGAGGACACCAAAGCCGACGTTGATCAGCAGCTGCGTCAGGAGGAAGCGGCTGAGGCGCTGCGCCGAGTCGACGAGTACGCGCGTTGTGCCGGTTAGCTGCCCATGACCTAAAAGCCCGATAAGGCGGTTGCGCAAATCCTCACGTTTGATCAACATGAAGACTACCAGGACAAGCACCAGGCCGGCCTGGGCCAAGGGTTCGAGTACAGGGCCCGCGACGCTGGCCAGCTGTTCGAAGCTCGAAGCCTCCTGCGCCCGAGCGATCACGACCTTTTCTTTGGGCGTCTCGGCCTGTGCCGCGGCGCCAGCCTGGGGTTTTTCTTTGCCGATCTCGCGGAACATCTCCACGAGCTTCCCGAAGGCACCCTCGCCCGACCCGCGCAGGCCGGCGATCTTCGCTTCGATCTCTTTGCGGTGGGTGGGCAGTTCCTGGACCAGGTTATTGACCTGGACGCCGACAACCCAGCCGACCAGCCCGAACAGGATGAAGGTCAGGAGCACCGCGAGGAGCACCGCGGGAACGCGCGGTACGCCGCGCCGCTGGATGGCGGTTACGACCGGAGTCAGGACGAAGGTGAGCAGGACGGCGAAGGCCAGGGGCACGATGACCGGCTTCGCCACGTAGAGGATGGCGACGATCAGGACCAGGGCCACCAGAGGCCGCAGATAGGAGGAGCGAGCGGTTGAACGAGACATTGCTGTGCGTGGACTCGGGTTGGTTGAACGGTTCGTGCCTCAACGGTCATTTCACCGGTGCCCCGGACTATGCTGGTCCGGGGCCTCGGCGCGATTTCGGCACGGCGAGGGAAATCAGGGAAACGACGCTAGCTCCGTTCGCCGGTTGATCCGGGATCCAAGCGAGGCCAGAACCCGCCCAGTCTTAGGACGAAGCGTATTGAGAAGCAAAATCCATGCCCGAAGCTCTTCCATCGGCATGGTGATGGCTTGAGGTTGGGTGCGTCGAGTCGAACCGCACGTCTATGGATCCAGAAGCAGCATGGTGGCAGACACAAAGAACGGCATCAAGCACACCATCGACCGTGCAGCAGAGAAGGCCAAGGGCGCAACCGACAAGGCCAGTGGCGCGGCCGGGAATACGGCCTAGAACGTAGGGCAGAACGTCAAGGATGTCGGTTAGGAGATCAAGGACCCGGGCGACGGATACCCTGGCCCGTTCCGATTAAGGGTCTTCGGCGCCATGCCCAGTGTACCAGGAACCCTCATCCTTTGTCCCAATCTCATGGGCAAGGGGGTTCCTCTTATGGGGCAGTAAACCGTCATTTCTTGAGAAGAAGGTTGCACGATGGCAAAATGTACCCATATGGTCGACCAGGCACGCACCGGAACGTCCTGTACAGGGGACGATTGATCCGTGATCACCGGTGCCGCTTGGAGGATTTCCGGACGGCGTTTGGCGATGAGGGTGCCGATTATGCCGAGGCCGTGAAACGGTACTACGATCCGGGCCCCCCGGGCCGACTGGCCGACCCAATAACTCGGCCTAAGCCACCATGACTCCCTGGGAAGATTGGGCCGAGACCCGGGCCCATTACCTGCACATGATCGACACCCCGGAGACTGCCGCCGCGAGCGGAGTTCGGCTGCGCCGGCCCCGGAAGGGCGAACCGGTCCTGCGGCAAGTAGCCGAACCGATGGGAGACGACCTGGGATCGTTTGCCGGCAGATCCGCAATCCGAATTATTTCTTGCAAAGTCGTGTGACAGGGGATATAAGAAGCGTGGGATGCCGTCGGGCCTCCCATCTCTCCAATCTCTATACGTTTTCCCGCAGGTGTCGACATGAGTAGGATTCGCAGACAGGTTACGAATCTCGGACGCCCTCCAGGATTCACGTTGATCGAGCTGTTGGTGGTGATCGCCATCATCGCCGTGCTCATCGGCCTCTTGCTCCCCGCCGTCCAGAAGGTGCGCGAGGCGGCCAGCCGGATGTCGTGTACCAACAACCTGAAGCAGCTCGGCCTGGCGATCCACGGCTTCTACGATGTGAATGGCCTCCTGCCGACTGCCGGGTCGGCCGACGGCAAGCCGTTTTCCGGCGGCCCGTGGCCGAACGCCGGAGAAGGCACCAACTGGGCTCCCTACATCATGCCCTACCTCGAACAGGGGAACCTTTTCAGTCGGTTGACGTTCACCGGAGACTCCGGGTGGACGAACGACCAGACCCAGAAGACCAGCTCGGCAGTGAACAACGTGAACCTCTCGGCGAACGACGTTATCAAAGTCTTCCGCTGCCCGTCGGACCCGCGGCCGTCGCTGATCCGCAACGACTCCAACGTGCGCGATCCCAGCGGCAACGAAGTGCTGCTGGTCACGCGGAACAGCTATGTAGCAATCGCCGGGGCGGTCGATCGGCTCGACACGGCCGGGCTATTCCGGGAGAGCCGGAATACGGACGCCACGAGTTGGTCCATCGACTTCGGCATCACTGCCTGGGGCGGGATGATCGTCCCGGATTTCGGCCGTGTCAATTTTGCCAAGGTCTCGGATGGACTGAGCAACACCATGATGCTCTCCGAACAGTCCGACTACGTGTCCTGGATAAACCCCCAGACCGGCATGAGCACGCGAGATGACTACACTGCGACGTCTACCGGGGGTGGCCTCTACCGTGGTCACGAAGGCACCTACGGCCGGGACAAGAACGGCAACCTGGGCCCGATGACAAAGGATAGTGACTCCCGCGGTCAGACGTACACGACCATCCGCTACAAGATCAACCAGAAGTCTGGTTGGAAGCCGGCGCCCTACGTTGGCGTGATCAATGACCCAAACATCAACGCGCGGTGGATGAGCGAGGGGGCGAACGTCCCGCTCGTGTCTGCTCACAGCGGCGGGGTAAACGCGCTCTTCGGGGATGGGTCGGTCCACTTCCTCACGGACTCCACCGACCTCCTCACGCTGGCCCGGTTGGCCACGCGGGACGATGGCGGTGTCGTCAACAACGACCAGTGAACCGCGAAGGTGACAAGGTGATGAGCAGGAACACGAAGTACGAAGCGATGTCAAGCCTGGGGCGTTTCGGTCACCTCATCACCTTGTCACCTTGTCACCTTGTCATCCTCATTCTGGCGATGGTCGCCGGCTGTCAACAGAATGAAAAGCAAAATTATGCGGATGTCAGGGGCACGGTGACGTTCAACGGCAAGCCGATCGAGAAGGGCCAGATTACCTTCGCGCCGGAAGGCCGGCCGCCCTCAACCATGGACATTGTGGATGGTAAGTTTGCCGGCGAGGCGATGGTCGGCGAGAATAAGATCGTGGTCTCGGCGAGGAAAAAAGCCGCGACGCCCTTGAGGCTCCCAAAGGATGCACAAATCCAGATGAGGGGCTACCTGGAGAAGAAGAAGGGCCAGCCCGGCGGTCCCACAGCGGATTACGAGGCCCCCATGGTGGAATACATCCCGCCGGACTGGGGCACGCAGAGTAAGCAGACGCGGGTGGTCAAGGCCGGGTCGGCTAACGAGTTTCAGTTCGACATCAAGGGCCCGAGCAAGAATTGACCCCCGGACCCGTCAGAAGGGAGGAGGGATGAGGGAGGGAAGGCGGATCCGGTTCATCATTCATCCCTCCTCCCTCCTCCGTGCCATCCTGGCTGTCGTGACCGGGCTTGTCATCGGGCCGATCGGGTGTCACGGCACGCCGCCCAACGGCTATCCACCACCGACCACCCGCCATCCGCCACCCGCCACTTGGTTCGAGGATGTGACCGACGCGGTCGGGCTGAACTTCACGCACGACTGCGGACCGACCGGCACCTACTTCATGCCGCAGTCGATGTACGGCGGCGCGGCACTGTTCGACGCCGACGGCGACGGCCGGCTCGACATCCTGCTCTTGCAAGGGGCCGGCCCGAACACCGGCGTCGGGAACCGGCTCTACCTCCAGACGCCCGACGGCAAGTTCCGCGACGCGTCGGCCGGCAGCGGGCTGGACTTCGACGGCTACAACGTCGGCGTGGCCATCGGCGACGTGGATAACGACGGCCGGCCGGACGTGCTCATCACTCAGTTCACGGGCGCCCGTCTGCTCCACAACGAAGGCGGCGGCAAATTCCGTGACATCACGACCGAGGCCGGCATCGCGAACCCG
>DATGIQ010000621.1:0-3584 GCA_035295665.1 Gemmataceae bacterium | reverse complement strand
GGACCGCTGGGAGACGCGAATGGTCGTCACATCCCCGGCCAGCGCGGCCAAGATTCTGGAACTTATCGCCAAGCAGCTTGTGTCTGGCACGCCTCATGCAATCGGCGCGGTAAGCGTTACCCCGCCGCGAACCAAAAACGCGGAAGACCAATCTGAGATCCAGTGGGACTTCCGAGACGATCAAGGCCGTGCCTGGCACGGGGCGGCCATTGTGGAGCCCTCACCCCGTGAAACAGGGCGATTCACCGTGACGATGAAGCTTGCTCACCAATGAGCGGGCCGCGGTTTGGCGACGGTTCGTCGAGCCGTGCGGTTCTGCGAACCGCCGCTCAACGGACCGGAGAAATCCCTAGTTCCGTAGTTGGAGGAGAACACGATGCAGTCGCCTCAGTACCCAGCAGGGCCGTTCCAGCCCGAGGAATCGTACGGTCCAGAGCGCCGCGACTAGTTTATTGCCGTGCTGGAAGGGGCGCCGGCTGCGTTGCAGCGTGCCGTCGACGGCCTATCGGAGGACCAACTCGACACGCGCTATCGAAACTGGACCATCCGCCAGATCGTCCACCACCTGGCGGACAGCCATGTCAACAGCTACGTCCGCTTCAAGTGGGCGCTCACCGAAGATCGGCCAACCATCAAGGCTTACGATGAGGGGCGATGGGCTGCCCTGGAAGACTCGCGTACCGGCGACATTCGCCCGGCACGGGCGCTCCTGGAGGGGCTCCACGCTCGCTGGGTACAGCTCCTGCGCAAGCTGTCCGCCGAACAACTTGGCCGGTCCTTTTTGCATCCGGAGACCGGTAAAACCATTCGGCTGTCGGAGGCCTTGTGCTACTACGCCTGGCACTGCCGGCATCACACCGGCCAAATTTGTTGGCTCCGCGAACAACACAAGTGGTAGGACGGCGCCGCGTTGGAAATGGTCCGGGATGCGAGGAAGGCTTCCCCATCGACCTCGCCACGGGTCTTCTCACGAGGCAGCCCGTTGGCCGCAGTGAGTCCCCGCAACGTTGCCTCGGGCCGGCGCGGCCGAAGGGGCCGCGCCGGCTGCGAAGACGCCTGAGCCAGGGAGCTTCGAACAGGGGTTATTGGAAGACAATGTTGACATTGGCAATGTCATGATTGTCTGTCGAGCCGCCGGTGCGGGCACCGAAGGCAGCACGCATCTCATACGGCAGCACGCCTGGCAAGAGTAGGCCACTGATCGGGGAGAAAGCGGTCCCCCGTCCGGTGCCGGGAGTGATGGTAATGGTTACCGTAGCCCCCGTAGTCCCGAAGTTAACCACCATGTGGAAATGGTCGAACGGAGAAGCGGTATCGTCAAACGGGCTCACGGCGTCTCCTGGTTCCCCTTGATGGAGCTGATAGTTGAAGGGAGTGAGGGAGCCGGCAAACTGGGTGTAACAGGTCATTCCCCGGAAAGGATTGCCATCGGCGGGATTCGCGCCGAGATCAAAATAACGGAACGAGAGGTGATTGTTGTCAGGATCAAACGTGCCGGAGCCGTTGTTCCACGTATCCAGGCCGACGCCGATCGTACCATCCGTAGCACCGTTGCCCTGGGCCTCCTCGGTGATGGCAGGACCCGCGCCAAAGGACCCATACTGAGACGTGTTCAGCAACGCGAAACCCAGACCATCGGCGTGCGAAGTCGGATCGCCGTTGTCAGCGTGGCCACCAATCCGGTAATCAAAATCGACCGTCACGCTCGTGGTGGGGCCGCCTCCCTGCGTCAAATCGAAGGCAATTTCGTTGGCCGTGCTTCCGACGTTCGCATAGGTGAGCCGATAGTAATTCACGGCACCGGCGGGTCCATTGCTGAAAACCTGGCCCGCCATTGCTGCCTGGGTGGTGTACGGCGTGTAGTTGGTATCGGTCGCCGCACCCGTAAACGTACAAACGGTTGGCTGAGCCTGAGCTGGAGCGGCAAGCAAACCCAGGCAGCCCAAAAGCCCGAACCATCGCAACAGCTTCATAACGTCCCCCTCGGTGTAGAGAATGAAAAGTCCTCTTCGTGGCGTTTCGTCGAACCGTTGACGAAGCAAATCAAAACCATCTGTTCCGCTTGAATCAAGCGCGTCAACCGCAGCCGAGGATGTGCTCCACAGGCTCAGAGCGGTCGTATTGGGTGGCCAGGCATCCGATGCCAATCCTCGGCAGAGTTTACTGCAAGGCAGCGTGGAGAACGTTGTTCAGGAGTTTGAGTGTGAGGCCACGCAAGCACCAAGGGGGAACTCAACGGCGAAGCATCCCCCTAGACCAACAATTCGTGTGGCTCTACTAAGCAAACGCAACTGCACGGGAGAAATGAGCGCGTTTTCTCTAAATTCTTTTTTTTTGTACATATGGACAGGTTGGTGCGATGAAACTGCCAGGCCAAGGTTGTGCAGAGACTTGTGGCAATGATCGCCACGATTGCGGCCTGCGAAGGGACCACGAAGAATGGCCGTGCACGTGCCAAACTCCTGGAGCCTGCGCTAAGCAAAGTCAGCAACCTGCGTTCTTTGGGTTTGTTCGCGAACTTTCGGTAAAGAGAGTTTCGCGCAGAGACGGAGGGCACCTGGGTTCATTACCCAAACAGGCGATGCAGCAAGCCGGTTGGGGTTCGTGAGGGCGCTTGTGCGGGTGTAGCCGACTCGGAATGCGGTGTGGCCGGCGATGGCGTGGCTTCGCGAGATGGCTCGCCGCCTTTGCGATGGAGCATCTCCTGATGGCGGCGCTGGAGAGGCTCCAGGCGGTCGCGCAAAGCTGCATGGCGAGAGGCCAGCTCGAGTTCATGGCGGATTTCGCTGTGCAGGCGCTGTAGCTCATTCCGCTGCCGGGCCAGCTCGGCTCGTTCGCGCGACATCTGAACTTCCATCTCCCGCATTTGTGCCCGAACCGTGGCTTCGTCCTCCTGAAGCTGGCGGCGTTCGTCCTCGAGTTCTTCGCTCAGGGCCAGCAGTTCCTCTTCACGGGGAGTAATCGGTCCCTCCCGGGATGCCCCGGAGGGCAAGACAGCCGATCCCCGAGGATTTGCCCCGGCGGGGCGTTCCTGGGCTTTCAGGTGCAGCTCACGAATGACCTCCGCCTTGGCTTCGAGCAGAGCCTCCAGCTCCTTTTGCTTATCCATCCAGGCTTGTTCCGCCGTCTCCTTTTCGGCTAACAGTTTTTGCAATTCATCCACCGTGCAGTGCAGCACGGCCTGCTCGGCGCGGAGCAACTCGAGCTCCTCGTTGGGCGCCGTGGGAGAAGATGCTTCCTCGATCACGGGATCGACATCCGAATCGGCCTCGGGATTCGCGGCCGTCAAGGCATGCTCGGTGATTGCGCCATTCTGTGCATGTTCTTGGTTGGGGATCGCTATGGCCATGCTCTGGGTCCGACCAATCTTGGGAACGGGATCATTCATGCTTCCACCTGTACCGCTCCACGGAGCAGATGGCATCCACCATTTCAACTATAGCTCGCAAAACTGTGCCTGGTTGGTTGCCTCCGCCAGACCCAGTGTTCGGTCACGCCCTTCCATGTCCGTGGCTCCGAGCCGCAATCGGCACAAGCCCAAAGCCATTGTTCCTTTGGTCGGCCGGGCTGCGTGCCATGCCTTC
>DATGIQ010000620.1:0-3250 GCA_035295665.1 Gemmataceae bacterium | reverse complement strand
GGTTCGGCGACCCCGCCGCCCTGTCGCGAGACCTGCAAGCCTCGGTCCCCCGCCTGGAGCGCTGGCTTTCCAAGTTGTTCTTCCGGGGGCAGGGCGAGAGCGGGCTGCGATACGGGGCTCGGATCGCCGCGCTCGGGGCCGCGATGATGTTCGTCGGGCTCAACCTCATCCCCCTGGTTTTCGTCGCCGCGGGGGAGAAGTGGTCCGACGCCCGGGTAGGGCTGGCCGAGTTGGGCGTGTTAGTGGGATATGTATTCCTGTCGGTGCTGCTGTGCCACGGTGTCTTCCGGGAACTGGCCGGCCGACCAGGCGCGGCGTCGCTGCTCCGTGCGGCGGCGTGCGGCGTGGGGTCGATGCTCGCCGGGGTGGCCTTGGTCGCGGGCAGCTACGTGGCGCAACCGGAGAACCCGCTGTGGGAGTTCATCCTCCGTTACCCGGGAAACCCCCTGGCTTTGAGCGCGGGAGCGTGGTTCGCCTGCATGCCGCTCGCCGTGGCGTTGGCAGTGGTACTGGACGTCCGCCTCAAGAGGGCGATGGCTCGGGGCCATTGGGACTGGGCGAGTCTGGAAATCGGGGAGTGAGCGTTCTGCAAAGCACTCCGGCGGAAGCCCGCCCAGCGCATCGACGAGTGAAAGTGTGTCCAATCGTAACCGCGCCTTACCCTGTGTCCGGCGTGCAAAGTCGGGCCGATCTCACCGAACGGGGCGAACAGGTCCCAAGCAGTAACCGCCCATCCGGTTTTGGGGCGCAGCTGTTTGCTGACCGAGTTCCTAAGATGTCAGCATGGCTACGGTGACATGCCCTGGATGTCGGAAACGGGAGGAGCGCATCGTTGAACTCGAGGCCACGGTGCGCGACCTGACCACCCGCCCGGGCACCAACGCCACCAACTCCGGCATCCCGCCCTCGGCGAATCCTCCCGATGCGCCTAAGCCCGTCGTCAAGCAGCGCACCGGCAAGACGCGGGGCGGCCAACCAGGGCACCCGGCGCACTTGAAACGTCGCCTGCCCTCCGAGCGGGTCCAGCACGTCGTGCCGTTTCTCCCCAGCCACTGTAACCACTGCGCTGCGGCTCTGCCACGCCAGGCCGGGCCTGACGGCCCGGAGCCGATCGGGGCCGTAATAAACAGACCGGCGCACCGAAATAACGTGACCGGCAGCGGGGTAAACAGACCGACGCCGGTCGATCTAATCACCAGTTAGGCCGCAAAGGTTGCCCGACGGCCTTCGTAAAGGGGTCTGACGCCGTCACAGGGGGTCGCTATGGCAGAAAAACCGGCTCTCCACTTGGAAGAGTTGAATCTGAAGTACGAGGATGGAAAACCGGCGAAACACGCCTACCGCGCACGAATCGCTGGAGGCTGGCTAGTTCTTATCTACCCCCCAGGCAAAGGCCTGAGCGGCGTCACGTTCTACCCCGACCCGGACCACACGTGGGACGGGGGAACCGAGGAGGGCCGTGAGAGTTGACCCATCGCGGGAGAAGAAAGGACTCCCACGTTTGATTGGGGGTCAGGAGTCGATTTCGGCTAACAATCGTCGCCGAACCCGTAAAATGGCCTCTGGCGCCGCTCATTCTGCCCTCCCGAGGATCGAGAGCTATGGCTCGTGTGTCCTTGCTAGCGTGGGTCCTTGTGGGGCTTTGCCCTCCGCGTCCGGCTCTGGCCGAGGAAAGGGCCTTGCTCCCGCGTGCACCAACGCCCCAAGTCCACCAGGCGGTCGATCGCGCCGTCAAGTACCTGCAGGCCGAAAGCGCCGCCTGGTTGAGCACGCGCAGGTGCGCCGCCTGCCATCACGTATCCATGCCGCTTTGGGCCCTGGGCGAAGCGGGCCGCCAAGGGTACGCGATCGACCGCCAGTTCGTGGCGGACACGGTCGAGTCGTTGCTGGGCAGTCGGGACAAGCTGATGGCCTCGAAGATCTTCCCCAACCCGGCCGACCCGCCCGACCCGCGCCCCCAGGGCCGGGGGCTGAATATGGGGCTCCCGTTCCTGGCCGTGGCCGTACGGGCGTTGCCCTCGCTGACCGAGGGACAAGAACAGGGCCTGCAGCGGATCGCGGCAGAGATCGTCAAGAAGCAGCAGCCCGACGGCTCGTGGGAGTTCTTTGCCACCCTCCGGCGGCCGCCGCTCAACGAGAGTCAGACCACCGACGCCGGTTGGATCATCCTCGCCCTCCAAGGGGCGACCGGACCCGGCTCGCCGCAGTCGCAGTGGGCGGCGCTGGCCAAGGCGACCGCCTGGCTCGACGCCGCCAAGCCCTTCGGCCTCCACCAAGAGAAGGTCCTGAAGGTGCTCCTAGGGGTCCGCTCCGGCAAGCCGCGCGCGGCCCTGCAAACGACGATCGACGAACTTCTGGCCCTGCAACGCGCCGACGGCGGCTGGAGCCAGGCCGTGCCGGGATGGGACAGCGATGCCTTTGCCACCGGCCAGACCTTGTACGCCTTGGCGCTGGCGGGCCTGACGGCCGAACAGCCCGAAATCGGGCGCGGCATTGACTACCTGGTCGCCGCGCAGCAGCCGGACGGCAGTTGGCCGATGCTTTCGCGATCGACCCCCGATGGTTCCCCCGGCAGCGCGAAGCTGCTAACGCCGATCACCTGCACCGGCAGTTCGTGGGCCACGCTCGGCCTGGCGAGGCTTGTGCCCAAGAAGCACTAGCGTGGACCATCGGCGGGGTCGTCTGACGAGTCCAGCAGCGCGTAGCGGGGCAAGCTCCGACGTGGTTCGTTCCGGCACGCCGCGGACGATGGGTCCTCCGCGCCGAAGGCGTTGACGCGAACTCAACTCGGTGGGGCGGACCGAGGCGCGCAAGGTCGTCCGTCACTTCTTCACGCGCTTGAGTACGGCGTTGGTGACCTTGCTGCCCTCCTTTGACTCGAACTTGTCGGGGCGCTTGTCGAACCCGAAGCAGTGCTTCCAGGTGTCCTTGTCCACGTCGTAGATGCCCAGGGCCGTCTTGCCTTTCAGGTCACCCTCGGTCGTGATCGTCCAGTCGGCCGCCTTCGGCTTCTTCGACGGATCGAGCCTCACCGTCCCCTCCAGGAACGTCTTCCCCTCGTGTTTCGCTTCCCACTTGCCCTTAGCGGTGACGGTGACCGTGACCGCCTTGAGATTCTCCTTGGCTGTCTCCTTGCCGTCTTCTTCTTGGGAAGTGTACTGCCACGTCCCCACCAGCGCCTTCAGGTCCTCCTTCGCGGGTTCGTCCCCCGCGAAGGCCACGGCGGTGGCGGCCACCGCGGCCAGTGCCA
>DATGIQ010000619.1:0-20872 GCA_035295665.1 Gemmataceae bacterium | reverse complement strand
CTCGGGGCCAACGACCGGAGTGATCGCCAGCTCGGCCAGCGCTTCGAGATCCGATTGGGGATTGCAGGCCAGGCTGATCGTGAAGGTACCCTTGCTGCGGGCAAAACGGAGCGCTCCCAGGACGTAAGGGGTTCGGCCACTGGTTGCAATGCCAACCAGAACATCTTGCGGGCCGAGATGGAGTGCCACGAGGTCCTGTTCCGCCAGCTCCGGACGGTCTTCCGCCCCCTCGACAGCCTGGGTCAACGCGGTGGGACCACCCGCAATTACGCCGATGACCTGACCCGGCGGAGAACTAAACGTCGGCGGACATTCGGTCGCATCCAATACGCCCAGCCGGCCGGATGTCCCTGCGCCAACGTAGATCAGTCGGCCTCCGCCGCGCAATCGTTCCGCGATTACGTCGATGGCTCGGGCGATGACTTCGGCCTGCGAGTCCACCGCGGCCAGAACCCGGCCGTCTTCCTTGTTCATCAATTGCACAAACTGGAGGGGAGTCAGTTCATCGAGGTTTGTGGAGGCCGGGTTGCGGGCCTCGGTTTGCAAGTGATCCATGTCGCCCTTTCCGAAGATCGGCCAGCAAAGCTACTGCCACCGTCGTGGCGGTGCCGATAACAGCATACCATGGCCAGGCCAAGGGGGAGTGCGCCCAAACCAGCAGCGGCTGGGGGATGGCCTGATCCCCCCAGATCGTAGCGAGCCAAGCAGAGAGTTCCCTGGGGGCCGCCGACGGAAGCCAAACCACGAATACGGTGAAGAAGCCGACGACCAAACCGGCCAGGGCCGCGCCGGAGCGCACTGGCGGGTGCATGCTGCCGAGCAAGAACAAGCCGAGGATCATCCCGGTCGTGAACCCGGCCACGCGCAACACCTGGGTGATGACATTGCTGTCGCTCATCAGGCTCACGGCAATCAGGGCAACGCCGATCCGGGTTAATCCCCAGACGGTCGTCATGATCCGCGAAACGAAGAGGTAGTGCCCTTCGGGCTGGCCGGGCCGAAGCGGCCGATAAAAATCGCTGGTGAAAGCACTTGCTGAGCTGTTGAGCGACGAGGAGAGCGATGACATGGAAGCCGCCAGTACTGCCGCGATGACCAGACCGACCACCCCCGACGGAAGGAAATGCACGATGAAATAGCCAAACACCGCATCATCCTTCGTCTGGGCTGGCAAGCGAAGAATCCCTTCGTGAGTGAGCACGTACAGACCAACCCCGATCAAGAGGAACAAGAGAAATTGCGCCAGCACCACGAACCCGCTCAGGATGAGTGCCAACCGTGCTTGTGGCAGTGTTCGGCTGCAAAGATAGCGCTGAACCATCATCTGGTCGGCACCGTGGCTGGCCATCGTAAAAAAAGCGCCGCCGATTAAGCCGGCCCAGAATGTGAACGGCTGGGTCAGATCAAAGCGAAAGTCCAGCACCTGAAATTTATGCTCTTGCTGCCCAAGAGCCACGAAGCCAGCCCATCCATCCGGCACTTGGTGGACGATGAAGAACGCAGCAACGAATGCCCCAGCAATGTAGATGACAAACTGAATCAGATCGGTCCAGATAACGGCTTGCATACCTCCCAGGTAGGTGTAGACCATCGTGGCCAGGCCGATTACCAGGACCGACACCTGGCTATTCCATCCTGTGAACTGTTCCAGGAGCAGGGCCGCCAAGTAGAGCCGCAAGCCATCGGCTAGAGCGCGCGTCAGCAGGAACAGCCCCGACGCAGTCCGCTGCACCGCCGCATTGAACCGTTGGCGGAGTAACTCGTAAGCCGAGAAAAGCTCGCCACGCAGATATTGCGGAATCAGCAGCCAGGCAATGCAAAGACGGCCAAGGATGTAGCCAAAGGACAGTTGCAGAAAAGTCAGATTGCCCGGCTCCGGGTTGAGAGCAGTCGGCCGCCGGAAGGCCAGTCCGGGAACACTGAGGAAGGTCACGGTGCTCGTTTCGGTGGCCACGATCGAAATGAGCACGAGCCACCAGCTCACATCGCGGTCGCCGACAAAATAGACGCGCAGATTGCGTTGCTGACGGGTGAACCAGGCACCGAGCAGGGTCGTGCCCAGGACATACAGCACAACGATAAGCAGATCGAGGGTGGCCAGGTCAGATTTCATGGCAACGTCAGTATACAAAGCTGAAGGCAAGGCTCGGTCCCGCCGTCGGCCCAGCAGGGCACTGATATAATGAACTCGGCCCCAATTGGCCGGAGGATATGCTTCGGGGAGGAACCGAGAATCATGGCAAACGTACGGCGAGCAGCTGTCCGCCCAACGATCGAATATCCCACAAGGGATGGGCGTCCGATGACGGAAGCCGGTGGGCACCGTGATCTCATGGTTGCCCTCATTGCCATGCTCACAATGTGGTACGCGAGGGCACCGAAGGTTTCCGTGTCGGGGAATTTGCTCCTCTATTACATCCCGGGCAACAATCACCCGCATGTATCGCCGGACGTCTTTGTCGTCCGTGGCGTATCCAGGCGCAATCGCTCGTATTACCTGCTTTGGGAACAAGGCAAATCACAGGAAGAAAATGAACGGCTGCGCCGCGAGAACGAATCACTGCGCCGTCGCTTGGCAAATGCGGTTTGATCGGTTTCCTCAGAGTGGACAGTCAATTGCGTATGGCTTCTGCACCCATCGAACAGAGTCCCAGCCCGGAACTGGAACCTACTCCGCCCGAGGTCAAGCGATACCAGCGGCAAAAGTTGACCGCTCAGCTGGGCTCGCTGGGCTTGAACCTGTCTTTGCTTGTAATCATGGCGGTGTGGGGCGGGCCGAAACTTGATCAACTGTTACGGCCGTTCCTGGGAGAAAATCGCTGGTTGCGCCTCATCGCGCTGGCCTTCGTCTACGCCGCCAGCATGGAACTGCTGACCCTTCCGCTCGATTTTTGGTCCGGGTTTGTGCTGGAGCACCGTTATCAGCTCAGCAATCAGACATTTTTCCGCTGGGTTTGGCGACAGATCAAGGGGTACTTGATCGGCGGGCCAATTGGGCTGATGCTGCTGCTCGGGTTCTATTCCCTCTTCTGGTACGCCGGACCTTGGTGGTGGCTTTGGGCGGCAGCCGGGTGGTTGGCTGTCACCCTGATTTTGGGTCAGATCTTGCCGGTGGTCATTTTGCCACTTTTCTACAAAGTGACGGCGCTGGGCGACTCGGCACTGATGGAACGGTTGCAACGTGTAGCCAATGGTACGGGCCTAAATATCCAAGGTGTTTATCGCTTGCATCTCAGCGCGGAAACGCGCAAGGCCAACGCTGCCTTGGCCGGGCTGGGCCATACTCGCCGCGTGCTGCTCGGCGATACCTTGCTGGATCAGTTCACACCGGACGAAATCGAAGTGGTATTCGCTCACGAAGTTGGCCACCACGTGCATCGCCATTTGCTCAAGATGGTGGTCTGGGGCGTCCTCACGGCCGGGGCGAGTTTCTGGCTGGCCGATAGGGTGCTGCGGGCCGCGGCCCCGGCGCTCGGGTATGCGCCGACGGAACTGTTGCCGGCCTACCAGGATCCCTCCGCCCTGCCTCTGTTGCTGGTGGTATTGTCGCTGTTTGGCCTGGTGTTGGCGCCGCTGCAAAATGCCGTCAGCCGTTTTTTTGAGCGGCAATGCGACCGTTACGCCCTGGAACGAACGGGACTGGCCCAAGCCTATCGATCGGCATTCACCAAGTTGGCCCGGATCAACAAGTCAGATCCGGACCCGCATCCGATCGTAGTTTGGCTCTTTGAGGATCATCCACCGATCCGGCGACGGATGGCCATGGCAGATGTCGTGATCCCGCACCAGTCTGAAGCGGTGGCCGAAAGTGGACCGACGGCCTCACTTGGGCACTAGAAACGTGCCGGCCAGGCGATCGTGCGGTCCGCGGCCTGGCCAAAGGAGGCCAACCAGGAAGTACAGGACCAGCAATACAAGCCAGCCATAGGCCAAGACATCCCAGTTCTTCGCCAAAAGCAGGAGCCCAATGGCAAGGAGGGGTGGCAGCCAGAGCAGCAACGCTCTCCAACCACTGCGGACCCGCGATGCCAGGCGTCCATTCGCGTCCACCAGCACAATGCCGAGCATGCCCAATGTCAGTCCGCCGCGAAATAGGCAGCCCCAAGCGACCCACAGCATTCCGGCAAAGATCGCGATGGGCACCATCTTTGCGTCGGGATTTTCTTCCGGAAATGGAGGAACGACCCCCGCAAGGGAAAGGAGAGCATAGGCTAACAACAGGAGTACATAGCCAAGAAGCAGCAGCGTCCCTTGGAAGAGCAGATGACCCGCGCGCAAACCGCGCGTTACCTCGATCGGCTGATCCGCGCTCGCCATCAAATCGCCCTTAAACTCCTCAACACGATCATAGGATTTGCCAACGCCGAGTAAGCGATCTAGCATCTGGGCGGCGTGTTCGGGAATCGGTGCGCGGATGGGCTCGGCACATCTTCCCGCTGGGCGAGAATGGCCTTCCAAGGTCAGCACCGCCACTTGTCCCAGCAACTCTAACGCTCTGCGGTGAATTTCGGGTGCGACCCCGCACGGAGCCGATGCGGGTGCCTCTTGGAACGGTGCATCGATCAGTTGCACCCGCCCATCCGGCTCGACCCATACCTGGTCTGCGGTCAGTCGATCCGGCACAGTTTCATCGGCACTGGCCGCGACCAGCTCATCGGTTAGCTGTTCCAGCAGCGGACGTATTTCTGCCCAAGAAAGACGCTGTTCTTGGGCAATCAGTGTGGCCAGGGACCATCCCGCAGGAGCGGCCAGAAACGCATCCCACTGTTGTTCCGTGGTATGACCGCTGGCTAGCCACCGTAGCCGTGCAGGCCGGGCAATCTCGCGGCGGGCCTCGGACATCGGTGGCGCGGAAGATGGCCGCAACCACAGCCAAACTTTGCGCGCAAGGACGGCGTCTTCGGCCAGCAGGATTCCTTCCTCTCCGGTCCACCGGATCGCGCCCTTGATGACAAAATGACCTATCCGCTCCGGGAGTTTCTTCGGTTGGGAGATGGCGAGCTCTTGTGGCTGACTCCGCCACTTCCGTCGCTTCCAGGGCCACGGCAATTGCACAACCCGCGATCCGCTTAAAAAATCATGAATTCCGCGATAGCCATTGCCCTTGCGCATCGTGCTACTGAGCGCAAGAATTCCGACCGTGAACCAGATGAAAGGAAGGTATGTGTCGATGAGCGGGCTAAACATACTGTGCGGTCCGAGGAAGATGAACCGAAGAACCGCGGCAATCGGCCAGCCCAGGTTGACGAGGACATGGAAACTAATTGTGCGGAGGAAGGCTTTACCCAAACCCAGATCCGCCCCCGTTCCAATCGCGCAAACGCGCAGCCGCAGCCAACGCTTCCCCAGGGAACATCCCCAAATCCCCTCCAACAGGGTGAAATAGAATAGCCAAACGGCATCCTGCACCAAGACGCCAGCAAGAATCAGCCATGCGGGATCATCGCTCCGGATGCCCCGCAGAGCCAGGGGAACCCCGAATAGCAATTTGAATAGAAGCACATCAACCAGATAGGCCCCGATCCGGATTCCGATGCCACCGATCGAGAGTCGGCGCCGCAGGAACGGTGCCAGGGCGACCCGGAATTCGTCGAGATTCCTCCAGCGATGTTTACGCTCCCGCTCCAGACCGCGCAAGACAACCCGGTCGAGCGCTCGGGGAAGATCCGGCCGTGTGGATCGCATGGACGGCACCGGATCGGACACGATCCGAGCGACCGTCGCGGCGGCATCGCCGGTCTGGTGCGGAGCCCGGCCGGTTAGCAGAAAATACAGGGTCGCGGCTACGGCGTACACATCGGACTGCCGGTCGACGCGCTCCATCTTGATTTGTTCCGGGGACGCATACAGAGGCGTTCCCAGAAACGATCCGGTTCGGGTCAGATGACTCTCTCGGACAAGGGACTTGCAGAGTCCGAAATCGCCAATCTTCACATGGCCATCGGCTTCGAGAAAGCAGTTGGAGGGCTTGACATCGCGATGGATGAGACCCAGCCGGTGGACCTCCTGGAGCCCCTCGATGACATCACCAATCTTCGCTACCGCTTCCGCCACCGGCAGCGACCCCTTCTCCTTGACCAGGTCCTGAAGCGTGGCGCCGGGCATCAATTCCAGAGCGATATAGGGCTGGCCGGCTTCTTCATCCGCTGCAAGGACGAAGACACAGCGCGGATGCGCAATCGTGCTCGCGAGCCGGCCTTCCTGGCGAAAGCGCTCCATGGCGTCTTTGGAAGCAGTAAACTCAGGCGCGATCAGCTTCAAGGCGACATGGCAGCCCGAGCACGGGTCCTCCGCCTCATACACCGTGCCCATGCCGCCGCTTCCGAGTGGCCGCAGCAGCCGATAGCCACCGACGACATCGGGAACGGAGCACTGGATCGTCGCGCTGCCGTCCGACGGGGGTAAAGTCGGGGCGTCCAGATCAAAGTCGATGGTCGTGGGCGGTTTGGAGGCAGCTACTGCGTGACCGCAATGGCAACAGAAGGCCGGCGGCGCGGCGGAGAATTCCAGGACATGATGGCAGGCGGCGCATTCCACATGCATGGCGAGCCTCGTTTCAGAAGCTCAAACCCTGGAATTTACCCACGCGCTCTAGTTCGGCCGACAGTTCGGCTGCCGTCTGAAACCGATCTTCTGGCCGCTTGGCCAGCATCTTGAGCACCGTTCCCTCGAACAAATCGGGAACGGCGAGCTGGAATTTCTTGGGCTTGACGGGCTCCTCGTTACGGATCTGTTGGATGGTTTGCGCCAAGGAGACGGTGCTGAAGGGAGGCCGGCCCGTCAGCAGAGCGTAGACGGTGGCCCCGAGGCTGTAAATATCGGATCGACCATCCACGTTCGCACTGCCGCCGTAGGTCCGCTCCGGGGACATGTAGGCGATGTCCCCCACCAGCTCGCCGGGTCGGGTAATCTGTTCGGCCAGCGTTCCTTCGAGTGCCTTGGCCAACATCAAATCTCCCAGCTTCGTGAGCTTGTCGCTTTCTCGGATGAGGATGTTCGATGGTTTGATGTTGCGATGGATGATGTGGTGCTGTTGCGCGAAGGCCAAGCCGCGGGCGACATGTACGCCTACACGCAGGGCATTTCGCCAGTCCAGCATCCCCGCAGTGCCGATCCGCTCGATCACAGCCGTGAGGCTTTCGCCGGCCACATACTCCATGGCGATCCAGCAGTACGACGACGTCTTGCCGGCGCCGTAAAGCGCTACTAAATTCGGGTGCCGGATCGGCAGCATGGTCTTCATCGCGCGGACAAACCGCTGCATTTCGTCATCATTACGTGCAAATTCCGGCCACAGTACTTTCAGGGCCAGCTCGTTGTCATTCTGGGTGTCGCGCGCCCGGAAGATCATGCCAGCCTGGCCACGGGCAAGGATCGTGTCGATAACAAAATGGGAGAGCGTTTGACCCACCAGTTCGGCCAGCTTCTCGGTCTTGGATGCAGTCGGTTTCGTTGGAGTCGAGCTCATCATGAGCGTACTCGCCTCCGGCGTGCCTTCGAGTTCGAAACGCATCTGTGTGCTGCCGATCTGGATCGTATCTCCCGGCTTCAGCTCGTGGTGGGCTGCACGCTGACCATTCACCAGGGTATCGCTGGTCTTGCTGGAGTGGACAAGGACCGATTTGTCGCCGTCCACGTTGATGCGGCAATGGACGCGCGACACTTGCGGATCCTTGAGGCGTGTATCTGTCTCCTGTCCGCGGCCAATGACCAACGATTTTTCCAGCAAAAAGACGCGCCCCTGATCAGGCCCGGTGACGACTCGTAACTGCGCGAGCATAGATTGCCCTACTTTCACGATTGGGTAGTGTCTCTGGCATCGGCCACATCTCGTAAGAGATGGTCACATCGAGACTGGCCCAAACCGCCGGGAGGGGTGAGTGTTCACCCCCTCGGACGGTCCGGCCTAGTCCATGCGCTTAGGTATGAGTTTGAGGGGCCGCCAGGCGCGTGTCAAGGCATTTGGGAAAATCCTGAGCGCTTACCGACCTGGCTTGATCCGCAAGACCCATAAACGGGCCGCGAGTCTCGCTTTGCTTTGGTCTTCCCAACGCTTGCTTAACACGTCATACTGAATGATCTTACGAAAAACCGTCACGGTGGACCTCGGCAGCCGGCCGTTATGTTCGGAGAGTATGCGCCAGGGCCGCGCCTGCGAATCTTGCAGACACTTTTGGCGGGGACAACGGGATGGACGACCACGGATCGGTGGAATTGATGGCCCGCTGGCGGGTCGGCGATCAGCAAGCTGCCGAGGCCCTGTTTCAGCGGCACGCCGAACGACTTCTGGCCCTGGTGCGGACGCGCCTTTCCAATCAGCTTGCCCGACGGTTCGACCCCGAGGATGTCGTCCAGTCGGCCTATCGCAGCTTTTTTGTCGGAGCACGCGACGGCCGATACGTACTGACGCAGAGTGGCGATCTTTGGCATCTGATGGTCCGCATCACCTTGAACAAACTCTTTCGCCAAGTGCAGCATCATCAGGCCGGGAAGCGCGCCTTCGGCCGTGAGAATGACGTGCAGGGAGCTGGCGGCCTATCCGTCTTTGAAGCAGAAAGCTTGGCGCGCGATCCTTCCCCGGTCGAAGCGGCGGCGCTGGCGGAGGAGTTGGAACAACTCATGCGCGGGTTAGATGTCCATCGCCGCCGGATCTTCGAATTGCGGCTCCAAGGACATACGCTCGAAGAGATTGCAGCCGATACCCGCCACAGCGTGCGCACCGTTCGGCGCCGGCTTGATCAGATCAAAGAGTCCCTGGAACGCCGCTATCAAGAACAATTCCAATAGGAGGCGCGCTCCGCATAAGGTCGGGTCCGGATCATGAGTTCGCAACCATCCGCCGATGACCGGCTGGAAAGGATCATCGACGAATTTGAGGAAGCCTGGCAGAGCGGAACTCCGCCCTCCTTGGAAGCGTTTTTGGTTGCTCCTCGCGCCGGGGGAACCGAGGCGCGCGACCAACCGTCCTCCAGTCTCGATGCCTCCGCCCGCCATGTCCTGCTCGAAGAATTGATCAAGATCGACTTGGAATACCGTTGGCGGCGGGCCGGCGGAAAGAGAGGGAAGGGAAGCGATGGCAGTGAACCTCGGCTGGAGGATTATGCTGCCCGCTATCCAGAGCTTGGGCCGCTCCTGCAGATGCCTTTAGGCTTGATCGAAGAGGAGTACCGAGTTCGCCGGCAATGGGGCGACGCACCGAGTCCGGACGAATACTGTGCCCGCTTCCCCGGCCATGACACCCAGCTGCTCCGCACGGCCCTGGCAAAGATCGATGCCGAGGTTCCTTTGAAGCGGTCGGTAGCTGCGTCGCCGGCCCTGCCAGACCCCCGGCAACCGCATTGCCCGTTCTGCGATACACCGCTGCCGCCGCCCACGGATTCCTCCGTGCGCGAGATGACTTGCCATATCTGTAGCAGTAAGGTTCTGATCGATGCCCTGCCAACGATCCACCACCCTGGCCCGAGGATCGCTCCTCCCAATTCGATCGACCCGGAAGTGCTGCCCAGCGTGGCCGGCTATGAAATCCTGGAGCTGCTGGGCCGCGGCGGCATGGGCGCGGTCTATAAAGCCAGACAGGAGAGTCTCAATCGCGTGGTGGCCTTAAAGATGATCCTGGCGGCCGAGCTTGCCGGGCGTCAGGAACGGGTTCGCTTCCGCAGTGAAGCCGAGGCGGTGGCTCAGCTACAGCATCCCAACATCGTGCAAATCCATGAAGTAGGGGAACAGGCAGGGATACCGTATTTTTCGCTGGAGTACGTCGAAGGCGGCACACTGGCCGACAAGCTGGCCGGAACTCCACAGCCCGCGCGCAGTGCGGCGGCAATGGTGGAGACGTTGGCCCGGGCCATGCACTACGCCCACGAACAAGGGATTGTGCACCGCGATCTCAAGCCCGCCAACATCCTGTTGGCGTCCGTAGTCCGTAGTCCCCAGTCCGGGGCAAAAGAGACCGGCTACGGACTATGGACGACGGACTACGGACTCATCCCAAAAATTACGGACTTCGGCCTGGCCAAGCGGCTGGACAAGGAACTAGGGCACACGCTGACCGGAACCATCATGGGGACGCCCAGCTACATGGCCACCGAGCAAGCGGAGGGCAGAATCCGAGCGATCGGCCCGGCCACCGATGTCTACGGCCTGGGAGCCATCCTGTACGAGATGCTTACCGGCAGGCCGCCGTTCAAGGGGGAATCCCCGTTGGATACCCTCCACCAAGTGCTGTATGTCGAGCCGGTCTCTCCCATTCAGCTCCAACCGAAGATGCCACGTGACCTGCAAACGATCTGCCTGAAATGCCTCGAGAAATCGCCGGCCGATCGCTATGCCTCCGCCTTCGACCTGGCCGAGGACTTGCGGCGATTCTTGGTGGGAGAGCCCATCCTGGCTCGTCCGGCCGGACTTACGGAGCGCGTCGTGAAGTGGGCCCGCCGTCGCCCTGCCATCGCGGCCCTGGTCCTCGTCAGCAGCCTGGCTGCCATCGGCTCCATGGTCGGGATCATTGTGCACAATTCCCAGCTGCAAGATGCCTTGCACACGACTGAGGAGCAGCGCGCGCGGGCAGATCTCAATTTGCAAAAAGCCCGGCAAGCCGTCGACGCGATGCTGACGGAGGTGGGAAAAAAGGAGTTGGCCAACATTCCCCAGATGGAGCCGGTGCGGCGCGCCCTCCTGGAAAAGGCGCTGCTGTTTTATCAAGGGTTCCTCCAGCAGAACAGCACCGATCCGGCCATCCTGCGCGAAACCGCACGGGTTCACGAGCTGAGAGCCCGAATTTATGAATCGCTCGGACGCCAAGGCGAAATGGAGGAGGCCCTGCGGCAGGCCCTACGCTTGCAGGAAGGGTTGACGGAGCGGTTCCCGGATGAGCCAGCCTATCGTCAAGACTGGGCCGAGACCACCGTCACGTTGAGCAAGCTGTATCATGCCACCGGCGCCCAGGACCAGGCCATCCAATCCGGCCAAAAAGCCGTGGCGATCCTGGAGAGGCTCTTGCAGGAACATCCCGGCGTCGCGGTCTATCAGCACGACCTGGCCACCGGCCATCTGAATCTCGGTGTCTCCTGGGCATTCCGCTATCGGCGGGATGAGGCAGAACGGCATCTCCAGAAGGCCCTTAGCATCTGGGAGTCCCTCTTGCGTGAGCATCCGGATGTCGCCGAATACGAAGACATGCTGGCGGAGTGCCAGATCAATCTGGGCAATTTGTATCGGGAGGCTGGTGAGGCCGAGAAAACGGAGGCGGCTTATCGGAAGGCCATCCTGGCTTTGGAGCACTTG
The DNA here is from genome assembly GCA_035295665.1 of Gemmataceae bacterium. Taxonomy (GTDB): domain Bacteria; phylum Planctomycetota; class Planctomycetia; order Gemmatales; family Gemmataceae; genus DATGIQ01. The sequence continues at coordinate 9,592 of DATGIQ010000619.1, read as the reverse complement.
GTTGGTGCGCAGTCCAAGGACGTGCACTATGAGAAAACACTGGCCTTGGGTCTCGATAACCTGGGTGATTTATTGAGCGCGACGCAGCGGTTTGCAGAGGCCAAGGCCACGTATCAGCGAGCCCTCGATATCCGTGAACGCTTGCGCCACGATTTTCCCCACGCATTCGAGATTGCCATCGATCTGGGCACGAGCTATGTGCACATGGCCAACAGCATGCGTGACACAGGCAGAATTCAGGCAGCGCTGGAATGGTACAACCGGGCTGTCCAAATCCTCGAACCCCGATTCGAACAACAGCCCCGCCATAGTCGGGCCCGAGAAAAGCTGCGGGATGCGTTCACGGCCCGGGCCGAGACTTGGAGCCGGCTGGGTAAACATGCCGAGGCGATTGGAGATTGGGATCGAGCCATCCGCGCGGATGGAGGGAGCAGTCGGGATGCCTTGCGCCTGATGCGAGCCACGTCCTTGGCCCGGATGGGCGATCACCGGCAAGCCACCGCCGAGGCGAAAGCCGTGGCAGAGCATGTTGAGCCTTCCGGCGACAACCTTTATTACCTGGCCTGCGTCTACGCGCTGTCCGCGGGGGCTGCCCGGCAGGACGCCAAGTTGGATCCGGCTCAGTCGAAGGACCAATCAGAGCAGTACGCATCCCATGCCCTCGAATTGCTGGCAAAAGCGGCGGATGCAGGATTCTTCGTGGATCCAGCCAGGGTTGCCTATATCCAGCATGATCCCATGCTGCAGCCGATCACCGGGCGGAATGATTTCAAGAAATGGTGGAATGCGCTGAAGGCAAAGCTATCGGAAGATCCCAAGAAGCCTACTGGACGGAAGTGAATCTGCTGTGAACGTCCGTATATGATTTCGCGTTGTCAAGGAAATTCTACGTTGCCATTAATGTACATTTCGTTAACAGTATCGATAACGAAAGTTTACAGGAAATGAGCTTCTGAATTCCCTGTCGCATCCCGTGCAAAAAAAGTTCATTGAGCTTCGGCGGGGTGAAGAGGGACGCCCATCAGTCCGTACTTTTTCATTTTCTTGTATAAAGTGACACGGCTGATACCAAGCGAGTTGGCCGCCCGTGCCCGGCTGTAGCCGGAGTTCACCAGCGCGCGCTGAATACTGGTCCGCTCTGCAATCTCGCGGTCGTGGTGCAGGGAATCACTCGAGACCTGGCCGTTGCTTGGAATCACCGAGGCGTAGTCTTGGACGGCCGGCGGTAGATGCTGCAGCAGGAGCTGCGGGCCCGTACTGACCAGAACGGCTTGCTGGACCACATTTTCCAGCTGGCGAATGTTGCCCGGCCAGGGAAACGCTTCGAGGGCAGCCATGGCAACCGGGTGCACGTCGAACAAGTCCTTACGGAACTTGTTGTTGAATCGGGCCGCCATCCCGCGCACCAGGGGCGCAATGTCCTGAACGCGTTCGCGCAGCGGCGGCAAATGGAAGGACATTACATTGAGACGGTAATACAGATCGCGGCGGAACTTACCACGTTCGACCGCCTCTTCCAGGTTCCAGTTGCTGGCGACAATGATCCGGGCCGTGCAATGTTGAGTCTCATTGCTGCCGACCGGCTCGTATTCACCGGTCTCGATCACCCGCAACAGGTTGGCCTGCTGTTCCAGCCCCAACGCATCGATTTCGTCCAAAAGCAGGGTTCCGTTCCCCGCGGCGGCAAACTTCCCAATCTTGGGCCGATCGGCGCCGGTGAACGCTCCCTTCGTGTGGCCAAAGAACTCGCTCTCAACCAGATTGGCTGCCAGCGCTCCACAGGGTACGACGAGGAAGCGATGATCTTTACGCGGCGAATACTCGTGCACCAGCCGAGCCAGGTACGTTTTGCCGGTCCCGGTCTCCCCCGTCAACAGAACGGTGACATCGTGGGAGCCGGCCAGGGCGATGCGCTCCACCATTGGTAAGAGCGAGGGCGTCCAGCTCAGCAGCCGGCGACTGATGACCTCTTCCAAGGCTTCCTCGGCCGGCTCCGTAAACTCCCGGCCGAGTGCGAGGCGCTCTTTCACCAGGCCGGGCAGCAGGGAGGCATCCTCCGGCCAATGAAGCTGCTGCGCCACATAGGGCGTCAAGGAGGTCAACTCCTTGGTCCGGGCTGCTTCCTCTCCGGCGAGCACGAGGATTACCGGCGGCCACTTCTGTAGGGTGATTTCCTGCACCAGGCGAAAAGCCTGCTTGGCTTCGGCCCCGGAACCCGCAGCCAGAACCAATACTCCATCTGTATCCGGCCCCAATTTGTCGCGAATGGAACAGTATTTGCAAACAAACGCCGGCTGGCCCAAATGCTTTTTCAAGTGGGCGCCGATGGTGTTGGCAAGGCGTATATCATCTGCGACCAACGCAAGGCGGCTGCCTGACATCTCCTATTACCCCCCCAATTTCAAGGCTCAGCATCCAGCGCTTGGGAAAACCCCAATACACCGTGCTAAACCTCTAGCCTCCCAGTTCCGTTCCGGTAGTTCGCGCCTTACCCCTACAGAGGTACGAGCAGAGGGACTGAGGTGATCCGCTGGTAGACAGCACCGGAGAGAAGAGAGCATCCAAACGGTCTCTTCCCACACCTCAACCTCCCTGCGCCAATGCAGGGACCCGCACCCTATGCGAACGTGGCAAAGGGAAACTCAGTTCTTGCGGTTGCAGCTTCCCGCAAGACGATTCCATTCGGGGTGCCGTATCCTTACAGGCAAGGGAAAGTCACGCACGACGTGAGAATCTTGGCGTCGACCCTGATTCTCGCCACCACGGACGGCTTGCGTTTACGTGGCAGCCCATTCGTGCGATAGAAGATTCCCGCAAGCGATTGCCTTCTCCCTGGGGAGTGTCATTCTGACCAAATCGGGAGGAAGACAAGCGAAGGCAGACATGGCCTCTCGCCGGGGTCCCCCAAATCGGGGGGACCGTCGTTTGGCGTGCCTCATGCACTGCACCGGATCTAGGGCTCGGCTGACGGGGCCCGCCTCTAGCCACAAGGTAGAGAATTTAGGCGATGTTAGCGTCAATGTCAAGAAATTTTCGGCCATTCGTGGAATATTTTCGTGAAAACTCAGATCCCGCCTGAATCTATTTTGGATGCCTTAAGACGTTTTCCCGCATCGGGCTCGTCCTTCGTCTTGGCTCCGCTGTCCCTGTGAACCTTATCGTGGGTTTCCGAACCCCCTTTGCCCGATCTCCCCGCAACCCTCTACGGAAGCAAGGCGCCGGCCGGAGCCTTCAACTTTGAGGCATTGGATTTTCCGGTTCTTGGGCGAACTTTTCTGTGGTAAAGGGGGCCATTCCATCTGCATCCGGAAGGAAGAGGAATTGAGTATCCAGCAGAGACTGGGCGATGTCGCGAATTTGTCGGCGCTGCCGCCGCGACAACACACGCAATCGCTTGTACGCTTCCTCCTCCGAAATCTTCAGTCGTTGCACCAAGATTCCTTTGGCCCGTTCAATAACGATCCGGTCGTTCAAGCGGCGCTGCAGCCGCGATACCTGGAGCTTCCATTGGACGTGTCGGCGGTGCTCACCGAACGCAGTCATCAGTCCCAGCCACAAAGCTTCGGCGCTTGGCGCAGGAGCCACAAAGCCAACCGGATGTTCCTCGGCCAGCTGGCGGAAACGCTCCGCACCTTCGGCCGCGGTTACGACCAAGAATCCCAGCTCCAAATTCAGGAGATCGGGCGTGCATGCTCCCTCCGGCCAGGCCCGCTCGTTGATGACCAGCATGTCGACGAGGTCTGGCACCAATTTTCGCATCGCTTCGCTGAAGTCGGCTTGAAACGGAGAGGTTCCGATCAGCCGAAGTCCGCTCCCGGGGCGCTCCTCCAGCTGACGAAGAACCGCTTCCAATCCGCTACCGGTACCTTGCGCGCTTTTCTCGTCCACCAGCCACAACCGCATGGTTGGCGCATGATGCTCATTGCGTTTTGCATTCCCCCCGATTTCGCCCATATCACGCAACTTTCTTCGAGGTCGCTACTTCCTTAGTTGGCGCCTACACCCAGTCTAGTACACAGATCGGCCAAGACTGGTACGTAGGCGGTGCGCACTCACCTACATTTTATGACATGGCACAGCATTTGCACGAGAATGCGACCGTATTCCCACCGGTTGTGGGTTGATGAGCATTGATGCCGCCCCACACCGCCATCCTGTGATTCCAGGAGCGTTCCATGCAATAGGGGCGTTGGCTGCGCACTTCGGGCAATAGAGAACGCTGCCTTCGTTTTCGATCGGGCCGCTTGGCGCTCCAGGAAAGGTTTTGTTTGCCTGCTCCGGTGCGGCTCCCGTGGAGGGTCCGTTCGGATCCTCCCCAGAGGTCCGTGAATGGAAACATGCGCTCTTCCTCCGCACTATCTACGTTAACAGTATGCAAACCCATCAGCTACTGTCCAGCAAAATTGTTTGTAAAAAATTCGTCTGTGGCCTGAATGAGGGTTTTCTCAGGGCTTCATCGACGAACTCCGGTTCGGACCGGGCGGCCAATCGACCAAGGCCTGGCAGTGAGACACTTCGCTTGCTGTGACCCCGATTCACAGCATCCCAGGCGCTCAAACCGTCACAGACTACGTCCCCGTTCATCTGCGAGAGCTTTGAGGATTCCCGGCCAAGAGGTAGGTCCGTTTGTGACTCCCAGAGCTTCATCCTTTCCGCCGCTGCGCAATCCAATCTGTCTTGATTCCGAAATTCACCTGGGTATAGTTGTGGTGGGTTGTGGGTGAAAGTGGGCGTTGATGGAAAACCGGCCAAAGCCGATCCGACGTAGACTCAGGCCATGCTGCTGACCGGAACCCATCCCCGCTCCCTCGATGACAAAAAGCGCATGGCCTTGCCACGGCGGGTGCGCGAACAACTCGAGGAGCCCGAGACGCTGTTTGTCACGCCGGGTCCCGATCAGTGCTTGTGGCTATACACCAAAGCTGGGCTCGAACAGTTAGCTGCCAAGCTGGACCAGGCGCCGGCAACCGACGCGGAAGCGCGAGTCTTTCGCCGCCTGTACTTCGCCCAAACCGAGGCCGTGGACGTGGATCGCAGCGGGCGCGTCCTGATCCCGGAACGGCTCGTTCAATTTGCGGGCCTGCGGCATGAGGTGGTGTTGATTGGTGTCCGGGATCATTTGGAGCTGTGGGACGCTCAGCGCTGGCAGCAATATCTGGCGGAACACGCGCCGCGCTTCGACACCGTTGCGGAGGGTGCCTTCCACCAATGACTGTGAGGATGTCGTTGACACCGACTGGGAGCGCTCGATGGGCCTGACGGCATGAGCAGATGCCGGCCGGCCACGGAAACCTGTGCTGCACTTCCCAAAACCAGTTAGGGTTGGCCGAGCGCTCCTGCGGTTTCCCCCGCGGGACCCCTTGCCGAGAATCGATCAAGGGGCCCGCGGCTATCCTCTTCTTCAACTCGGATTCGACCGCTCATTCCGCAGTCGGTACCCAACCATCGGTCCGGGAAGAACGGAGCAGACTACTGTGTCGCGTTGATGAACGCTGAAGGATCCACGACTGAACCGCTCCACCAGCCGGTGCTTCCGACGGAGGTACTGCACGCTCTGGCTCCGGCGGCGGGGGAGACGTTTGTCGATGCCACGGTCGGCGCCGGCGGGCATTCCCGGCTGTTGGCGGAGCGGCTGGGACCCACGGGCCGGCTCATTGCTCTCGACCAAGATCCGGCCATGTTAGCTTTGGCCCGCCGGCGTATGCAGAGTTATCCGATCACTTTCGTGCATGCCAATTTCGATGCACTGCCGCAGGTGCTAAACGAACTTGACATCACGCTGGTGGACGGCGTATTGGCCGATTTGGGCGTCTGCTCCGATCAGATCGCTGTGGCGGAGCGCGGCTTCAGCTTTCAGCAGACGGGGCCGCTCGATATGCGGATGGACCCCAAACAAGGCGAACCGGCGGCTGCCTTGCTGCGCCGCCTGGGAGAACGGGACCTGGCCGATCTGTTTTGGAAGTATGGCGAAGAGCGCTTTAGCCGTCGGATCGCGCGCAAGATTGTTGAAACGCGGCGGCGGTCGCCCCTGGAGAACACGGAGCAGCTCGCTGACTTGGTTGCCCATTGCGTGCCCCGGCCCCGAGGCCACCGCCATCCCATTCACCCGGCGACCCGCGTGTTCCAGGCGCTGCGGATTGCCGTGAACGATGAACTGGGAGCCCTGGATCGCCTGCTGGAAAGTTTGCCCCATGTGGTGCGGCCCGGAGGCCGGGCTGCGATCATTAGCTTCCATTCGCTCGAAGACCGCCGCGTCAAGTTGGCCTTCCGGGACCGGCGGTTCTGGGAACAATCGACCCGTAAACCGGTGCGGCCGGGACAGGAAGAAGTCCGGAATAATCCTCGGGCCCGCAGTGCCAAGCTGCGCGCAGCCCGGCGGTTGCCTCCAAGGAGGGAAGCATGACACGCGAAACCAAGGCTGGGCTGGTCGTCTCTTGCTCATTTCTCTGTTTGGTCGGGATTGTCTTCTACACCAAACTCAACGAGAAAGTGACCAGCAGCACAGAAAACCAGGGCGAGGGACAGCTCGCCAAGATGATGGCGGAGCCACAACCGGTCCCAACCAAGAACGGTGAGCTCTCGGCCGGTGGAGCAGCGGGAGCGATCCCAGGGAATACCGGAGTCGTGCCGGCCGGGTATCGGCCCGTCGATGAGCATGGCGATTCGAAGACGAACCCCGCTCCCCCCCCATTCGGAAGCGGCCAACCGCTGGCTCCGCAAGGGAACAGTCCGATTTCTGAACCTCCCCCTCCCCAGGAGCCGGCCACAAAGGAGCGGATGACGCCGCACTTCCCTGTCGGAAAAACGGATAAAGACTCGCCAGCGTCTCCTTTTCATGCAAAGCAGGCCAGTGAAGAGCCAGCTAAGGAAGAAAAGACGCTGCTCGGCAAGGCCCCGCCGTCATCGGGCTCGGCTCAGCCGGCATGGCCGCCGGAAGCCGCCGCGGCAACGCCGGCTGCTCCCGAGGGGAAAACCGCAACGCTTCCTGCTCCGATGCTGGATCCGGCAAAGTTTACCGCGCTGGCGGGCAGCGGCGTTGTTCCGGGGACAGCCGCGAATCCCGAGTCTGCCGGTGGCGGAGCAAAGCCGACCCCCTCCGTGCCTACAGGTCCGGGGCCCTCCCTGGGCGCGAACGAAAAGGCTGCCGCCACGACACCAGCCGTGAGCAGCGCACCCAGCTCGACGACCAATCCCTTGCCAGGATTCAACAATCCGGACGTGCCCAAGAGCGGAGAGGCAGTGCTGGCTCCGCATCCGGCCGGCAAGGACCCGACCATGATGGAAAAAACGCCCAAGACCGAGGTGCCGCCTTTCGCATCAAGCGGGCCGGATCATTCCAAGACACCGATCCAATTCCCGTACGTCCCCTCGTCGGCATCCACCGTTGCACCGGTACCGAAAGGGCCGGCGCCCGGGTTGCCGAGTGGAGCCGCCGAAGCTGCTCGGGCGGAACCTTCTTTTCCCCGTGAGCCGCACTCTTCTTCCGGGCCGGAACACGGCATCGTAAGCTCTGGCGCGGATTCCAGGAGTGCTGGGGCAATGAACGGGCTTCCGGCGGCAGGCCAGGCGGCCACGCCGCCGACTCCCCCGACAAACCCCATTGCATTTGGGTCTTCAGATACGGCTTCACGTAGCAACCCTGTTTCCACTCCGCGGCCAAGTCACGGAGTTGGTGGCTCGCCGGCCGATTTAACACTACCCCAAGGGAGTACGGGTGGTTTTTCACCCATCGGCTCGCCAGCCGCCAATCGCAGCCAAGCATTTCCATCGGATTCGACACCGGCTCGGTCGACCGCTGCTCAGCCAGCGATTGATAACAACATGAACCGGAGTACTGACAATGGTTTCCGCGCCGGGGCTCCGATTCCGCCGAGTCAACCCGCTCCCGCGCCGGCACCGGCGATACCGGCGTTTGCTTCCGGCGGAAACTTCTCCCCGCAACCATCGCTGCCGGTGACCGCACCGGTTGCTCCGGCCCTCGCCCCGCTCCCGACCCGTGGGCCATCCGGGTCTACGCCACCCCCCGCTGGCGGAATCGTGCAGGTCGAGGCCTACGACGAAAGCGTTTACAAGTGCAAGCCAAACGACACCTTCCGAACGATCAGTCAAGAAGTCTACGGCACCGATCAGTACGAACAGGCATTGCTCCTTTTCAACCGCAATCATCCGCTGGCGACGGACGGACTCCGGCAGGGTTCGTCAGCGCTACAAGGGGGACAGGCCATCTACATCCCGCCCAAACGGATTCTGGTAACGTATTACGGGGCACCACCTTCCAATGATTCGACTCCCGCCGGACCGCTTCCGACGCCAGGCCAGCTGCCGAGTCGGATGGACGCTGCGGGTTCGTCGCTACCGCCAGTGCCTCCGGTCGCGCCCGCCAATATCTCGGTCAAGCCGTTGCCGCCGCCGGGCAGCGTGCCGCAGTACCGAGTCCGTGATGGTGGAGAAATGTTCCGGGAGATCGCGCGGAATACCCTGGGCGACGCCGACCGGTGGACGGAGATCTATCGGCTAAATCCCCGTTTCGATCCGAAAGATCCGGTCCCCGGCGGCAGCGAGTTACGAGTCCCCCGAGACGCCACGGTGGATCCGCGCGACAAGCCCTGAACGGAACTCACCGATTTTCCTTTGGCTCCAGCCCGGCTGCGCGCGGCGCCCGGGCGTTTTTGCCCTTTCCGAGGCCGCATTTCAAAACCTAGGATATAGACAGAGGGCCGGTCCCTGCCCCGGTCGGCGTAGTCCCGGAGAGAATGGCATGTCACGAAAAGTTCGATCCGCGGATAGCAACGGCGTGGGCACCTTGGCGGAAATCGAGCTTCGAACGGGAACCGAGTCCTTGCCGGCGTCGCGCTGCCTCGAAATTTACCCCATCATGGTGCGGGCTCGCTCATTGGAAGAGCGGATGATCAAAATGAGCAAGTCCGGAGAGGGATACTTCTGGATCGGCGGTCCGGGCGAGGAGGCGTTTAACACCTGTCTGGGGCTTCAAGTCAAGAAGGGCGCGGGCCCAGACTACGATTATTTGCACCTGCATTATCGAAATAGCGCAACCCTGGTGGCCATGGGGATGTCCCTGCTCGATGGCATTCGGCAGATGGCGATGACCGCCACGGACCCGCATTCGCGCGGACGCAATTTCTCCGGCCATTATGCCCGGCGCGAATGGAATGTGATTCCGGTCAGCTCGGTCATTGAAATCCAGTATGCCATGGCGCCGGGCACGGCCCTGGTGCAAAAGCGGCACGGCGGCGACGGAATCACTATCGTCACCGGTGGGGAAGCCGGGACCGCCGAGGGCGACTTTGCCTCCTGCCTGGTCTGGAGTACGCGGCCAGGGAATGAGTTGCCGGTCTTGATCATCGTGACGAACAATGGCTGGGGAGTATCGACACCGGCCAGCAGCCAGCACGGCGAAAGTTCCGTCATTGAGCGTGGGAAGGCGTTCCACATTCCCGGCGAACGCGTGAACGGCAACGATCCGATTGCCAGCTGGCATGCGCTTCAACGAGCTATGGACTATTGTCGCCGCGAGCGGCGGCCTTACATGTTGGAAGCCTGCGTCGCACGGCTTTATGGCCATTCCTCATCG
>DATGIQ010000618.1:0-9121 GCA_035295665.1 Gemmataceae bacterium | reverse complement strand
GAGGTTGAAGACCATGCGGGTCTTGTCCAAGAGACGCATGACGATGCCTTCGCCGTGCAGCATCGGGATGATGGAAACACGGACATCGATCTCACGATTCTGGACCCGCATCTTGATCCGGCCGTCCTGGGGCAAACGCTTTTCGGCGATGTTGAGGCGGGCCATGATCTTGATACGGCTGATGATGGCCGCCTGAAACCGGCTGATTTCCGGCGGCAGCGTTTGCGTCTGGAGAAGGCCGTCGATCCGGTACCGGATGCGTAAGCCATCTTCTTCCGGCTCGATGTGGATATCGCTAGCGCGCTCGTTGGCTGCTTCGATGAGAATCTCGTTGACCAGCTTGACGACCGACGCCTCCTGGGCCATCTTGGCCAGCTCGCTATCGTCGGTCTCCAGTTCTTCGAGCAGTTCGACTCCGTCGCTGGCCCGCTCTTGCACCATGGCCGTCACGGTTTCGCCGCCGACGCCGAAATGCGTCTTGATCAGGCGGGCGACTTCCCGAGAACTGGCGAGCACCGGCACGACCTTCAGTCCAGTGACGGTCTGGAGCTCATCCAGGGCGTTGATGTTCAAGGGGTCACTGGTGGCGACCACGAGGGTGCCATTTTGGCGCGTGATCGGCATCAGGCTGCGGCGGTGCACGAGCTTGAGTGGCATGGCTTGCAGCGTATCCGGATCAACCGTTACTTTCGTTAAATCAACCAGCTCAATGCCAAGCAGTTCGGCCAGACTAGTCAGAACTTCCTCTTCTTTGGCGAAGCCACGTTCGATGAGAAGTTCGTGGAGCGGCTGATATGGAGCGGCAGCTCGCGCCTCCTCGATGCGGGCCAGATCGTCCGCGGTAAGGATTTTCTTTTTGCAAAGGTGGTGCGCAAGCTGCATAGATGCCTCTGGTCACGTGTTAGATTGAGACGCGGGCGAAGCTGGCAGGGAGCCTCCGTCAGGGCGGAAGGAAGCTAACAGCAATAAACCCGGTAAATCATGTTGAGTAACGCATGCGCCTTTTGGTAATTCACTCCAAGGTCTCTTTGTGCCCTTGGCTAGCCCATCGCGGCAAGAAGCCGGAAGGATGGGCAACTCCCGAGTCTTTTGCTGGCTGGCAGTGTTTATAATAGCATAACAGGGATTCTGCTGCCTGCAAGAAGCTTCGCTGGAGAAGAGGATCTACCTGCCCGCTTTTGAGGCGGGTTATGCGTTGAGTATAACCGTGCTATCTTGCCCTCCTTTCGGGGAAGGAGACTGCCATGCGATGGGTTCGCGGACGATGCATGAGTTGGATGTTGGCTTGCGGATGCGTTGGGTTAATGGCGCTGGTATGCACGCCGCGCGTGGGAGCACAAGCCCGGAGCGGCAGTGCAGGGGGCGCGAGTTCGTTTGGATCCGGCTCTTCGATGGGCGGCAGCTCCTTTGGGAGCGGTGGCGGAGCCTTGGGCGGCAGCTCCTTTGGGAGTGGCGGCGGAGCCTTGGGCGGCAGCTCATCGGGTGGCAGCGGCAGCTCCTTCCTGAGTAGCAGCTCCGGCGGGAGCACCGCACTCGGTAGCAGCGGCACTGGAATCTTGGGAACAACAAGCAGTATCTCCGCGTTGGGGACATCAACCTACCAGAGTGGCGCAACCGGTCAACCGCGTGCAGGAGCAACCGGAACCGGCGGCGTGAGCTCCTCCAATCCATTTGCGGCTTACTATTCCAACCCGATGGCGGCTGGGCTTGTGCTTTCCGGAGTCACCAGCCGAACCACGTTTGGAAACCCACTCTATGCCAATGTGAACCCAACCACGACATCCGGTCTGGGCTCGACAGGCCTTGGCGGGAGTAGAGGTGGCTTAGGCACCCCCGGATTAGGCGGATCGGGCGGAGGCTTTCCCGGGCTCGGGTCGGCAGGCGGATACGGTTCCGGCGGTTACGGGATGGGTACCACCGGCGTGAGGACCGCGCCCCGATATTCCGCCAGTCTCAGTTTTGCGCCCGCTACCACAGCTCCGAGCGGACTTCAGACCAACCTGCAACGGATGATCTCGCAATCGACTTCCTTGCAAGCAAGCCGGAATATCCAGGTGAGCATGGACGGTCCGACGATTGTCCTACAAGGTTGGGCGGCGGACGAGCATGATCGACGCCTGGCGGAAGGCATGGTGCGGCTGACTCCGGGCGTTCATGATGTTCGCAATGAGTTGCAGATCGCGACGGCCGCGGCTCCGCCGCTGCCGGCCGGCACCGGACAAGCATCCACACGGCCGTAAGGCGGAAAGCGCTAGGTCAAGATGTTTGTAGCTGCTTGGGTTTCGCGTTTCGGGAGTCCTTTCCAAACGCGAAACCCAAGCGGGGAAACCTTTCTTGAAAGGGTTCGGCACCGATCGAGAATTCATATCGCTGTTGGAAAACGCATCCTTTCGGCCACTATCTTTTCAAACCTTCATTTCTCACAATGGTTTAATCCCTGTGGAGCTAGACTCGCAGGAGTAGCTCTTGCGCTTACGCACTGGCCCAGGTCTGGCAAAAGGCAAGGGACTGGGGGAGTCAAACTGTTGGTACCCCTAACAAACTCCTCCAGCTCTTGCTTGGCACACCGGAGGTTCTCCGCTATGAGGCTTCAACTTCACCTGCTCCTTGGGTTCGTCGCGCTACTCTGGATCGCGCCCGAGGGCCTGGGCCAACCCGGTGGGTCCGGTAATCCCCGAGGCACTCCTGACCAGCGCGGCGGAGGGCGCGGCTTTCCGGGCAGCGGAGGGGGCCGAGGCTCTTTCGGTGGAGGCGGCGACCCGAATCAGTTTTTCAACCAGATGTCGGGCGGCAAGGAGGTTTGGCTCCGTACCGAAACCGATCCCCGGATGCAGCGGTTGTTTGATCGCATTGCGGCGCAAATCGGTTCCACCAATGGGCAAATTACCCGACAACAGTATTCGACCTACCAGGAACAACGCGCGGCCGAGCGAGCCAGCCGGGGGACGTCGCCGGGCAGCGGCCGGGGTGGAAATTCCACTCCTCCCACTCCTGAAGGGATGTTTTCCTTCTACGACAAAAATGGCGATGGCTACCTGAATTATGATGAGATGCCCGATCAGCTCCGCGCCGAACGGGACCGGTGGGATGCCGACCACAACGGGCTCATCGACCTGAGTGAATTCCGGGCCTTTTTCCAGGCGCATATGGTATCCCCGACCAGCCCGTCCAGCAGTCCGGGTGCCGATCCGCAAAGCCAGGCCGGCGGACTCCCCTTCTTCTACTTCGACAACTCCCAGGTCCCCATCGAGGAAGAACGGAAGCCCCCGGTGGTCTACCGCTATGGCAAGCTGCCAAAAGAGTTGCCGTCTTGGTTTGAGCAGCTCGACTCGGATAAGGATGGCCAGGTCGCCCTGTATGAATGGAAAGCCAGTGGCAAGTCGCTCCAGGAATTTGATGAGATGGACCGTAACAAGGATGGCTTCCTGACAGTGGACGAAGTGCTGCACTTCGTCAACAAAGGTAAGGAAAATAACGGGCAGTCGCCGGGAATGCAGCTGGGCTACGCCGGCAATGGGAATTACCCAGGAAACGGTGGGGATTTCAACGGCCGCAGCTTTGGCCGAGGCGGCCCTGGATTTGGCGGGCCCGGATACGGTGGACCCGGGTTTGGCAGCCGAGGCGACCGGGGTGACCGAGGTCCAGGCGGCCGCGGTGGCCGCGGCGGGAGAGGTCGCGGTGGACCTCCCGGAGGCGGCGGTCCTGGAGGCAATGGCCGCGGTGGTGGGGGGTATGATTACTAGGCAACCGTATGAAACAATGGTTTCCCCGCCACAAAACGCAAGCGGCTACAAGGTCATTTGAAGAAGTTCTTCATTCACCCGCTAACACACGAAGCCCGCAGGGTAAACCCTGCGGGCTTCGTGTGTTTTCCTAATCCATTACGGATGGGACGTTTTCCTTGGAAACACGAACAAAGGTGTGTGGAACATTGATTTGAGAAATCCAGACACCTTTTTTCGTGTTTCTTACTGGCCACCCCGCCGCCGGCCCTGTTGGAATTGGAACTCAAACGGCTGGCCAACCAGATCCTTCCATGTCTGCTTCTGCTCGGCAGTGAGAACGGACGCGATCCGGTCCATGCTTTCCTTCTGCAAGGCGGCTCGCTTTTTCGCCATTTCCTGGAAATCGGTCCCACCACCCGGCTGGAAGAGCTCGCGCATCTGAGTCTGGGAATCCGCGGCAATCGTCTTGACCTTTTCCTTCTGTTCATTGGTCAACTTCAGCGCTTTTTCGACCTCGGGATCCGCGAAAGCCTGGACGCCGCGCTGCTGGAGCTGGAGCTGCTTGAGACGCTTGATCTGGTCGGGCTTGAGGATGGTGTCCAGCTCTTTCATCGTTTCGGTGGAGATCGTCTGATTGAGGGCCATCATTTTCTCGCGTGCATCCGGACCCTGCTCGCGCAGCTTGGTCATCTCATCCTGGTGCTTTTCGCGTACCTTCTGGACAGCTGCGGTTGCCTTTTCAATCTGGCCGGCGTCGAGCTTGAGCTCCTTTTGCACGCCCTCATTGCTCAGCAGCTGTCCGACGCCACCGAAGCCGCCGAAGCCGCCGCGCCCGCCGCGCCCCTGCCCGCGCTGGCGCTGTTGCGCCGCTGCCGGTACCGTAAGCAATAAGGCCAACCCGAGAACCAACGCCACTTTGCTGACACTGCGCATCCTGACACCTCCTTCGACGTTAATTTGCAGGCACTTTCAGATCGGCTACATGCCTGTCTGAATCGAAGCGCCCTGGCACGAGATTACATCGTTTCCTCGCTCCACCGATCGGAGCCCCGCAAAGATATTAACCCCGAACAGGCATTCCCGACTCGCAGCAGCTCATGCGGAGGCGCGGTCCAGATGGTGAACGGCAGGCCGGCAGTGTAGGATAGTTACCTGGCAGCAAACCTCAAACGAGGCAAAGTTTTGGCACGATCGGAACGGATTCGTTCCTATTAGGGGAAGAGGACTCTCCTCGTCTGCGCAGAGGGTTCGGCCCCATCCCGAAGCCTGTGTGGGGAAGAAATTCGAAAACCCGTATCCTACCGGGGAGCATGTGACCTGCTATGAGTGTTTCTCATCCGACGGAATCGGCGCCCCTTTCCGCAGGGAGGCAATTCTTGCCGCTGCTCCTCTTGCTGTTCACCGGCAGCGGCTGCGCGGCCCTGGTTTATGAAATCGTTTGGTGCCAGCTCCTCCAGCTGGTAATCGGTTCTTCAGCCGTTTCGCTCGGCGTATTGCTTGGCAGCTTCATGGGCGGAATGTGTCTGGGAAGCATTGCCCTGCCCCGGTTCGTTTCGCGGCGGTTCCATCCGTTGCGCGTGTACGCCCTGCTCGAGCTGGGGCTCGGCATCTTCGGGATCGCCTTCCTGTTCGGGATGCCGTATGTGGATCGCGTTTACACCACGTATGCCGGCCATGGCCTCCAGGCCATGCTGCTGCGCGGAGCGGTCTGTGCCGCGTGCCTGGTGCCGCCCACGATGCTCATGGGGGCAACGCTGCCGGCAATCGGGCGATGGATCGAGACAACGCCGCACGGTGTTTCATGGCTGGGGCTATTTTACGGTGGCAACCTCGCCGGTGCGGTTTTTGGCTGCTTGCTGGCGGGCTTTTATCTGTTGCCCGTTCATGACCAGGCGACGGCCACCGCGGTCGCCGCGGCTTTGAACGGGGCTGCCGCCCTGCTGAGCTTGAGCTTGGCAGCCGTGACCCCGTACCGGCTCCCCGCCGCTAAGGAAGCCGTCGAGTCTTCCGCCAGCGACCACGAATCCTGGACGGTCTACGTTACCATTGCCCTATCCGGCTGCTGCGCGCTGGCGGCGGAGGTCATCTGGACTCGCCTGCTGTCGTTGCTGCTCGGGGCGACCGTTTACACGTTTTCCATCATCTTGGCCGTCTTCCTCGTGGGGTTGGGGATCGGCAGCAGCGTTGGTTCGCTTCTGGCCCGGACGAGCCACCGACCGCGAATCTTGCTGGGCAGTTGCCAGCTGCTTCTGGCGGCCGCAATTGCCTGGACGGCGTCCATCATTGCCAGGTCCCTTCCGTATTGGCCGATCGATCCTTCCCTTTCCAGTTCCCCCTGGCTCACGTTCCAGCTCGATTTGGTGCGCTGTTTCTGGGCCGTCCTGCCGGCCACGTGCCTGTGGGGCGCCAGTTTCCCGCTGGCGTTGGCGGCCTGCGCGGCACGGGGGCAGGATCCGGGCCAGCTGGTCGGCCGGATCTACGCGGCCAACACGGTCGGGGCCATCTTCGGGGCTCTGGGGGCGAGCCTATTGCTGATCCCCATGCTGGGCACCCAGCAGGCGCAGCGCGTTCTGATTGGCGTTTCCACTCTGGGCGCCCTTCTCCTGTTGGTGCCGCGCATCCAGACCGATAAAGTTGGCAAAGCGAACTGGCTGCGTCCCCTCCTTCTTTCTCTTTGCCTCCTTGTCTGCTTCTCTCCGTGTCTGTTCCTGGCCTGGAGCGTGCCGGCCATTCCGTGGGAGCTGGTGGCTTTTGGCCGGACGCTTGCGACCTACGATGGTCAGTGGGAGAATCTGTATGTCGGCGAAGGGATGAACTCCTCCATCGCCGTTACCCAGATGCCCGGCGGGGACCGAAACTTCCACGTCAGCGGCAAGGTGGAAGCGTCGAGCAATCCCCCGGACATGCGGCTCCAGCGGATGCTCGGCCATCTGCCGGCTTTATTTCATCCGAAGCCCCGCTCGGTTTTGGTTGTCGGCTTTGGCGCGGGCGTTACTGCGGGTTCCTTCGTTGTGCATCCCGACCTTGAGAAGCTCACGATCTGCGAAATTGAGCCCTTGATCCCGCAGTCGGTGGCCCCTCATTTTGCGGAAGAGAACTACCGCGTGGTCAACGATCCGCGCGTGGAGATCGTTTACGACGATGCCCGGCATTACGTGCTCACCACACCGCACAAATTCGACATCATCACTTCGGACCCGATTCATCCCTGGGTCAAGGGGTCGGCCACCCTGTACACGAAGGAGTATTTTGAGCTTTGCAAGCGCCATCTGAATCCGGGGGGGCTGATCACGCAGTGGGTCCCCCTCTACGAAACCAATATGGACGTGGTCCGCAGCGAAGTCGCTACCTTCTTCGAGGTCTTTCCGGAAGGGACCATCTGGAGCAACACGGACAACGGCCAGGGTTACGACATGGTCCTCCTGGCTCAGACCGAACCGCTGACGATCGATGCCGATGCCCTTCAAGAACGGTTGGATCGACCCGATCACACGGCAGTGAAGAAATCGCTCGAAGACGTCGGTTTCCGGACCGTGGTCGGATTGCTGGCCACCTACGGCGGACAAGCGAGTGATTTGGCTCCGTGGCTGAAGGATGCGCAAATCAACCGAGATCGCAATCTCCGGCTTCAGTACCTGGCTGGGTTGGAGGTAGACAAAGATCAGGGTAAATGGATTCACGAAGCGCTCATGGGCTATCGGCAGTTTCCCGAACATATTTTGGTGGGCTCCGGTTGGCGTTCCCGAGCCGTACGGCTCGCCATCACGCAATCGATCCAGGATCACCAGACCAGCATCCAAGACTAAGCCCTGTTTGCGGGTGGCGGAATGGGTGGCGGGTGGCGGGTGGCGGGAAAAGAAAGCAGAGCCAGCGCTTGCGCATCCCTTTCTTCTTTTCCCGCCACCCGCCACCCATTCCTTAGGCGGCGTTGATCCCCTGGAAGACGGTCGAGGCCTCGTTCCGCAACAACGTATTGCTGCCCCACGGTTCGCCACTCACGGCATTGTTATTGGCTGCCAGCAGAATCTGGAACACGTTGAGCACGGTATTATTCGGTGTGCCGAAGGCCGCTCCGCTGCTGCCGATGTTCCAGGAATAGGCGCCCAGGCCATAGCTATTGACCGTAAAGCCATAGCTCTGCCCGATGAAGCCGCCCAAGGAGGAAGTCGTGGTGAAAAGATCCAGGGCCGTGTCCAGGATCTCCACATCCAAGCCGGTCCCCTGGGAGGCCAGGAACTGGCTCTGGTAATAGCTGCCAACCTGGTAATTGGTAAAGATACTCAGATTCGGGGCGCCGTTCACGCCCCCGTAGAGGTTGGGGAAGGTGGTGGCCAGCCACTGCCCCAAGGTCTGGTTACTGCTCGTCACGCCAAAGCGGCGGATCAATCCCTGGCCCAGGAGCCCTTCCCAGAAGCTGGTCGACTTGACGAATCCTGCGGACACAAATTGACCCAGGTCGGTTACCGTGGCCGAGCTTTGCACATACGTGTACAGCCACCCATCGTGGATGAGCGTCACGGTGATGCTGTAGGAGTTGGCAGCTGCGTAGGTATGCGTGCCGTTGACGCTAAAGGTGCTGCCATTCAGGCTGATACTCCCTGTCGAGGTCGCGCTGCCGTCCCCCCAGTTGATGGTGGCCGAGTAGTGCGTGCCATCCAGGGCCTCCGCTCCACCCGGATCGGTAAAGGTCGCGACCGGCCCACTAAATGGCGCACCGGTCGTCGGGCTGATCGGGGCGGGAGCGGCGACCAATTGCCAGTCGGACACGCTCACTGGGAACAGGGCCGAGCCCGAAGTATTCGCGCCCGTGTCCGTGACGGTGACCGTCACCGTGTACGTGCCTTCCTGGGCATAGATGTGACCTTGGGTGCCCAACGCCCCTTGCGCGCTGGGGTTGAAGGTGGTGGGAGTGCTGCCGTCGCCCCAGGCGACGGTGGCTGTCCAGGGACCGGAGCCCGCTTCGCTGAAGCTTCCCAGGTTGAAGGACGCCGCGGTCCCCTCAGACGTGTTCTGGTTCGATGGCGCCTGGCTCTGGTTCGATGGGGCCTGGACGAGTGGAACGGGCTGCGCTACCGTAAGGGTGAGCGTCTTCGAGCTACAGGCAATGAAGTTGCTGTCCCCGTTGTACCGCGCCGTGATCGAGTGGGAACCCGCTGCCAGGGTGCTGGTCGTGATCGCCGCGCTTGTTACGCCGACGCTGGTATTCACGGTTACCGTTCCGAGCGCCGTCGACACATTGTTGAAGTTGTCGTAGAACGTAACGGTCCCGCTCGGGTAGCCCGCTCCCGCGCTCCCTGGGGCGTAGGGACTCACGTTGGCCACGAAGGTGACCGGCTGTCCGGATGCCAAGGGATTGGCGGAGGAGCTGACCGTTACCCACGTACTGGCCTGGCTCA
>DATGIQ010000617.1:0-3181 GCA_035295665.1 Gemmataceae bacterium | reverse complement strand
CGACGTTCCGGAGCAATTGCTGATGGCGTGGCTGGGTCACCAAGATAGCGAGATGATCCGCCACTACTACCATCTGCGTCACGACGAGGCGCGGCGGCAGATGGCCAAGATCCCGTTCCTGGGCAAGCAGGAAGGTGATTCGGTGCCCGACGGCGTTGACGAGCAGCGGCCGCGACACTAAGTGGGGCGGCCAAGGACTGGGTCAGGCTGGTTGGGGATCTCTGGGAGGAAGAAGCAGGTTCCCTTGTGTCGTGCCAGGTCCGTGCTATTGATCGCGCAGAGAAGTGGTACCCGGTCATGGCGATCTGAGGCCGAGGAGAGCAAGCTCTTGGTGCTGAGATGGCCAGTCGTCCGGTCCGGCCCTGGATAGCGATGTCTGCGGGTAGCGACAGGCCGTCGATTGACACATCTATGGCACAGTTGGCTGTGCCAATCCGAGCGGCTCTCCGCAAAGGAAGAACGCTCGCCAAGTTACGGCGAGCGTTCTGGATGGAGCGGAGAGGACGGGATTCTCTGACGACTGGCCTGCTGCTGGTCCCCAATTGCAGCAACTGCTGGAATTCTAGCCGTATCGGTCACCTTGTCAACGAGCGATCCGCGCCGCCGACACCAGATTGGAGGTTCCCAACGCCACAAAACCGCCACAAAAGTACTGAGGCAGTATACCCACGCCGTTCCTCCAGTAAATCAGCGAGTACGCGATCATTTGCAGGACGAGGCCCACTATCATTTCAAGCGGACGGTAGCCGACTCGAAGTGGCACGTTCTACGGGGCTACCACGTTCTGCGGCATCGCTTTGATACTGCTTCATGGACACCCCGGAGGGATGGGTGGGAGCCTGTCCCAAAAGGTAAGAGATCAAGGGGTGACCCTTGACTCAGCGTGGGATTTTCAGGAAGGACCGTAGCCTTCCAACCACGATGCGGGCTCAGGCCCCCACCTAGTCATCCGGAGAAACACCATGAACTTCTACACCAAACAGCACCAATTCTACGCCGGCATCGATCTCCATGCCAGACTGCTCGCCATCTGCATCCTCGACCAAGCCGGCCAGGTCGTCTGCCAGACCAAAATCCCGGCCGACAAGCAAATCCTCCTCGATACCCTCGCTCCCTTCCGCGCGGACGTCGTCGTCTGCGTCGAGTGTCTCTTCGCCTGGTACTGGGTCGGCGACCTGTGCAAGGAAAACGGTATCCCCTTCGTCCTGGGCCACGCGCTCTACATGCGGGCCATCCATGGCGGCAAGACCAAGGACGACGACATCGATGCCGAGAAGATCGGCCGACTCCTCCGCGGCGGCAACATCCCTACCGCCTACGTCTATCCCAAGGGCATGCGCGAAACCCGCGACCTGCTCCGCCGCCGCAATCACCTGGTCCGCAAACGCGCCCAACTGATCGCCCACATCCAGATCACCAATGCCCAGTACAACCTGCCGCCCTTCCCCAAGAAGCTCATCTACGCCCACAACCGCGCGGAGATGCAGGTGGCCCAACGCTTCCCCGACGGACCGGTCCGCAAGAGCATCGCGGTGAACCTGGCCGTCGTCGATGCCCTCGACGGCCAGCTTGCCGATCTGGAACTCTACCTTGAGCGCACCGTGAAGGTTGAGCAGCCGCAAAGCTATCACCTCCTCAAGACGATCCCCGGCGTCGGCAAGATCCTCGCCCTCATCCTGCTGTACGAGATCCACACCATCCGCCGCTTCCCCACGGCCGGCGACTTCCTCTCGTACGCGCGCCTGGTGCGTTGCCTGCACAAGTCGGCCGGCAAGACGCTGGGCACGGGCGGCAAGAAGATCGGCAACGCCCATCTGAAATGGGCCTTCTCCGAGGCCGTCTGTCTGCTGGTTCGCTGCTGCCCAGCCGTCAAGGGCTGGCAGCAACGCCGCGAGAAGAAGCACGGCAAGAAGAAGACGCTGGGCATCCTGGCCGCCCGGCTGGGTCGTGCGGTCTACCACATGCTGCGCCGCGGCACCGCCTTCGACCTGGGCAAGTTCCTGGGGCAATGACCGCACGCTCCGCGCCGTGGGCCGGTTCCCAATTCCCTCGGAGAGGAGAGAATTGTCGACGCCCGCGTGCCGCCCCGCACGGGGTCACGAAGGGGAGGATCACCATGCTTTGACGTGAAGCCACTCCGGACCGTGCCGTCGAGCCGCTGGCCGAACCTGAGGCACGCCAGGGACGAACGCACTGAGGAAGCTGCGCGAAGGAAGCAATTCCTGGGACGGTGAGCCCGTGATGTTTCCGTGCGTCGTTGTTCCCGACCTCGCCGGCTTTGATTGGCCGGCGGCATGGCTCTCGGAGTCTTGAAACAGACCGAGCATGAGCGAGGAATTCCTGAAGGCGGCCCTCCCGCTGAGCTGTTCTCGAACTGGACGATGCGCTGGGCCTGGCGTCTACCGAGCGTTGCGGTGGTCTCGATTCCACCCGGCGACGGCGTCCGGTGCAGCGCCCGATGTCGATCCTTGCGCTTTGACTGGCCGGCGGGGGGCACGGAGGAGTTTCTGGGACGCTGGGCCGCAAGGTCTGGCAGTCGGCGCACCGAGGCAAAAGGTGTGCGGGCCGATCCCCTTAATGTGTTTGGTGCCGTCAGCAGGGCTGACGGTAACCGCAACGACAGAACCTCGCGGCGCCGTCGTGCGGGAATTACGCTCTTCGCTCAAAGCAACCTGTCCAAAACTGCAGGGGGTCAAGTCGGGAATTCCGGGGTGCGCGCCTTGACATTAGTGTCCATTAATGTGTTTCAGCACTGGCCAGCCAGGGAGTGGATCAGCGAGTAATCGAAGAAGTGGTCGCCCATCAGTCGGAGGAACAACGGAAGCGTTATCGCCATCTCAAGCCCGGCGTCATGCGGGAGGCAATCACATGCGTGTTCGGGTGACCGTGGGGTGGTCGATTTTGGTTTACTTTTTCGGCCAATCGGCAGTGTCCTTCCGGCACGTGTGCAAAAAACTGAATTGCCGATGGCGTGTAGATCGCGGGATGAGAAGTCGCTGGCGGTCTGGGGCGGGCGGCCTAGGCGGACGCTCTGCTACGGTTGGCTGGCGCTGAAGCGGTCGGTTCGATACTCCGGTCGATGTGTCCTCAGCATCGGACGATTCGACGGAAACGTACTTCGGCGTCTCCGACCGCGGCGCGCAACGGTGCCAACCACGCGCTGCAAAGCGGAATGAACCCA
>DATGIQ010000616.1:0-7874 GCA_035295665.1 Gemmataceae bacterium | reverse complement strand
CACCAGCACTCGCAGCGGGGATTGGCCCAGGACTTCGAGCGCGTCGATTTGCTCGGTCAGCCGTAGCGATCCGAGCTCAGCCCCGAGGCTTGCCCCCGATCGCCCGGCGACGATCAACCCCGCCCCGGTCGGCGCGAATTCCAGTACCACGGCCAGGGCCAAGGCCTGCGGCAACATCGCCGCGGCACCGAAGCGTTCCAGCACATGGTGCAGATGCAGCCAGAGCACGAGACCCAGGGCGAGCCCAGCGACACACGCCAACGGCAAGGTGCCGATCAGGATGTCAAAGAGCCGGCTCGCCAACGCGCGCGGCCGAAGGATCGCTCCGGGCAACGCGCCCAGGGAGCGTGCGGCAAAGTAAAGGTAATCTCCCAGGCTTTCCAGCAGGCTTAACATGAGAAGCAGGGAAAGGACCGTCAGCCGGTCCGTTGCGGGACGTGCCAGGTCCAATGGCGGTCCGTGGTTTGCTGCACGCTCATGGGATCACACCCCAGCTTGGCCACCATCTCGCGCACCTCCGCCAAGGTCAAGGCGGCGTGCAGCGAATCGGCGAACATTTGCTGTTGGTGGGCATTGCCATCTCCGGCATAGGTGGCCACGAGATGGCGCAAAGTCGCCTCGTCATCCGGCCGGAGGAGGTCCCGAACGAAGAGCGTGCCGCCGCGCACCAGCACACGGAGCATTTCGGCCAGCACCGGTTCCGGTTCGGGAATGTGGTGCACGATGCTGTTGGAAATGATGGCTCCGAACGCCTGATCGGGAAAAGGGAGGGACTTGGCGTCACCAAGCTGCAACTTCAAGCGCGCTGCCAATCCGGCCCGGCGAACGTTGTCCTCTCCCACGCGCAACATCTCTTGCGCCATGTCGATCGCCACAACCTGGGCGGTGGCAGCCTGAAGGCACAGCTCAATGGGAATTTGGGCCGTCCCGGTGCCGACGTCCAGGATCGGATTGCGGCCATCCCAACTGCGCAGGAAGTCGGCGACGAAGACACGATTGACCTCGGTATGGTCCATGGTGTCGTAGTCGCGCGCTTCCTCACGCGTGTCCATAACTTCCGGTTCGAGAGTGCGCGGCAGCATGGTGCAAGGGCAAATTCCGAGCGAGCCGGGTTCTCTCCAGTGAAGCCATCGGCTCGGCCGACAAAAGAGGGTGCGGAGGCTTACACTTCAATCAGTTCCGGCATGGGTGCCGAAGAGGGCGTCTTTGGGTGCCGGCGCTGCTGCTCTTCGCGGAAAATCGCGATGAAATCCGAGCGGACTTCCCAGTTCTGGCTGCCGCGCGAGTCCCACTCCCGGATGACGTGCGAAGTCGCAGGATTCAGCCCAGCCACGCGATGAAGCCAGCTAATCCCGGCATCAAACGTCAAGTGAGCCGTGCGCGGATGGTTCCAAGCTACCTGGGTTGCCAGACACCCCATCGGCACTGCCCGCGTAAAGCAGCCATGGATCAGCAACGGACTCCCTTTCTCCAGGAGATCGATGAGACGGTCGAGCCCCGCGTCGGTGATGTTCGGCAGCCACGACGAACGCAGTTCCTGAACGCAATTCTGGGATAGCATGGTCGGACTCCTTCATGAAGAAAGGAACAGGCCCCGCAATTGCTCCTTCGGGTTGACCTCGGTGACGATATTGTACCCCGCCGGTCCAGCCCCGAGGGAGAATATTTCACTGGTGTATAATTGTGTCTTCTCCCCACCCCACGGCGTCCCGGACGGTCTTGCTCGTCTGGCGATGCCTCTGCCGGCGATGAAGGATCCGACAACTTTATGTGAAGGTCAAAAAACCCCGCCGTTCGCAGGTGCGAAGCGGCGGGGCCGGAACAGAGAAGAGGCCGATATACCGAGGAAAATTAACCTCCCGCACTTACCCTGTCAATCCTTTTTTTAGATTTTCATTCAAAGTTTCCGTTTTGTATACCGAACATCACATGTGAGCGTATGTATCGTGATATACCCAAGATCATTATTTTCGCCTCGGAAGGGCGTTTGGGTTCCACACCCGGCAAACTATTCAGTCTTCCCCAGATTTTCTTGAAGCGTTCACAAATGGGCTGGGTGAATCCCGCAGCTGGCCATGTGCGTGAGGAGGTTTTCCAGCGCGGGCATTCCGCCGAGGAGCTGTTCCAACGCCGGCTGCAATTCCGGCGAGTTCCAGCACAGCTGGGCAGCATCGACCGATCGCCCGAACTGGCGCAGCTCTTCTGCCTGCATGAGCAGGTCGATGAGTCGCTCGTCGACAGTCATCGGCGTATCCGCCAGGATCTTGCAGAGGGGGTGAAATCTGGTTCCAAACGGATGCCTTGCTGAGCAACCTGTTCGAGCAAATCCATAAGGTGGTGCGCTTGTGTGCAGGGGTTCAGCAAGGTCAGCTTCAGCCATCTCTCCCCGCGGATGCACGTCTGGCCGATGACCGCTTGGCCATCCTCGAATAAGCGCCGGCGGATCGCTTGGTTGAGGGCATCGATATCCGTGGAGGAATGCTGCGGCCGGTAACGGAAGAGGACGCAGCCGAGGGTCGGTTGGCTGAGCAGCTCCAACTCCTTGTGCCGGCGGATCAGCGCGGCCGCCTCTTGCGCCTGCTGAAGCGTCTGGTCGATCAGCGCAGCCAGCTTGCTGCTTCCCAGCACTTGCAGGGAAACCCAAAGTTTGAGGGCATCGAATCGGCGCGTCGTCAAGGGGGAGCGCGTGACCAGATCGGGAATTCCCTCCTCCGCGTGACCTTCCGGATTCAGGTAGTCCGCATGCAGCTTGATCCGTTCAAAGTGCGCTGCGTCCCGGAGGAGGAATGCCCCGCAGCTGATCGGCTGCCAGAAGAGTTTGTGGAAGTCCATCGTGAGCGAATCGGCCAGCTCGAGGCCGCGCAGCCGGTCGGCGTGCTGGGAGGAGAAGAGCAGGGCCCCGCCGTATGCCGCATCGACATGGAACCACGCTCCGCAGGCCCGTGCCAGCTCGGCGATCTCCGCGAGCGGGTCGATGGAACCAAAATCGGTGGTGCCGGCCGTGGCGACAATGGCAATGGGCACGAGCGCCTGCCGCTGTAACTGCTCCAGCCGGGCCTGGAGATCGGCTACGGACATACGAAAGGCGCTATCGACCGGCACGCGCAGGACGGCATCGGTCCCCAATCCAAGTTGCGCCGCCGACTTCTCCACGGTAAAGTGAGCCGCTTCCGAGCACAGGATGCGAAATCGGCGCGCTTCCGGGGGCAAGCCCTGTTTCTGAGCCGACCATTGGTCGTGTGCATGGAGATATGCATCGCGGGCCAGCCATAGCCCCATGTAGTTGGACTGCGTGCCACCGGCGGTAAACGTTCCCGCCGCGGTGGCGGGCAGCCCGGCCCGGCGGCACAGCGCCTGAATCATGCCCTGTTCCACCATCGTGGCAGCCGGCGCTTGATCGAAGGAGTCCATCGACTGATTCAGCCCACAGACGATGGCCTCCGCGGCCAAGGAAGCAATCAGCGGCGGGCAGTGAAGGTGGGCGGCCGTATGGGGGTGAGAGGGGACGATGGAATGCCGGATGATCGTTTGCACTCGGCGCAAGACCGTATCCAGCTCCTGCGCGGCCGCCCCACCAAGCTCGACGCCCAGGAGGTCGGTCAGCTCCGCGGGGCTCCTCCCACTGTACGGTTGCTCCGGCATGGCATCTACCAAAGTGGCCGCAGCCTTACGAACGGCCTGTTGGTAGGCGCTGAAGCTGTCGGCGTTGCGGGTAAGAAAATCAGTCTCAAACACAAACCACCTCCCGGGGATTCGCCGTCAGCGCTTGCAAGGCATCGCCGACGCGGCCACACACGGTGTCGATTTCGGCAGCAGTAATGATCAGGGGTGGAAGGAAACGCAGCACGCTGCCATGACGGCCGCCCACTTCGAGGATCAGGCCACGCTGGAAACACTCGTGCTGGATGCGGCGGGCCTTGGCGCCATCGGGCGCGGGCCTGTCCCATCGATCCACCCGCTCTCGGTTGACGATTTCCATGCCCAGCATCAAACCGTGCCCGCGCACATCGCCGATGCAGGCATGATCCTTTTGCAACTCCCCAAGTCGTTGCCGCAGCTGTTGCCCCATCCGCGCCGCATGAGCCGGAATCTCGTTCGCAATGAGATAACGAAGCGTTGCCAGGCCGGCGGCCATGCCCAACTGATTGCCGCGAAACGTGCCGGTATGCGCCCCCGGTTTCCACGTATCGAGCGCTTCATCGTAGACCAGCACCGCCAGCGGGAGCCCGCCGCCGATGGCTTTGGAAAGAACGAGCACATCGGGCACGATGTCCGCATGCTCCAATGCGTACAGTTTGCCGGTTCGGCCCCAGCCGGTTTGGATCTCATCGACGATCAGCGGGATGTGCCGTTCGCGGGTGATGCGGCGAATGTCGCGCAGCCAATCGTCCGGAGCGGGGATGCTGCCCCCTTCTCCCTGGACGATTTCCAGGATCATGGCCGCCGCCCGTGGAATGCCGCTCTCGGGATCCTCCAACAAGTTCTCCACGTAGCTGCTACAGTGGCCGCCGTCACAGACGCGGCAGCCGAACGGGCAACGGTACGTATAGGGGTAGGGAAGGAAATGGACATCGGGCATTAACCCGGTTACCGGTATCTTGGGGCCCAGGTTCCCCATCAGCGCCAGCGTGCCGTGCGTCTGCCCATGATAGCCGCCCTGGAAGGCCAGGATCGAACGCCGGCCGGTTGTGGTTTTCACGAGCTTCAAGGCGGCTTCAACCGCGTCGGCTCCGGTCGGCCCACAGAATTGAATCTTGGCTCGGGAAGCGAACGCCGGCGGCAAACTGGCGAACAACTCTTCTACGAACTGGTCCTTGGTCGGCGTGGTCAGGTCCAACGTGTGCATCGGACAGCCGTCTTCCAGGTGCCGCCGGATCGCCTCGACCACCACGGGATGATTATGCCCCAGAGCCAGGGTGCCGGCCCCAGCCAGGCAATCCAGGTACACTCGGCCGTCCACATCGGTGATGTACACCCCTTGAGCTTTTTGGACGGCCAGGGGGAGTCGGCGCGGGTAGGTCCGTGCGTTGGATTCGAAGCGTTGCTGTCGATCCAGGTAGTATTGTGCCGGATGGCGCGATAGGTTACGCAGCATGACTCAGTTCCCTTCCAGATAAGGCGAACGGTTGTTTCCATTAGAAATGGTCGGCATGCAGCAACAGGATGCCGATCACCACGGCGGCGACGCCGGCAATTTTCGTCAGGGAGCACGCCTCGCGGAAAAACCACACGCCGAACACAAAGGCGAGGACCGCTTCCAGACCGAGCACGAACAGGTAAGCGACTCCCAGATCAGACCTCCGCAAGGCGAGCGTTTGGCAAATCGCCCCGGCGGCGAAACAAAGAAACAACCAAACACTCGGCCCCAGCCGGGACAGTCCCACGGAGAGCTTCATGAAGATCCCGCCGATGGCAAAGGCCAAGGCGGCGCTGGCGATCAATAGGAGATCCATGGAATCAACCCCCCATGTGTTGAAAGGCGGCAGCGGGCGAATGCTTCTGGATAGCCGTATCAGCTCATCCATGAGTGAAGAGGATGAATCGTCGGGGTCCCAATCCCCCGCCGAATACACCAAGCGAACGGGGCGGACAGGAGGCGAAGATTCTTTTTGGATTGTGGCGTAGCGCCATCGTAGAGCAGGATCGATACGGCACCCGACAGGTTGGCGGCGGCCAGGTCGGGCGAGCCGTCGCCGTTGAAAATCCCTACCGCCACGGGAGATAGATAGCTCCCGCCCGGGGCTATGGATTCGGTCCCAGCG
Organism: Gemmataceae bacterium; assembly: GCA_035295665.1. Classification (GTDB taxonomy): domain Bacteria; phylum Planctomycetota; class Planctomycetia; order Gemmatales; family Gemmataceae; genus DATGIQ01. The sequence continues at coordinate 2,112 of DATGIQ010000616.1, read as the reverse complement.
ATGGAGCTTACCGGGGTGGTCTGGAAGGGGCCAGCGCCGTTGCCGAGGAGCGCGCGCACACGACCCCGATCACCGCGGCGAGGTCGAGGAAGCCCTCACCGTTGAAATCCCCCACCGTCACGGAATAGGGTCCCCTCCCGGTGCTACTTGCGGACCGGCAAGAGAGCGGTCATGGCGACCGATGGTCGAGCCGCTTACTCATACCGCAGCGCTTCGATCGGATCCAGCCGCGACGCCTTCCACGCCGGATAATAGCCGAACACGACGCCCACTGTGGCCGACACGACCACCGCCGCGATAATGGCTCCCAGCGACGTCTCCGTGGGCCAATGCAGGAGCACGCGGAAGACGAACGATCCGGCTCGTCCGAAGAGTATCCCCATGGCCCCGCCGAGGAGACAGAGCACAACGGCCTCCACGAGAAACTGCCGCAGAATATCCTTGGCACGAGCCCCGACTGCCATCCGCAGGCCGATCTCCTTGGTTCGTTCCGTGACCGAAACGAGCATAATGTTCATGATGCCCACCCCGCCCACGATCAGCGAGATGAGGGCAACGCCGAGGAGAAGGGCGGCCATCAGATTCGAGGTCGAGGCCAGAGCCATGCTCATTTCGGTCATGTCGCGGATATAGAAATCATCGGGCTGGCCGGCGCGGATATGATGTCGCTCGTGCAGCAAGGCTGTCATTTGCCGGATGGCCGTATGGATCTCGGGGGTGGACGCGGCCTGCACGAGGATCTGATCCACGTTGGTAAAGCGGATCGGCTGGGGCGTGTCGGCCAATTCGTTCACCGAAGCTTGCGGGTAGATCAGGGCTTGGTAGCTCGAAGTTGGGTAGAGCTGACTCAAACTGTTTACCGTAACGGATACCTGCCCCGGCTGGTTTGCGGCCGCAGAGCCGGCGCTTTGGTTTTCGGTGGAGGCCGATACTCCCGCCACCCGGTATTTGATGGTCGTCCACGGCGCCAGCACAATATCGTCTTGATCGATGCCCATCATGTTAGCGCCCTTGCGGCTGAGAACGCCCACCACGCGGAAGGCCACATTCTGAACGCGGATCTCTTTGCCAATGGGAGACTCTTCCCCGAACAGCTCGCGGACCACAGTTTGGCCGAGCAGGCACACCTTGGCGCCCGCCAGCACGTCACGGTCGGTGAACGGATCCCCCTCTTCCATATCTTCCCAGTCACGCACATCGAGGAAGGAGGGAGTTGTGCCGTAGATGTACACGGGCACCCAGTTGCGGTGGCCGTAGACCACCTGCGTGCGTACCCGCACCACCGGGGCCACGGCGTCGACCGCGGGGCACTCACGCATGATCGCGTCCGCATCCTGGGGGGTGAGCGTGATGATGCTCCCGCTTCCGAGCGAGACCCCGCCGCTGGATGCCGTGCCCGGTCGGACGAGGAGGTTATTCGCGCCCATGCTGGCGATGGTTTGCTCCACGGCCATCGAGGAGCCCTTGCCAATCTCCATCATCGTGATGACCGCGCCGACGCCAATGACGATGCCCAAGGTGGTTAGCACGGAGCGCATAATATTGCGGCGCAGGGCGGCGATGGCCATGCGCATGGTACGATACGCTTTTCTCACGAGCGAACCTCTTCACGTGGATTGGGCTTTCCAGCCCGACTCCCTCCGGGGACGAACACCCTTGGCTCGCCGGGTTTTTAACAAGCCAATTAAAGATCATTTTAGCCATCGGGGATTCGGGTGGCTTCACCCGGGAGTTTCGCGGTAGATAGCATTCGGCAAGTTGGCAGCTTGCAAGGCTTTGGCCAACTCGGACATTCGTTTGAGTTCGCGCTGGTCGTAGATGTGCCGGGTGGCGGGTGGCGGGTGGCGCGTGGCGGGAGAAGAGACCGTAGCGTTCTCTGGCTGCTCCCTATTTCTTTTCCCACCACCTGCCACCCGTTTAGTTTCCGAGGAAGTCGTAGAGGGCGTAGCCCTGATTGCTGCCCTGCCCGAGGTAGCTGTTGTTGCCACTGGTGCCACCATCGACCGTGCCGAAGAGGGTCGTGACCTGTGCGGCGGACAGTGAATTGCTGCCGCTGCTGAGCATGACCGCCAGCTCGTAGCCCACCCAGAGGTTATTCTGCGAATTGTTCAA
>DATGIQ010000615.1:0-2357 GCA_035295665.1 Gemmataceae bacterium | reverse complement strand
TCCCCGCCTTGCGACGGGTTTGCCTTTATCGAGGATGGAAAGCACACCGCCAGTCTGCTTGGGTTGCCCCCGAAGGGACAATCGGTAGACACCGGCGGCTCTGTAAATCTCTGAATGGAGTCTAGGTCACGGGAGGCGATTGTCAATTTCCGGCGGCTGTTCACGGGCCAAGCGTCCATAAGATCGCCAACGGATCGCGCAGGTGGCGGAGCGCCAGAACGAAGACCGTTCCATCCGTGAGCGGGACGAAAGCTGCATCGGTACCGAAAGCGGCCGGAGCCGCGGCGGGGGCCGCGCTGGTCTTGAGCGTATACCCCAGGCCGGCTGGGGTGCCGGTCGCGGGATCGAGGCCGATGAACCGTCCCGACAGGTCGGCCACCACAACCAGGCCGCCGACAAGCTGCGGTTCGCCGACAATGGCTTCCCCAGGCGTGCGGTATTCCCAATGCGTCCCTGCCTTCGGATCCAGCCAAACCAAGCGCCGGCGATCCACGACACAGCCGACATACGGCCCGCGGCCGAAGGGGCCGGCCGTTATCTGGCCGCCCGGTGGGAGCAAGGGCTGCTCGAGTTTCAAATCCAGCCCGCGAAGCCGGGCCAGCGTCCCGTCGGCCAAGGCTACGCACACCTGCCACTCCGAATCCCCTTTGGGACTCGGGAGGATAACTGGAGCCGACACGATACGGGCCGGAAGCTCGACCGTCGGAATTCTATTTTCCGGCACGGTTTGGAACATCGGAACGGTAGCCGGCCAGCGCCAATGGGTCAGGCCGCGGCTGCCATCAGTCGTGAGGAAGTCGTCGGGACCCACCGCAACGATGTGGCCGCGCGCATTTTCGTCGACCCGTGCCGCCCGCCAATTCGGGCCGCCTTCGCTATGGCCGGCCAGGAGCGGGACCCGCCGGATGGTGCCGTCGGCAAGGGGGAGAAGTAGATTCGGACCCACAATCGCGGGCGTACCGGCCAGCTGGATCTGCTCCTCGATCGATCGTTCCCAGATATCCGGCTGGTCAGGTGCCGAGTCCGCGGGGTATCGCCGTACCGTCAGCCGGCCGCCGGCAGCCGGGCAGGCCACCTCGTACACGCTGGTGCCGTCTGGCCCTGGTAAGACATTCACGGTGAGCGCCCCGCCGGGGAGAGCCGGCCGGTACCGCTGGGAAGCCCCGCGCAGCTCAGGTTGCCGCACCATGTCGGGCCGCATTCCGACCAGGTCTGCATTTTTGCTGCTGTCGATAATGGACAGGCCGCCGCCGCGATCTACCGTCACGATTTCGCGGCCGAGGACGAGCGGATCGCAGGCACATTCCAAACCGAGCTGGCGTTGCCATTTGATGATGCCATCTTCGGCCGCCACCGCCGTGGCCAGGTAAATCTGCCGGTTCAAATCCTGCGTGACCACAAAGAGCGTCTTCTCGCTCTCATCGACCTGAGCGGCATGCACCGGCGAGCCCAGGACCAGCGGCGTCTCCCAAACCGGAATCATCTGTTGGCGAAACGGATCGAAATGCTGGCGTTCTAACTTTCCGTCAGCCAGGATCCAGAAATCATTCTCCACGACATGAACCACTTGGCCTCGGATCAGGTGCGCTTCCGGAGCCGACGCTCGTGGCTTCCGCTCTTCCGGCGGCGGAGGCAGCTCCGGAAACAGCGGCGTATCCTCGTTGCGCAGTTGGTTGATGCCGAACAGGCCGACCATGCCGGCGTCGGTGGCGAAGGCCAGGCGCTCCCCGTCATGGTATGGACGAAACCACGACCAGCCGCGGATCCGCGGTTCGGGAGGCTCCGGGGGAGCATCTGGGTTGTCGATGGGCAACCGGAACGCCCGCAGCTTCATGTGACTCAGTCCGGAAGTTTGCGTCAGGATCAAATAACTGGGTGCCGCGTCGGCTCCCGCTTCGCTGCGTGGAAGGGGATCCATGCGGTTGACCACGATCGGTTCACTGCGCAGGGAGCCGCTGGGGTGTCCCGTGTGCAAGATGGCCACGCATTTTCTGGCGGCCATATCCAGCACGTACACATAATCGCTGTCGCCGGGGAAGTACAGTAGCGGCGTACCCTCTTGCCGGACCCCGCCGACGGTTAGGTGCTGCCCCAGCTCGAAATGGCCCAGGACAAACCCGAGAGCGGTCTCGATTTCATGGACGTAGCCATCATACGTGGCCACATACGCTTTGCGGTCCACGATCACCGGCCGGCCGAGGGAAGGAGCGCTCAGGCGATGTTGCCAGGCCGGTTTGCCGGTCAACGGTTCCAGGGCCATGATCGTGTGGCGATCAGCGGATAACGCCAGGAGCAACTCCGGATAAGGTGGAGCGGCCGGCAAGAGGACCGGCAAGGTGGCCGTGTCGATACCGACA
>DATGIQ010000614.1:0-4021 GCA_035295665.1 Gemmataceae bacterium | reverse complement strand
AGAGGTCAGGGTTTCGCGAATCGGCCTTCCCAGTCTGCTGGTTAATGCCAAGCCCACGTGACCGGCGCCCCAGATTGGCAAATACCACCGGCCGCCGGCCCGTGGGCTTGGGGGATCACTTGCTCACTCGATCAGGTGATCCAGGACATCCGTTCAAGGATTTGCCGCCGAACAGCATGTTGCACCCTCGGCGCAGCAGCTGGTCGAAGCAGTCTTGGCCGCCTGCTCACAGCAAGGCGCAGCATTTTCGCAACAGGGCGCCCCGACCGCACAGCAGTCCTGCGCGGCAGTGCAGCAGCCCGCTCCCTGCTCGCAGCACGGCAGCCCAAGGGCGCAACATCCCTGGTCGCTTGCGGCCAAGCAACAGGCACTGCCAGGGACGCAGCAGGCCAACCCTTCCGCGCAACAATCCGTCGCCGTTTGCTGGGTGGGACTGAAGCTCGTGGACAGCAAGCCCAGGGAAACGATCAAACCGCCAAAGACTTTGGAAAACATGTCTACCTCCAATCAACCATGAACATATTGAAATCATCCATCCACACTAGGATAGCGCAGGGACGTACCAAGACGTCCGTCGGAACCCCCATCCGGTTAAGGCGAACAAGGCAGGAGATCCGTCTTTAGGGAGATAGGCAGCCGATTAACAGCGCCAAACGCAATTCGCGAGATGGACGGGGACAGGTAAGGCGAAACAGCCCCGGCCGTCGGCATACGCGGTACCGGAACGGAAGTCCGAGTCACCCGTGGTGTTCCAAACCGGCGAAACAACCAGATTCCGTACATCGATCTGGAAAGTTGGTGAGACCGTTAAATCTCCTCGGCAGCAGCAGATCTTGAGTGGCTGGCTCGGAGAAGGCTTGGGATCGGGACGCTCGGGCTGACTCGACTCCTTGCAGCAGCAACAAGGGTTAACCTTGGGACGAGCCTGTGTGGGCCAGGCAATGACCCCCGCCATGCACCAGCCCGGAGGAAGGACCAGCAGCAGGGTACTCGTCAAAGCCAGAAATCGGACGGCAAGCCAACTCATCAATCTCATTCTACGCTGGAAAGTTCAAAAAAGCTCGGTCAAGTTCGACCATCGTTCTCCGCAGGGACTGTTCGTTTGTTTAGGAATCGATGACGCCCTCTGGATAGCGGTCGGGTAGTGGGTTGGGCTGGATCGGTGGGGCAGGGGAAGGGCTGGGCTTCTTCGGGGAAGGGGGGGGATTGGTTCGTTGCTCCAAGTCCGCAACTTCTCGTGCATCCATTTGTTGGGTACGACTTTCCAGTCCTTCCAGGGCATTGGCCGGGCCGAGAAAGACACGGAATTTATGACCCGCAATGGCTAGCTCATCGTTGGGGAGCAACGCTGCCCGGCGAACACGCTGTCCGTTCACCCGCGTGCCGTTCGTGCTGCCCAGGTCGCGCAGGAACAGCAGGCCGTCCGTTTTGACGATCACGCAATGCATCTTGGAGATGCTCTTGTGTTGCAGACGGAGGTCGCAATCTTCCCGACGGCCCACCAGCGTCAGGTCTTTGACGATATCAATGGTCGCCGAGCCATCCAGAGGAATCAGTTGGGCGCGCATAGCCAAGAGACTTCGCTTGTGAAAGGCATGCCTGCTCAAACAACCGCACGCCGCCAGTCATAATATAGATCGACAATCCGTGGCTTCCAAGCAATAAAAACCAGGCCAACGTCCTACCCCGGAGCCGGTGCAGTCGGACCGCCGAGGCGATGCCGCAAGGCAAGGGCGATGCGGCTGAACACGCCGGACCAGTCGCCCATCCGTTCTTGTCGAAAGAGCCACATACTGGGATACCAGGGAGAATCGTCGCGCTGCAAGAGCCAGCGCCAGTCCGGCAGGAACGGCAACGCCACCCACACCGGCGCCGCCAATGCCCCCGCCAGGTGGGCCACGGCCGTGTCTACGGTCACGACCAGATCCAATGTCGACACCAGCGCCGCAGTCTCCATCCAGGACTCGGCCGGGTCTTCCGGCCAACCCGGCGGATCGAACACTGTCCACGAAGCATTGAGCTGAGCCAGCTGCTCGCTTCCGGGACCGCGCTGTAGACGAACGAGCCGCACCCCTTTCACCTGGGCCAGTGGAGCAAATTGTTCCAGCGGCACCGACCGCCAACGATCCCGGGGATGCTGTATGCTGCCTTGCCAGGCGATACCCACGTTGAAGGCGGCCGTGCCCCGCAGCTCTTGCTGCCAGCGGGCGCGGCGGCGAGCATCGGCTTGGAGGTAGGGAACGGAGGCGGGAATGGTTTCCAGCGTAGTCCCCATCAGGCCGGGCAAGCTCGGCAACGGCGCTTGCACAGCGAAGTCGGGTAGAGGCTGGCCCTTGGTCACCAGCCGGTCGATACCCGGACAGGTAGCCAGCAGCGGCACGAGCGGCGGTGGGCACTCCAGGATGACATGACCACCGCGCTTCTGGACTAGCGGGGCATAGCGGCAGAACTGGAGGGTATCGCCCACCCCTTGCTCGGTGTAGAGCAGGATTGGCCGTCCTCCCAGCGGCGTACCATCCCAGAGTGGCTGAGGAAAGGGGCGATTGCCCAACCCGGGATAGCGCCGCCGCCATTCGTACTCGGACCAGCCACGCTCGAACTGGCCAAGGAGGAGCCAGGTATGTCCCAGATTAAAATGGGCCTCCGGGAAGTCGGGCCGGATCCGGAGGGCTTCCTGGTAACAGGCCACCGCCTCCTCAAACCGTCCCTGGCTCTGGAACGCGCTGCCCATGTTGTTGTGGACTTCTGGATAGTCCGACCGAAAACGAAGGGCTTCCCGGTAACAGGCCACGGCCTCATCCAACCGTCCCTCGCTCTGGAAGGCGTTGCCGAGATTATGGTGGGCTTCGGGAAGGTCGGGGCGGAGGCGGAGGGCTTCTCGGCAACAAGCCACGGCCTCGTCGAGGCGTCCCTGCTTCTGGAGCACACTACCCAGCTTGTTGTGGGCCTCCGCATAGTGGGGACGGAGACGTAAGGCTTCGCGGTAACAGGCGGCGGCCTCGTCCAACCGTTTCTGCCGTTCCAACACGGCCCCAAGATTATGGTAGGCCTCAGGGTATTGGGGGCGGAGACGCAAGGCTTCCCGGAAGCAGAGCGCGGCCTCATCGAGCTGCTCCCGCCGTTCATAGGCGGTGCCCAGATTATTGTGTGCTTCAGGGAAGGCCGGCCGGAGCCGCAGGGCTTCGCGGATACAAGCCATGGATTCATCGAGCCGGCCTTGCTTCTCCAGGGCACTGCCCAGGTTATTGTGGGCTTCGGGAAAATCGGGCCAAAGCCGAAGGGCTTCGCGGATACAGGCCATGGCCTCGTCGATCTGGCCCTGGTTTTGGAGCACAGTACCCAGGTTATTGTGAGCTGCGGGATGTTCGGGGCGGAGGCGAACCGCCTCCCGATAGGCAGCGGCTGATTCCTCCAGCCGACCCTGGCTCTGGAGAGCGTTGCCCATGTTGTTATAGGCCGGGGCGAAATCAGGCCGGAGGCGAAGGACCTCCCGGTAGCATGCGATGGCTTCGTCCAGCCTCCCTCGGTTCTGGAACGCGTTGCCGAGGTTGAAGTGGGCCTCCGGAAAATCGGGCTTGAGGCGGATGGCTTCCTGGTAACAAGCCATCGCCTCGTCCCCGCGCTGCAAGTGATCCAGAGCCAGTCCTAAATTGGCGCGGAAGACGGGTTCCTGCGGCCGGATATTCAGTGCCCGGCTGATATAATCCCACGCGACCTGGTACTGGCCGGCGTTGATGGCCAGCAAACCGAGCAGGTGCCACGCGTCGGCGTTGGCCGGATCAGCTTGTAGTACTTGGCGGTAGAGAGCTTCGGCCTGCTGCCACTGCCCGGCCTGGTGGGCCTGTACCGCTCTCGCCAGCGTTTGTGTCACGCTTATCATGGATACGGCTCGCCTTCACAAGGGAACAGGAGTCCAGGTAGGGACAGTATACGAGTTCATCTCGACCGCTACCACCGTCGCGAATCGGCTATCGTTGTCCTGGTTGGGCCGCCACCATGCCCGTGCGATGGCGGCGAAAAA
>DATGIQ010000613.1:0-8118 GCA_035295665.1 Gemmataceae bacterium | reverse complement strand
TGGTATGAGGTGAATGCTCCCCTCTCCGGCACGCCGACGCTGGTGCAGCAAGGCGATATCAATCTCGGTCCGGCGATCAGCACATCCTTCCCTTCGATCGCCATCAATAGCTCCGACACCATCGGCATGACATTCCTCGAGAATGGGGGTGGCCAGGCTACGTCGATGTACGTCACCGGCCGCGTAGCGACCGACTCCCCCAATACCATGCAGACACCTCTGCTCGTGAAAGCCGGCGTACTGCCGGCTACCAATATGGTGCTGGACGAAAACATCTTCAACCGAGGTGGTGCCTACAGCGCGATTGAATTTGACCCGTCCAATCCCGCTGACTTTTGGTCGGCCAATATGTTCCAGTTCGATAGCAGCGGGAAGAACTTCGATTGGGGCACGCAGGTAGCCCAGTACCTGTTGGTCCCGGGACCGGCGGTGACGGCAACCAGCAACCAGACCGCGACCGAGGGCATCGGTCAATCCTTTAGCCTGGGGAGTTTGACCGATTCGGCCAGCGGTCCCTGGATGGTCACGGTCAATTGGGGGGACAGTACAACCACCACGACATTCGGCACATCCTCGCAGGGGACCATTCCCAGCCAAACGCACACCTATTTGGAGGAGGGAGCCTATACGGTGCTGGTCACGGTCACCGATACGATGAGCAACCTGATCGCGGCCGGAAATTTTCAGGTGAGCGTCGCCATGGTTGGCTCCTCTGCCCTCAGCCTGCTGCAATCCTTCGCCGGCATCAAGTCGGCGGATACGTCTGGGTCCACGCCGCCCGACTCGATGATGGCCGTCGGCCCCAACTCAACCGTCGAGACGGTCAACACGGCTATCATCATCAAAAGCAAAGACGGCCACCTGCTGGCTGGGCCGGTGGAGTTCCTGACCTTCTTGTCGGGCGTCGTGGCCAACGGCGACGTCTGCGCCGAGCCTCAGTTGCTGTATGACGACCAGGCCGGCGTCTTCTACCTCTGCGTGCTGGAATACGCCTATGACGCCCTCGGCCATCCCGATATTTCTCACGCTTCCATCGATTTGGCTGCTTCCAAGACTAGTAATCCGACTAGCCTGGGCAATTTGGACTGGACGCTCTTCGCCAGGATTACATCAGTGACCGAAGGCGGCACGGAGTTTCCGGATGTTCCGAAGCTAGGCTGGAACAAGGACGCCGTCTTTGTCTCGACCAATCAATTCAGCCAGAACTTCCAAAGCTACGATCACAACCTGATCCTGGCGATCTCGAAAGCATCGATTCTAGGCGGTGGACCGTTGGTCACGCACCAAACGGTTGTAAGTAGCAGCGCTGATCGCCACATCCTCATTCCGGCCCGCATGCACAACGAATCGAGTGGCAACCTCGAATACTTCGTACAAAGTCTCGGTGGCGCCAGCTCCACTATGGTCAACGTGCTCACCGAGACCGGCTACCTTTCCGGCGCGGGGACGTTCAGCTCCACCCCGCTCAGTGTCAACCCGTACAACAATAGTCCCGGGGTAGCCGGGTTGACGGGGCAGATGGACGATCGCATTCTCAGCGTGGACTGGATCGATAATGGCAGCACGCAGCACCTGGTGGCCTCCGGCAACGTGGGCGAGGGCGGTGTCAATTTGGCACGCTGGTATGAGGTGAATGCTCCCCTCTCCGGCACGCCGACGCTGGTGCAGCAAGGCGATATCAATCTCGGTCCGGCGATCAGCACATCCTTCCCTTCGATCGCCATCAACAGCTCCGACACCATCGGCATGACATTCCTCGAGAATGGGGGTGGCCAGGCTACGTCGATGTACGTCACCGGCCGCGTAGCGACCGACCCCCCCAATACCATGGAAGATGAGGTTCTCGTCCAGGCCGGCGTGTTGCCGGCTACCGACCCACTGCGGGGCGGCGACTTCAGCGCGACCGAATTCGATCCGTCGAAGCCGGCCAACTTCTGGTCGACCAACGAGTTCCAGTTCGACAACAGCGGGAGCAACTTTAACTGGGGCACGCAGATTGCCGAGTACACGTTCAACGTCAGTACTCTGCCCCTGCAGGTGCTGCCGCCTGCAAATCAAAGCGCGATGGAAGGCACGTCACTGAGTGTAATCCTGGGGGCGTTCACTGACTCGGGCAGTGGCCCCTGGACGGCCAGCGTTGCCTGGGGCGATGGCACGAGCATCATGCTTCCCGCTCCTTCCGCGCCCGGATTGCTGGGCAACCAATCCCATGCCTACGCCGAAGAAGGTACGTACACGGTGACCGTCACCGTCAATGATACGGGCTCGAATACCTCAGCCTCGGCCATGTTCACGGTAAGCGTGGCCGAGCTGAACGTGGTCGCCACACCCGCCGGTTTCAGCCTCACGGCCGGTGCGCCCTTTAGTGGAGCGGTCGCGACGTTCATGGATCCGGGTGGAGCGGAGGCCAATGACGGTAGCCATTACTCGGCCAGCATCAATTGGGGCGATAACAGTGCGGCTGCGATTGGGAGTATCAGCCTGAACGGCAGCACTTTTAGCGTTAACGGCACGCATACCTACGCCGCCGCCAACTCCTATAGCATCACCGTCACGATCAGTCATGAGGGGAACCCCATCCTGGTGCAGAGCCAGGTCATGGTGGTCAGTCTCGGGCAATTCGTGTCCGCAGGGATGGTCAAGCCGATCAGTTTCTGGGAGGGGCTCCAAGGCCAGCAGCTGGTCCGCCGGTTCGGGACGACTGGCGATGGACGCACCTTGGGGCAATGGCTGGCAACGACCTATCCCAATCTCTACGGCGGCATGGGCGGTGCTCCGAATCTAAGCCCCTTTACGCTTGCCCAAATCAGCAGCTATTACCAGAGCCTGTTCCTGGCCTCCAAAGGAACCGGCCTGGATGCGGAAGTCCTGGCCACGGTCCTGGAGGTCTTCGCCACGACTTCCTCACTTGGCGGCAGTGTGGGGCAAAGCTTTGGTTTTACGGTCACGAACACCGGTTTAGGAGCCGAGTCCTGGAACATCGGCAGCAGTGGGCAGGCATTCGGCGTACCGAATCTCACGGTCCTGAATGTGTACCAGATTCTCCTGGCGGCCAATAACTCCGCAGTAGGCGGTGAACCGTGGGGCAGCAATCCCCTCTTCCGCAATGAAGCCTTCAGCGTCTTCCACGGCATCAACGGCGGATAGGACCATGTCCAATCGGGGATGACGGATTGGCCGCACTGATTGAACTGGATGTTGCGGGGTAGTAGCTCGCGGGCGGGAAGAATGGAAAATCTGGGCGGGGCTTGCGAGGCTTGTTCTCGGGAACCGAACGGGTAGACTGAGACATGATAGGTGCGCCTTACTGGCGCCTGCCCTGCCCTGGTACGGCGTCAACGTCGCCAGGGCTTTTTGACACCTGGACAACTCCCGTCAGTGTCGGACCCAGTGTCATCGTGATTGAACGGCAAAGGCAGAGAATTGCGACTGGACTTGCGATGTCGATACCGACAAGGCCTTAGAAACAGAAACGGGCCCATAGCTCAACGGCAGAGCAGGGGACTCATAAGACAATCACATATGTTGCTCTGTTGCTATGAAAACCGCAGAAAACGCCGTATTTTGCGATGTTTTCCGCATTTCGATCACTGTCCATCAAGACCCCAGAAAACCCCGAAAAACGCTGTTCACGGGTGTCAGTGACACCGGCAAGAGAGCAACGGACCTTTGGAACGCTGGGCGTAGACGATGCCTTCAATCCTATGCTGTACAGGCCGCTGTGCATTCACCGCACATCCCCCTCCAATGGGCAACAGGGACCGGAAACAGCAAAGCGTGGGCGCGACCAAGTCTGTGGGCAATGCCAACCCCGAGCTTCTTGTTCCTTGAGAGTGGCATTCGTGACGAATATCGGTTACAACAATTCCTGCCTGAAGAATCCTGCCGCGCTGTCGTGACGCAGCCGGCGGATGGCCACAACCTGTAAGGAGGTGTGACGTGTCCCATTCTACGGCATTTCGCTGGGCAATCCTATCGTGGGCGATGGTTTTTGCCGTGGAAGCGAGGGCAGATGATCTGCTCTACGCTAGCGATGGAAAGCAGCTCTTCACCGTCGATACTCAGACAGGAGCACTGACGTTTGTCAGCGATGGACCGCTCCAATGGATCGCGTCGCCGGCGTTTGACGAGGAGCACCACACGCGGTTTTGGGTTAGTGGCCAATCGGCAATTGGCGTCGGATATTACTACGGCAACCCAGACACCGGTGAAACCGGCGGGCCCTATCCTGTCAGCATCAGCTATAATCCTCCGCCTGATGAAAGCCTGCATTCCGATCTTTCTCTCTTGGTCTACGCCCCAACCACGCAGCAGTTGTACTCAATAGCCACCATCGGCTACGGAGTCTATGTTCCCCTTCTCATCGACCAATTCAATCGCACGCCGATTCCCCGCTGGGGGCAGGTTGTCGGCGATGGCTTCGATTATGGCTGGGCCGGGTCACTCGCATTTGACTCGGACTCGCTATCCATTCTGATTGCCTATAACGGCGCCAGCGATGGCCCTGTTGCCTATGGCGTTTATTTGCTCGAGCCGCTTACAGGCCAGTGGCAACGTCTTTTCGAGGAACGAATCGAGCAATCCTCTGACGGCCTTCCCAAACGCTCATCGATCGGCGCTATCGCCTCCTCCTCGGAGGCGCCCGCCGACCTCTACTACGTCATGCTCCCCTACAGCGATCCATCGACTCCTCCCGCCCTCTATCGCCGCTCCCGCGCGACGGGCCAAGAAACGATGATCGGCGAGTTGCCCCCTGGCAATTGGTCGCTACGATTCGCCGATTCCAAGTATGCCCAGTGATCAAGGCCGCCCATGCTCCTGGAGAACGCTTGCGCGTCTCGCGTGCCAGGCTGGGTATCCTCGCCTCTGTCGATCCCGAGCCGCTGATCGATAACTGGGCATCAGCAGATCGGGCTGTGATAAAGGCCTTGCTCGGCGTTCCGATTGAGCCAGTCCAATTCGAAGATTTGGCCTGAACCCGGCCGGTTCGAATCGGAATTCAAGATCCTATGCGGAAAGGCAACCGCTTTGGTCAAGGGGTTCGTGCTGGCCTGCATTGGAATGATTGCCCGTAACTGTTCCCTTCCTCGGTGCTGCCGACGCCGCAAGCTGTCACCAGGCGGCGCCGAAACCGTCCCACGATTCAAAGGTGTTCTCCAGCAAATGTTCGCGGTTGAGCCGCCGCGACTCTTCCGATTCATCAAACTGTTCTTCCACCGTCTTCAAGCGTTTCGGGGCAGTCGGGGGCGGGCTAACTCGATAGTTCGTCTCGTAATCGACGGGCGGTTGTGGCTCCGGCTGGGCAGGTAGAGGCGCCATGCCGTGCGGATGTCGTTTGTGATCCAGCCCCATTACCAGATAACGCAGGGCGTCGGCAGCGTGGTCAAACTCCTTGACGGGCTCGTCGGTGGGTAGCTTCCGCTCCGAGTCGTAATGATACAGACCCGCTTCGCGGATCAGGTTTTGGCAGGTCCGCCATACCTTGAGCCGGCCGGTGCCCATCCGCGCCGCCACGGCTCGGATACCGTCGGTGACGGCCTTGAACGCTGGCCGTGCGGGGACGTTCCCTTTCTTCAACTTCTCGATGGACTGAGGATTGGCGCTGTCGCACCAGACCCGCTCAATTCTCCATTGCTGGCAAAGCTCGAAGGCTGCCAAGGCGAGTGCCTCATCGGTCATCTTCGATGCGTAGATTTCTTCCACGATGAAGAGCCGGTCGTCCGAGTCGAGCACCCCCACGAGAAAGCAGGAGGGATTGTTCCAGCCGAAATCGCAGCCTGCAACCGCCCGGACCGCATTGTCGATCCGGCAGGGATCGAGGATGCACGATTCGAACTCCGGGTAGACCAGGCCGGCCATGCTCGTAAACTCGCAGCCGTACTCTTGCCTGTACCAGCATTCCCCAAGAGCCCGGCGCTCCTCGGCCAAGAACTCGGCCGCGATACGGGAGCACTGCACCGCCGCGATCTGGATACGCTCCCACTTGTCTTCCCCGTGCCAGGCCTCGTAGAAGAAGCCACGTTTGCCATACGGGGTGGAGAGGCAAACGAGCCGGCCCTTGGACACCGCCAGCATGGGGCGAACCGATTTATACAGCTCGTCGGGCACGCGGGCCGCTTCGTCGATGATCAGCAAGGAGACTCCCGAGTAACCGCGAACCGTCTCCTCGGAAGAGGGAAGGCTGACAATCCGTGAGCCGTTGGTCAGTTCCAGCGATAGCCGGTTTTCCTCGACCGACGCTTCGGGCTTCTTCAAGCGTCGGTAGAAGTCGATGACTTTCCGGAAGAGTTCGGAGGATTGCCGCAAGGATGGCGACAGTAGCAGCGTCAGCGTCGGCTTGCCCTCGGGCGGGTAGAGCGCATGGTGGAGAGCCAGGGCTGCCGTGGTCGTTGACTTGCCCGATTGCCGGCAGCAGTTGAGGAGTGCACGCCGGTAGTTGGCTTGGAGGACCTGGATCTGCCAGCGATCAGGCTCAAGCCCCAGGTCGCGCATCATCAGCGTGGGGTCCCATTGCCAGGCGCCGGCTTGGTCGGGCTTGGCTAGGAAGTCCGCCCAAGCGTCAAGGTTGGCTGGGGCCGGCATGGCCATGGGTGCTGCTCCTTTGTTCCTGCAACCGGCGATAGATTGCCTCACTGATCCGCTCTCGTGCTTCCGGGAACGGTGCCAGCAGGTCACGCATGCACGCGATTGCCTCCCGGCGCTCGGTGTGCGTCACGGTGGCTGTAAGGTTCACGTCTTGGCTGATCTTGTGCGTACTGGCTGGGTAGAGTCCCTGGAGCTCGGCTTGGTCTTTCAGGACGGCCAGTGCGGTTCGGTAGTCGCTCACGCTCATAGCGCGCGCGTACAGGGCGAAGCGCTGGGCCAGGTGACGGTTGAGGAGTTTGTGCCGATCCCGCTCCAGAGTGTGGGCCAGAACCTCATCACTCTTGCGGAGGTAGCGCCACAGCTGCGAGTCGCTGACGTTCCAACCGTTTTCTGCCGCATACTTGCGGATATCGGTGAACTCGGCTCCGGCCAGGCGGATTTCGAGAATTGCCTCAACCCGCTTCAGGATCTCAGCTTTCGTTGCTTTCATGGGCCGCTATTAGTTCATCCATCCAAGAGGCATGCCAATTATGCAAGCCGGCATCGTGGATCAAGCAAAACTGCTCCCGGTTGCTGTTCGTGCGCAGGTTGGCGGAGCCCTCCAGCACGAGCTTTTCGCCGCCGCTGAACGCCAAGGTGACGACCTTGGCATGCGACCGAGGGGCCGCCACTCGCTGGCCCCGCTTCCGAAACTCCTGCACGGTCTCCTCGTACAGGTCCCGATCATGCTCCGCGAAGTACGTCGAACAGATCAAGCTAAGCTGATGGACCCTTCCGCTGTCCAGGAGCCTTAGCATCTCCGCCAGGTTGCGGCCGTTGTAGCTCAGGGTAGCCAGCCGCATGCATTCGATGGGGACCTCGGGCCTGCTCTCCACGATGATGAGGATCAGATGCATCAAATCGTAGCGGCCGGTCATGAGACCATGAACCGACTCGCCCGGCTGAGGCAGACAGCGCAGGACGTCGCGGGCTTCGGCAAGCATGGCCATGCGACGCCGGCTTCCTTTGAGCGTATAGCCTTCGATCCGCCGGGCCTGATCCGCAGCTTCCTGAACGAAGCCAAACTGGACAGCACCGATGCTTTTGAAGTCCATGTGTTATGATCCACCGTATTGCCCCGTGCGGCGGGCTAGGGCATACGCCTGGCGTGTTGCAGCCGACTGACGCCGGCCGGTGCGTTTGGGTTTCTTGCCCCGATTCACGTTGGCACCAAAGTTGAAGCTCGTATCGGATTTCTTCTTGGCCATCGCTTCCTCCTTCCAGGATGCGGTCGTGGGTTCCGGTTGCTTATCGCCCCCGTTGGGTTTTGGCGAATTCCGCGCGTGCTTTGGCGGTGCGCAGCAGCGGATCGCTGGCTAGCTCCGCTGCGGTCGGCTGCCGGGCCGCCGCGATGTCGGTCTGTCTGTTCTCCAGCTCGGCCAGCCGCCGGCGGGCGTCCGCAATCTGCCAGGCTGGATCGCGCCGCGCGGCCGCGTCCTCCTCCCGTGCCCGCTCGGCCTTGGCACGTTCCTCCTTCTGCTGATAGTCGAGTTG
>DATGIQ010000612.1:0-3268 GCA_035295665.1 Gemmataceae bacterium | reverse complement strand
CTCGTCAACCAAGGGGTGTGGGAAGCACCTTGATTACGCGCCGCTGACGGGAGACGCCCCGAATGTGGCGTCAGTGGTAATAGGCGCGCAATAGAGGTTCTTCCGCGAACCCGATGAAATACAGCGCCCCATATTTGGTGTGCGCTCGGCAAACCCCGTCTGTAATTCATCGGACCGGGTCGCCACACTGCCGAGATGAAGACTAGTTCAACGCCTGCCGACAGAGGCCCCGGCCAAGGAGCAGTCTTGGCGTCAGCTCCTCCGACGATTCGCCTCCAGCGGGAAGAGCATCCGCGAGTTCTGTGCCGCCCATCACCTCAAGGAGACGGCCTTTTATTTCTGGCGGGCCGAGATCCGGCGCCGCGACGGCCGGGCCCGGGGCAGAAGGCAACCCACGGCGCCGCACCCGGTTTCGTTCGCCAGGGTCGTGGTTCAGGAGCCGCAGCCGAGGGTGGAACAGGGTCCGTGTCTCCGGCTGGGCGACGGACGGGATCTGCTGCTGCCGGTGTCGTGGACGGCGGCGCAGCTGGCGGCCGTGGTCCACGCCATCGAGCGTGACGGAGGCGCGGCATGATCGGCCGTGGCGACGTGCAGGTCTTCCTGGCCACTGCGCCGGTGGACATGCGTAAGAGCTTCGACGGCCTGGCCGAGGTAGTGCGGGCGTTCTTGGGCCATGACCCGCTCTGCGGCAGTCTCTTTGTTTTTCGGAATCGCTCGGCCCAAAGGGTAAAGGGGTAGGGTAAAGATTCTCTGGTTCGCCGACGGCGGGCTGACCATTTATTACAAGCGGGTGGAACGCGGCACGTTCCAGTTCCCCGCCTCGGCCGAGAAGTCGGTGGCCGTCTGCGGCGCCGACCTGGTGAGGCTGCTGGCGGGGTGCACGGTAGAATCGCGCCATGAGCGATGAGGCGGACCGTCGGCACCCCGAGCCGCTGCCGGATGACCTGCAGACCTGTCACGAACTGATCCTGCGCCTGCGCGAGGAACTGGCGGAGGTCAGGCGGCGGCTGGAGGAGCACGAAGCAGCCAGACGCCGGGAGTTTGAGCGGATGTACGGCAAGGGCGTCACACCGCAGTCGCTGCTGGATTTCGGGCTGCTGATGGCGGGCAAAGGCGGGGTCACGGCTTGTGGCGACCAACCGACCTGCGGGGAACGGGCGTGCCCGTTTTTCGGGGAGCCGGTTTACAATGAGTGCTTTTAGCCGGCTTGGCAGCCGGTTTTTTACAAGGAGCAGGCCATGGATCGGCTCTTGTCATTGGATCGGCAGCAGTTTGTTGCACGGATGCAGGAGGAGTGTCGGCGCGTGATGGAGCAGGTGGCCGACGCGGTGAATGACGCTCCCACAGGAAATGTCATCAGCGGCTCGGAAATGCAGGTTCGGGACGCGATGGCCGAGCTCAGACGCAAAGCTTTCGAGATGGCGGTTCAGATGCGGATCGACTCCACGGAGTCGAGCTTTTCCCCCTCCGAAGGACCCGTCGGGCAAGGTGAAAGTCAACAAGGGGATCACCAGGCGGAGCATGCTGAGCGTCAACGGACGCGTCGAATTCCACCGGCGGCGTCTGGGCGGGGCCGGGCAACTCAGCGAGTGTCCGGTGGATCGTCTGGTGGATGAGACTCAAGCCACGGTAAGCGTGGGGGTCCGGCAGTTGTGTTGCCGGGAAGGGGGCAATGCCCGGAGCTTCGCCCGCGGGCGGGAGAACCTTCAGCATGCGGCGCAGATCCAGACCGGCGAGGAACTGTTCCGGCAGTTGGTGGAAAGCGAGGGCAAGGCGGTGCTCAAGGCCTCGGCCGAGGAGCAATTGGAACTGGACTGGTCGGCGTCGGATTGCCACACGCAGACGCCCGAGGGCAAGCCGATCACGCGGATTTATGCCAGCGCCGACGGCGTGCTGGTGCCGACGGTCACGCGGGAGGAAAAAGACAAGCGGCGGGCGACGACACGGAGGAAACGGCAGGAAATGCCCATCGAGCAGCGACGTGAACTCAAACCGCTGGGCCGGGTCAAGCCAGGGTCGGACCAGCGTTACAAGCAGGTTTACGTGAGCTGCTTTTACGATCAGGATCACGACCATCGCCTGGTGGGTGTGACCGCCGGCAAGGTCAAGGGGCTCAGTCGCCTGCTCAAACGCGAATCGGCGCGGGTTCATTTGCGTGCCGCCGCCGAGCGTGTGGGGATCGTCGATGGGGCGGTCTGCCTCAAGAGCAATCTTGACGTGCTTTCTTTGGAACTGATCCTGCTGGATTTTTACCACGCCAGCGAACACGTGGGAGAGGCGGCGACGCAGACCATCGCCGATCCGCAGTGGCTTGACCAGACGCTGCATACCCTGCGGCACGACGGATACGATCCGTTCTTCCAACGCCTGCTGGACTGGCGTACACCGCTGCGCGGGCGCAGACGCCAAGTGGCCGATGGCCTGCTCAACTACATCGCGGCCCGCCAGGAGATGATCGCCTATGACCAATGTGACAAGCGAGGACTGGACGTGGGCAGTGGCCCCATGGAATCGATGTGCGGCGCCACCACCGACCGCATTAAAGGAAGAGGCCGGCGCTGGGATTTGGACAACGCCGAGGCAATGATGGCCCTCGAGGCCCTCTACCAAAGCACAGGCCTATGGGACCACTATTGGAATAACGCCTTTACACACCGAAATTAACCGGCTCCCGAAAAATCGGGCGCGCCCCAACGGGATGTCCGTTGACAGATGAATAATCGGCTTGGTTACCATGCTCGGATACTTGAAGTAGGCGTTGAAACTGTTGAGCGGATCGCCGGTCTGAATGCACAAATGGGGGGATTTCATCGAGGACAGACTTGGAGAGGGCCATTTGGCCGTGGTTGTCGATCGAGACGCCCCATTCTGAGACGCGGAGCTGGTATTGATGCGGAGGCCAATTGGCGATCGTGCGCGCGGCGGCTTGGCGCTCAGCCGGAGTTTGGGCGTCGATCATCATCTTCTGGAGAAGGTCTCGGACGGATTCGTCGACGGCAACGGGAGCGCCGGTCATGATATCGTTGTCGCGACCGGCAGTAGGTGCGTCGGGGCTTACAACGTTATGCAAGTTGATTGGCGGGTTGGTTGCCAGTTGCAGCGGTTCGACGATCCAAAAGCCGAAGTATGATGCGATCGAGTAGCTCGGCCGCCGAACGATGCCGATGGCGTCCGCGGCTGCGGTGCGGATTTCGGGATGAGGATCTTTAAGACGCTCGGTCAACAGCGGGGCGGTCGATGGGTCTCGCCAGAGGCTGATAAGCCGCAG
>DATGIQ010000611.1:0-18281 GCA_035295665.1 Gemmataceae bacterium | reverse complement strand
CCATTGGCATAGGCGATGGCGGTCCAGTTATTCTTCCAAACCAGCGGATTTTCGCGCAAGGTAATCGCCACGATTTCCAGGGGAAAGCGCGCTGCGACCTTCGCGGCCACCTCTTCGTAATCCTTACCCTTGATCTGGAAGACCCGTTCGACGTCTTCTTCCGTGGTGATCAAGACGTTACAATCTTGCAGGCACTCGCTCATGCAACGGCCAGCGTCCGCCTGGCTCCAAAGCTTGGCGCGGTAGTTGAGATCGATGCTGGTCCGGACACCCGCGGCGCGAGCGGCCTGCAAGGCTTCGCGGGTTGTCTGGGCGGCAGTGGGGCTCAAGGCTGGCGTGATTCCCGTGACGTGGAACCAGCGCGTACCCGCAAACACCTTCCGCCAATCGACCATGCCCGGCCGGATCTGGGCGATGGCTGACTGTTTGCGATCATAGAGGACGCTACTGGCACGCGGAGCGGCGCCAAATTCCAGGAAATAGATGCCGACGCGATCTTCGTCAGTCCAAACTACGTGCGCAGTGCTCACGCCGGCCTCCTGGGCATGGTTGCTCAGGAGGCGCCCAAGTGGGTTCTGCGTCAGCCGCGAGACCCAGGCGGTGGATCGACCCAATCGCGCGAGACCGACGGCAGTATTCAGCTCTGCGCCGCCGACAGCGACTTCCATGCTGCGCGCCTGTTCCAGTCGGCGAAAGTTGGGTGGGCTCAGACGCAACATCGCTTCGCCGAACGTGATGACCTCATACGGCATGGCTCAATCTCATTGGCCCCGTGTTTGTTTGACGATGGCGACGTATTGGCGGGCGAGTTCTCGGATGCGATCAAAGTTCTTCTCGGCCACGGCCTTGGGCTCGACCAGCTGGCCGCCTACGCCGAGGCAACACGCGCCTGCCTCGAGGAAGGCCGCCGCCGTGGTAAGGTCCACACCGCCCGTTGGCATCAGACGAATTTGGGGCAGGGGTCCACGCATCGCCTTGAAGAAAGCCGGGCCAACGACGTCGGCTGGGAAAACCTTGACAATATCCGCCCCGGCTTCCCAGGCGGTGAGGATTTCGGTCGGAGTGAATGCTCCTGGCATGACCAGTTTGTTGTAGCGCTGGCACAGGCGGATGACCTCGAGATTGACCGTGGGGGCCACGATGTATTCGGCCCCGGCAAGCAGAACTGCCCGCGCGGTTTCTGGATCGAGGACTGTTCCGGCACCCAGGAGCACATGATCGCCCAGCGCGTGCCGTACCTGACGAAGCACGTCCAAGGCATTGGGCACAGACATGGTGATCTCGACGACCGAGACGCCACCGTCGGCAAGGGCACGCGCGACTTCCACGAGCTGTTGGGAATTCGGCGAACGAACGACCGCCACGATGCCACAATCCACGACTTGGCGCAGCTGGCACTCTTTGCTCATGGCGGCGGCTCACTTCTTCTTTTCGATCAGCGATTGCGTTTTCACCACGGCGTGGTCTTCCGGAAACGTATGGAAGGTCGTCACGATAAGGCAGCCGGCCCTGCCCTCTGCGGTCACAAAGCCGAGCGGAGCCAGGGAGAGCCGGTGGTTTGGCTGGAAGTTGTGTAACAGCCCGCGTTTGCCGCCGTCGGCCAGGATTTCATCGTGAACGTGCAGGAAAACTTCTTGGGTAAGCACCTCGACCTGGAAGCTCATCTGGTAACTAATTCCGTGGGCGCAAACCAAGCTACCGGAGTGCTCGCCCCGTAGGCGGTAGCTGAACAGACGGCGTTTTTCCGGCAAGGCTTGGTCCGCGGCAGCCGTGACCTCGGTCAAGATGACATCGCGGTTCTCGAATGTGATGACATGTCCGGTGCGCGTGATCCGGACGGTCAACTCATAATCCTCACGCTGCAGCTTGCGGTAGGCAAGGATATCAAAAAACTCCGGGTGCAGCGGCCTTCCATACAGCTGAAAGACCAGCTCAGAAACCCTCGGTCGCAGTGAATAGACACCCATGGCACATCGGCTCAGCCTGTTCCCGGAGAAGGGTCGCTCCCTTTCAAACAACGATTATAGGCACGCACCGGAGTCGCCACAATGTGTTTTCCGGCGCAGGTCGCCGAGGGAACAGCTGGAGACAAGTGTCTGGCAGAGGAAATGCGGACTGAGGTCAGTTTGAGGGGCGATTAAAGTTCGGAAAAGCGACCGGCGCACGAAGTGGGGCGAAGGGCAAACCGGACAGTTCGCCCCTCGCCCAGAGCGACGCTACGAGAGCCTTGATTGCCCACGTTGTCGGGACTGGGTTTTGGACTCCAGGCGTTCCAGCCCGACTGCCGCATCACCGGAGGGCAACGCTTGTCAAGGGGAACTCGAGCTCGACTCGGGTTTGTTGGCCAGCACGAACCTTGACGTGCTGGGTGGCGAAGAGGGTGTGACCATCGCGCACCAATTCGCCCTTCAGGGTGTAATAGAAATCCTTACCGGGTTCCAAAGAAGGGGACGCAAAGACGCGAAGGCTCGAAGTCGAAACGGTCGCGGCGTCGTCGATCAGCAACTTGGCTTCGGCCGGCAAGCTAACCACGATGGTCGCGGGAGCCGGCGCTGCAACTTCCTCTTTCTCAGAGGACTTGGGTGCGGGGACCTTTTCGGGGCCCTTCTGGGGCATTTCTTTGGGGGCAGTACCGTGCGGAGCCATCATGCCGCCGGTGCAGCCGGGGGCCATTCCACCATGGCAGCCGCCGGTGCAGGCCATGACGACAACCGGCGCCCCGTGACAGCCGCCGTGGCAACCACCGTGGCAACCACCATGGCAACCACCATGACAGCCGCCGTGGCAGCGATTTCGCAAGCGGGCAAAGAGGCCACCGTGGCAGCCACCGTGGCAACCGCCGCCTGAGCAGCTGATCCAGCCGCCGCCGTGGCAGCCATGACAACCATGGCATCCCCAGGCGGGGACCTCGGCGCCGGAACTCAGCGCCATCATCAAAACGACACTGTACATGCTGAATACCTCCTGCGGACTAAGAAGGGAAACCAACCCACGTCTGTAAAAACATCTCCGTCGCCCGGAGCCAATCGTCTCCTTGCTATGCCGTACGCTGGGGACTCGAAGAGCTCTTGAACTGGACATCCAGGGCACGACTCACCGGCCCTAGGAATCGCAAGAAGGAATCAAGCATCGTATTGCGCGGAATAGAGCAATCCGTAATCCATGCGCTCGCAGCGCTCCAAAAAGCACTACGTCGTGCCGTTTTTTGTGCAGACAAATGCTGTTTCAGAAGGATAGTAAAGATGGAGAACTGAAGAGTCAATAGTAGTCTAGGACGAATGAGGGAATTAGGAGGATCGTGGCGGCGATTCTGCCTGCTCTGTCGAATTTGCTGATTCAACCCGCAATCGGTCGCCAGCGGAACATGGAAGGTTGCTGAACGCATTGCGAGGATACCGCCCTGGTTGAGCCTGCTGGGAAATCAGAATGAATCGGCGGATTACTTACTTTGGGTAGGGCAACCAGGACGGGAAAGTATGCACCTTCCGTGCCGCGCGCAAGGTTTGCTCAGGTCGGCGTTCTTTTCCATAGGAACGCAGCGGCCTTGCCGTTTGGTTGGATCGGCCTTAGCTTGCCGGGCTCGATTGGCTATCCTGAAAGAGAGGAGGCCAATTCTACGCATGCCGGGCGCTGGTCGAGGTGAGAGGACATATGGGTCGTGTCGAATTTGAGAACGTTGATGGCCGGAGCAGGCGGTTTCGCCTTTGTTGGTTCCTCCTATTCGGAGGCATGGCCGCCAACTTGGCCTCCGGCGTGTGGTTCAAGGCGTTTGCCACTCCCGCATTGCCCTTGCTCTTGCCCGGACTGGTGGCAACTGGTGCCGCGGTGGCCATGCGGCCAGGCTCGGCGGCGGTCCTCGGTTTGGCTGCTGTCTCAGGGTTCCTTGGCTGGTGGGCATTTCAGGCGTGGGATTCTGCCCAGCTGATGGTGGGCGTACTCTCGGCGGTGGCTGGCTTTGCGGCCGTCGTTGTACTCTTGCCACGCGCCATCCAGCGCGTAATTGTGAGCGTGATGATCGTGCTCCACTTTGTGGGCATCCTGAGCGCCGTTTCTTCCGTCCCACCGACCCCCGCCCTCATGAACTGGGCATGGACCTACCTGTACCGGCCCTATCTGCAATTCATGTACCTCAATAACGCGTACCACTTTTACTCCCCGGAGCCTGGTCCTGGGATTTTGGTCTGGTTCTATGTGCGTTACGACGACGGCAGTACGGAGTGGTATAAAATTCCGGACCGCGCCGAGAACCCGCTGGCCCAGGAATACCAGCGGCGCTTGTCGCTAGCGGAAAGCACCAATCAGCTGCTTCAGATCGCGCCCATTCCAGAGGAAATTCGGCGGAGGCGATTGGCCGCGTTTGAACGCGATGGCATTCCTCTCTACCCGCCCACCTTGGATCTGAACATGCAGCGCCGGGAACCCAATCCGTTCTCCAAAGAAATGCTGAAGAACTATGCTCGGTATGTGGCCCATTTCAAGGCTCGCCAGACTGGGAAAACCGTGAGCGGGGTAAAGGTATATCGCGTGGTGCACAATCTGCCCACTCCGAAGGAAATTGCCGAGGGGATCGATCCGACGGAGAAGAATTTCTACTACCCGTATTTCCAGGGGGAATTCACCGCGGATGGCCAACTGAAAGATAAGGACGATCCTTACCTGTACTGGCTCATCCCAATCATCAAGACGACAGACCCAAAGGCCTTCCGTGAGGGAAAGCTGCCCGTTTACCAACCGGACGAGGGACGACCACTCCAGCTCCTCGACTTGCTGGAGGTACACGCCGAGCTGCCCACAGAAAGCACGCCCCATGTTCCTCCGAACTTCGTGCCTGGCGAGCCTGGTCCAGCGCAGCGCAAGAACACCCTGCTCGATCCAGCCGCAGCCAGCCTTCACCGCTGAGCTTGGAGAAGAGGCCCCATGTCCGCCATTCCTAACGAGAATTCACTAACTGGTCTCGGGAATCGGATGATTCGAGCGTGGGATCGCTTTTGGTTTACGCCTGGCGATCCGACGATCCTGGGGCTGATCCGCATCTGTTGCGGCCTGGTTGTGCTTTACGTTCATCTGGCCTACAGCTATGACCTCCAGACGTTTTTCGGGAAAGACGCCTGGCTGAGCCTCGAGCAAATCAACGAATCGCGCAAGCATGTCCCGTGGGTGGGCCCGCCAACGGGCTGGGAACCGCTTTCGCCGATCCCGGCGAGCAACCCCCAGGAGCAGGCGTTTATCGACCGTTGGACGGTTCACCCCAGCCAGGTGATGGCCTATGGCCAACCGCTTTGGTCGATTTATTACCATGTGACTGATCCCACGTGGATGTGGGTTGTCCATGGCACCATCCTGACGATCATGCTCCTCTTCACGATCGGCTTCTGCACCCGGGTCGTATCGGTTCTAACCTGGTTGGGATTGCTCTGCTACATCCAGCGTGCACCCACTTCCCTGTTCGGCATGGACACGATCATGATCGTGGTTGTCCTCTACCTCATGATTGGTCCGAGCGGGGCGGCACTTTCCGTCGACCGGCTGCTCGCCTGCCGCCGGGCCACTCGGTACGCCCTTCGCGAACACCTGCCGCCACCAGAGTTCCTGCACCCGCCGTTCTCCATCTCGGCCAACGTGGCCTTGCGCCTCCTCCAGATCCACGTTTGCATTATTTACGCCGCCTCGGGGCTTTCGAAGCTCCAAGGCCCGGCGTGGTGGAGCGGTGTGGCCGTCTGGGGCACCATGGCCAACTACGAATTCTCACCGATGCCGTACCGCATTTATATGGAATTCCTGCGCTTCCTCAGTCAGCACCGCTGGCTTTGGGAACTCGTAATGACGGGCGGTTCCTATTTCACGTTAGTGTTTGAGATCGGCTTCGCATTCCTGGTGTGGAATCGCCGCCTGTGCTGGACGATGCTCGTTGCCGCTGTGCTCCTGCACACCGGGATCGCGATCTTCATGGGCCTGGTAACGTTCAGCCTCATGATGCTGACGTTGGTCCTTGCCTTCGTGCCTTCGGCCACGGTACGGGACGTCTTCGGGCGGTTGCGCGGCCGGATGGCTGGTCCGCAGCTGAGGCTGGGAAAAGCATGATGAGGCGACTGGCGTCGTAGAATGCATGCGCACCGGCCCAATTCTCGTACGCGATAACCGAGCCGCCACGAAACGGCAAAGACCGACGCTGCCACCACACCCTTCCCTTCCTTGTTTACGGATTCCTTCAAGCTTCTCTACTTTGCCGGACGATAACTTGAACAGGATCGGCCAGGCCGTGGAGGTTCTATGGCGCAGTTGACGCTGGTCCTGGGAGGCATGCGCTCCGGCAAGAGCCGCTTCGCCGAGGAGTTGGCTCATACGAGTCCGCCTGTCACCTACCTGGCGACGGCGCAGAGCGGCGATTCGGAGATGAGCGAGCGAATTGCCAGACACCGCCAACGCAGACTCGAATGCCGGCCCACCTGGCAATGCGTCGAAGAGCCCCGGTACATTGTCGACGCAATCCGCTCTCATGGCACCGCCGGATGTGTCCTGCTGGAATGTCTGACACTGTGGATCAGTAACCGGCTGCTGGCCGCCAACCCGGGCGTGTCGGATGCGGAGGTTCTGGCCGAAGTGGATGCCGTGATCGAGGCTGCCTCGACCGTTGGGGGACGAGTCATCGTGGTGAGCAGTGAAGTTGGGTCTGGCATTATCCCCGTTCAAGCGCTGGCTCGGCGGTTTGGGGACTTGCTGGGGGAGGCAAACCAGCGGTTGGCGGCTGCTGCTGCGGAGGTCCACCTTTGTGTGGCCGGCATCCCGGTTCGCATCAAATGAATGCATCGGAGGCAATTCCGTCATGGACGTGCGCCCAAATGAGAAGAACCGGACAATGCGAAAGGGCGTTTGCCTCCGCTTCCCCGGGATGTGGACCATCGTCGTGACTGGCATGATCCTGCTGGCGGCCGGCACCGCGCATGGCCAGCCCGGGGCAAACCGAATCATCTACACCCGCCAGCCCACCTTCCGGATTCCCTTCGAAACAGATGGCGGCGACCGTCGGCTCCAAGAAGTCCAGCTTTACGTGTCGGAAGACCAGGGTCAAACTTGGCAGAAGAAAGATGCCGTGCCTCCCGAGCGACATGGCTTCAACTTCCGGGCGGATCACGACGGCCTTTACGGCTTTGCTGTCCGGACCGTGGATTACGCCGGGAGGGCTAATCCCACGACCGTGCAAGGGATCCGGCCACAGCTGGAAGTGTACGTGGATACCCAGCTTCCCGTCGTCATGCTTCGGGCCGCATCGGCACGCGAAGGGATGGTCAGTGTCGAATGGGACATTCGCGAGGACCACCTGGATCTGTCCAGTTTTGTTCTGGAATACCACGTACCGGGCGGCGGCGAATGGATACCGCTTTCTGTTGAGCCGGTAGCAAGCGGTCAGCGCTCGTGGAGTCCGTCTGTCAGCGGGCCCGTGGATGTCAGGCTGCGGGTTCGGGATCTGGCGAAGAATGAAGGCGAGATGACGATTCGTGTGACGCCGGGGGCGGCCGGAGCCAGGGGCGCCAACGCTGCTCCTGAACAAGATCCAGGAGGGCTCGGCAGCCGCACCATGCCCGGCAAGCGTTGGGTCAACAGCAAACGGATCAGTCTGAATTACGAGATCAAAGATGAAGGTCCGTCGGGTGTCCAGGCCGTGGAATTATGGTTCACCCGCGATGGCAAGACTTGGCAGAAATACAGCGAGGATCCCGGGCGCAAGCCGCCCTACACGTTCGAAGCGAGTGACGAAGGGCTCTACGGCTTTTCGCTGATTGTTCGTAGCGGCGTGGGTTTGCGTGAGCGGGAGCCACGCAACGGCGATGCACCCCAGCTTTGGGTCGAAGTCGATCTGACCAAACCGATTGTCCACTGGGTCAAGGCGGATGTCGGCCGCGGGTCCGATTCCGGCTGGCTCACGATTACCTGGAAGGCGACCGATAGGAATTTCGGCCGCGAACCGATCACCCTTTCCTATGCCAAGGAACTTCCGGGGCCCTGGACGCAAATCGCTGCCAACGTGGAGAACACGGGGCAGTACCGGTGGCAGATTCCCGCCGGCGTACCGTACCGCTTTTTCGTCCGCGTCGAAGCCACCGACCTTGCCGGCAACGTGGGCGTTCTGGACACCGCCGAGCCCGCCATCGTCGATCTGCATCAGCCAAAGGGCGTCATCCTTGGCGTCGAGCCGGCCGCCAACCGGGACGCAACGCCGCCGAACAAAGAGCGTTAACTCCGCCACCAACAAATCTGCTATGATGATCCTGTTCCAGCTCAACTCGCGATGGGTCGAGGATTCCCCGATTTCCGATGGATAGTCTGGCGTTTCTCAAACATGTCGATCGCCGGAAGCCCCTCCCGGTCTACGTAGTGCACGGGGATGAAGAGTTCCTCAAGCGACAGGTGCTAGCAGCCTTGCGGGGGGTCGTGCTCGGCGAGGGGGACACTGCCTTTGGGCTGTCGATCCACAGTGGCGATAAGGCAACGTTGGCCGGGGTCCGGGATGAACTGGAAACCCTTCCGTTCCTTACGCCCTGCCGGCTGGTGGTCGTGGAGAACGCAGATCCGTTCGTCTCTCAATGCCGTGCCCACTTGGAAAAGTACGTCGCCAAACCAGCTCCAACCGGCGTCCTCGTGCTGGAGGTGAAGAGTTGGCCGGGTACCACGCGCTTGGCAAAACTGCTCGAAGGCGATGCCACGATTGTGTGCAAAACTCCCGCCGCGCACCGGCTGGCGGCCTGGTGCGTCGAATGGGCCGCGGCTCACCACGGCAAGCAGCTTGTCGCCGAGGCGGCCAAGCTTTTGGTTGATCTGATTGGCAGCGAGATGGGCTTGCTCGACCAGGAACTGGGTAAGCTCGCTGTCTACGTCGGCGGCAAGACGCGAATCGAGACAATCGATGTCGACAAGTTGGTGGGAAATAGCCGGACGGAGAATATGTGGAAAATATTCGACGCGATTGGCACGGGCAACTCGGCGGAGGCATTGACCATCCTCGGCCGCTTGTTCGAACAGGGCGAAGAGCCGCTGCGCGTGTTGGGCGCCTTCAGCATGCAGCTCCGCCGGCTGGCACAGGCGGCGCGTTGGAACCAGCAAGGGCAATCCTTGGATGCTGCGCTGAGTCGAGCCGGCGTGCCGCCTTTCGCACACCGCAGCGGTGCCGAGCAACTCCGTCATCTGGGCCGCCAGCGGATCGACCGGCTGCATGATTGGCTGCTGGAAACAGATCTCGGATTAAAAGGCGCGAGCCAATTGCCACCCCGGACCGTGCTGGAGCGATTGGTCATTCGATTGGCGCACAAGTCTGCCCGCGGAGAAACTACTTCATCTCATCGCCCAATCGGTTAGCGATGCGCTCTTGTTCGAGACCCCCCCCTTCGGCTATGGTTGCCTCACGCCGGGACCGATCCCCTACAATGAATGTGGGGAACTCATCAGCGCGTATTCACGGTGCTCGAGGTCATGTTGAACCGTCCGCGTTTGCTGATCACCATGGGAGATGCAGCCGGGATCGGGCCGGAAATCATCGTCCGGGCTTGGCCACAATTGAACGCCGTGTGCGCGCCCATCGTGGTGGGAGATGTGGACCGTCTCCGCTGGGCCCAAGATTTGCTTGCGCTCCGTGCCCGAATCGACGCGGTCCAGGACCCCCAGGAAGCTCAACCGCATGACGACCACATTCTTTGCCTGCAAGGAAGTAAGGAGGACCTGAGCCAAATTATCCCCGGCCGCGTTAGTGCGGCGGCGGGGAGAGCGGCTTACGACTGGCTGTGCACTGCCATCGATCTCACACAGGCCGGCGCGGCGGCCGGGATTGTCACCGCGCCCCTGCACAAAGAAGGGCTGCGCGCGGCTGGGCTGCTGTATCCGGGACACACGGAGATTTTGGCCGAGCGCACCGGAACGCGCCGCTTTGCGATGATGCTGTATGGCGATGGCCTCGGGGTAATCCATGTGACGCTGCACGTGGCTCTCCGCGACGTTTTTGCCCGCTTGTCCCAGGAGGCAATTCACGAGAAGATTCATTTGCTCCATGGCGTCCTGCTCCACTTGCTCGGCCGGAAGCCGCGGATCGGCGTGGCCGCCTTGAATCCCCATGCCAGCGACGGCGGACTGTTTGGCGATGAAGAAGCGATGTGGATCCAGCCGGCGGTGGCCAGGGCGCGGGCCGACGGGATCGAGGCCGCCGGTCCTTTCCCCAGCGACACGTTGTTTGTGCGTGCCCGTAGCGGGGAGTTTGATGGTATCGTGGCCATGTATCACGATCAGGGGCATATCGCCTTGAAGTTGCTGGCAGGCATGCGGGCCGTTAATATCAGCGTCGGTTTGCCGTTGCTACGGACCAGCGTCGCACACGGAACTGCCTATGACATCGCAGGCCGCGGCATGGCTGACCCGACCAGCTTAGTGGAAGCAGCCCGCGTGGCGGCAAAGCTCGCGGCCAGCGGTTATCCTCACCAGTCCTTGTGCCGCATGGAGGCAGCACATGAAGACGGTCTTGTACTTGATTCGTCACGGAGTCACGGAAGCCAACCTGGTCCGGCCGCCCGTCCTGCACGGTCGTAGAACCGATCCGTCCTTGGCTCCGCTGGGCGTTCGCCAGGCCGAAGCGACCCGCGATTTCCTGGCGATTCGGCCCATCGAATCCTGCTACTCCAGTCCACTGCGTCGGGCCATGCAAACCGCCGCTATCGTGGCGGCTCCGCATGGGCTATCTCCCATTCCACTTCAAAACCTGACCGAGTGCGACGTTGGCCGCTGGGAAGGACTCGATTGGCAGACCATCCGCGGCCGCGACGCCGAAGCATATCAGCGCTTCATCGAAAATCCTTCGGTGCATGGCTTTCCAGGCGGGGAGTCGTTCGCCGCGGTGGAACGGCGCGTTCAGTTGGCCCTGGAGGAGCTACTGACGCGCCACGCTGGCCAAGCGATCCTCGTGGTTGGTCACCACTTGGTGAATCGAACCTATCTGGCGGGCCTGCTGGGCTTGCAACCGGACCAAGCCGGGCAACTGCGCTTGGACAATTGTGGCATTTCGGTCGTCGTATGCGAGGGAAAGACGGCCACCGTCAGTACCTTGAATGCGGCCTTTCACCTCCAGGGCGTGGCGGCCTGAGCCAGTGATCTGTTGCTCCATCCGACGGAACGGAGCCTGGGATTCGCCACAGGCCGGTTCATCCTCCGGCAACGGGAGGAAAAATCACCAGCTCATCGCCATCTGCCAAGACGCGCTGGCGATCGGGTTCCATCTCGCCGTTGATGGTAACCAAATGAATGTGCGCCGCGGGGATGCTGAGCTGATCGACCAGGGCAGCGACGGAGGTGCCTGGTTGGAGTGGTAGGATCGCCATCCCGCCCGTTGAGCCCTGCGGAAGCTTGCTGCGGAGCGTGGCCATGAGCTTGACGCGGACTTGCATATGGCCGACTTCCTACCCCTTCGTTCCGAGAAAGTCCTGATGTGCCTGTGGCTGAGTTATCTGAGGGCCGGGTTGCCGGCCGCGGAAGCGATATTGCCGCGACCGTGACGGCCGGCCCAGCAAGGTCGATTCGGCCAACTTCTGGCCCACTTTGGCAGCGACAAACGGACGGCGGATGTCAAACGGATTTTCACGCAAGAATTCTTTCCAGGCGGCCAGGGCTGTGCGCGTCTGAATGATGCCTTTCACCATGCCGACATCATTGAGCATGCCCAGATCATTCGCCGGTCCCACGAAAACTGCACCGGTGATCTGGTCGTCGGTCCAGAGGAGCTTTCGATAAACGGGACGATCGGGATTGCAGATCGTCACGTTTTCTGCTCCCGTCTCGCTCCAGCGGCCGAAACTGGCGCACTGAAGTCCGCACGCATCCAGGATATTCATCAACAAACTTCCTGCATAGCGAACTTCTTGTCCCGCCATGTTGGCCCCGGCGATGCGCCCATGATCGACGGCAGTCGGTTGAATGGCGTGGATGACCGGTATGTCGCCCAGGAGGTCGGGACCCTCCGCCACGTCGCCGGCCGCATAAACGAAGGGCCAATTGGTCTGCATGCGATTATCGACAAGAATTCCCTGAGCGATGTTGATGCCGGCACCGCGTAGGAATTCTACGTTCGGCCGAATCCCAGTGGCGACGATGACGAGGTCGGCGTCAATCGACGGTCCCTTGGACAGGCTCACCCGCTTTCGTCCGTTCTTGTCGGCGATG
This sequence comes from Gemmataceae bacterium, assembly GCA_035295665.1. Classification (GTDB taxonomy): domain Bacteria; phylum Planctomycetota; class Planctomycetia; order Gemmatales; family Gemmataceae; genus DATGIQ01. The sequence continues at coordinate 6,089 of DATGIQ010000611.1, read as the reverse complement.
CCTCGAACGGTTGTGCCCAGGTGGAGGCCAATTCCCTTTTGTCGGAGCCACTGTTCCACGAGCATGGCGCTTTCGGAATCGAGCATGCGCGGCAACACATGGTCCGCGATTTCGACAAGGTGGAGGTCCCAGCCACGCTTGTACATGGCGTTGAGAACGATGAACCCGATGAATCCGGCACCGATGAAGACGACATCCAGTTTGGATTTGCCGGCTGCCGTCTGTAGGACCGACCGCGTCTGGGCCAATGTCCATAACGGAAAGACGCCTGGCAAATCTGCACCGGGGATGGGCGGAATCGTCGGCGAAGAGCCCGTGGCAATGAGCAGGTTATCAAAAGCGATCTGTTGGCCATCATCCAACGTGACCAGCTTGGCTTGCGCGTCCACGCGTTGGACAGATCGCCCAAATCGCCGGTCCACTTTGAGGGAATCGAGATAGGCGTCATCGGCAATGTAAACTTGCTCTTCGGGAATTTGGCCGGCGAGGTAGTACGGCAGCACCATCCGCGAGTACGCTGGCTCATCGCTCACCAGGGTGATGGGGTTTGTTCCCCGATCGCAGTCCCGGATCGTTTCCACGGCGTTGATGGCCGCCGGGCCGCCACCGATGATGAGTTGTTGCGCCATATGGGGCATCTCTTTGCTGTTTCGGTGCCGTTTAACGGAAACGGATATCCTCAGCCCATTGTAGTCTTTGACTTGCGGTAACGCCGAATCAGTGTATTGGTCGAACTGTCGTGTCCAAGCCGCGGCTCCTCACGGCTCTCGAGCTCCGGAATGATCCGTTGGGCAAGCACTTTGCCCAGCTCGACTCCCCACTGATCAAAGGAATCAATTTGCCAGATCACTCCTTGTGTAAACACACTATGCTCGTAGAGCGCAACCAGCTTTCCCAGTGCCGCCGGAGTGAGCCGCTCCAATAGGATCATATTGGACGGTCGATTGCCTTCGAAAGTGCGATGCGGCACAAGCCAGGATGGCGTATTCTCGGCTTGGACTTCCGGCGGCGTCTTGCCGAAGGCCAGCGCCTCCGCCTGGGCGAAAACATTTGCCAAGAGCAAATCATGATGACGGCCGAGCGGATTGAGCGACCGGGCAAATGCTAGAAAATCGCACGGAATCAGCTTCGTCCCCTGGTGGATCAGCTGGTAGAACGAGTGCTGGCCATTCGTGCCCGGCTCGCCCCAGTAAATCGGCCCGGTTTGATAAGTCACTTCCGTACCCTCGAGCGTGACGTGTTTGCCGTTGCTCTCCATTGTCAGCTGTTGAAGGTAGGCGGGGAACCGCTTCAAATATTGCTCGTACGGAAGGACGGCAACGGTCTGAGCGCCAAAAAAGTTGTTATACCAGACCGTGAGCAGGCCCATGAGAACTGGGAGGTTGCGCTCGAAAGGAGCAGTCCGAAAGTGCTCGTCCATGTCGTGAAAGCCGGCCAGCAACGCTCGGAAATGGTCCGGACCAATGGCCAGCATCGTCGACAGACCGATGGCCGAGTCCATGGAATAACGGCCGCCTACCCAGTCCCAGAACTCGGACATGTTGGCCGTATCGATGCCGAATTTCTTCACTTCGGCCGCATTGGTCGAAACCGCCACGAAATGCTTCGCGACCGACTTTTCATCCCCTCCCAAACCTTTCACCAGCCAGGCACGAGCGCTCTGCGCATTGGTCATCGTCTCGAGTGTGGTGAAGGTCTTGGACGAGACGATGAAGAGCGTCTCCGCCGGGTCGAGGTCGAGGGTGGCTTCAACGAGATCGGTGCCATCGATGTTGGAAACAAAACGACAAGGGAGACTGCGGTCCGTGTAATGCTCGAGGGCCTCGTAAGCCATGACGGGACCGAGGTCCGAGCCTCCGATGCCGATGTTTACGATATTGCGGATGCGCTTGCCGGTGTGTCCCTTCCAGGCGCCGCTGCGTACCCGATTGCAGAACTCGGCCATCCGGTCGAGCACTTGGTGAACCCTCGGCACCACATCCTCGCCGTCCACTACGATCTTTGAGTTCTTCGGTGCACGAAGGGCGATATGCAAGACAGACCGCTTTTCGGTCACATTGATCTTGTCGCCTCGGAACATGGCGTCGATGCGGCTGTGCAGATCCGATTCCTGAGCCAATTGGAGGAGGAGCCGGAGGGTTTCGTCGGTGACTCGGTTTTTGGAGTAGTCCAGGTAGATGCCGACTGCCTCCACCGTCATACGCTCTCCGCGCTTGGCGTCGTCGTCGAAAAGCGCGCGCAGATGCAGCGGCCGAATTCTCTGATAGTGGGCCTCCAAGGCTGTCCAGGCGGGACGCTGAGTTAGCGGTGCGACGCTCATGGTGGTCTCCCCCAATGCGGTTGATGGTCCCGGTCATTTTTTCTACCGAATTACCCGCTCAGGAACCAGCCGCCGAACCTATTTCCTCCAGACTTCCCCATCGGTCGCCAAAAAGTCATCTGGACAGATGCGGGCCCCGGAAGTAACGTCCCCTTCCTTTGTCGGTGGTAGCGGGGATGATCCCGAACTCCCTGGCCGAGGCCGCGCCATGTTGCGTTTTCGCTCGCTCCTTTTGCCCGCCTGGTTTATTTGTCTGCACGGCTGTGTTACCACGCAGACGACTACGCCGTTGGTTCCGTCCAATCCCTTTGGCAGCGCACCATTCGCGCCAGTGGGGCAGGCAACGTTGGCTCCGGCATCGCTACAGGCGGCGGCACGCGTCGATGGCGTGGGTCGAAAAATTCTGGCCGCGAATTCCCAGCTGGGAATCCAGCCGCTTTTCCGCACCATCGGCACTCCGCAAGCCGAGGTGTTTCACCAGGGCATTGCCGAAGTGGATATCACCGAAGGCCTCGTGAATCAGTGTTCCAGCGATGGCCAGCTGGCCGCCGTGCTGGCCCTGGAACTGGGAAAAATGATCTCCGAACGGGAAGCCTTTGCCGGCCCGCAGGCGCGAGCCCCTGAATATGAGCCACCCATGGAGGTGCGCATTGGCAGCGACAACGCCGGGGCTTTTGGTCCGGCCGATCAACTGCATCGGGCCGAGTTAGCCAAATATGACAAGGAACGCCGGCAGCGCGCAGCCAGCGCCGCTTCGCCTCCTGATGCCCAATCCCTTGCTCGGGCTTACCTGGTGAAAGCTGGTTACACAGCCGCAGACCTCGATGCTGCTGCTCCGCTCCTTCAATCCGCGGCTCAAAACAATACGTTTGCCAAGCAATTGCTCAGCGCTCCGAGACCCATGCGATGAGCGCGCGGATCCTCACGGCGCTGGTCCACCGGCGGCGGCATCAAGGGTCAGCGTCGGGTCCGCGACGGCCGCGGCCAGGTCGTTGTAGCCCTGGCGCAATTCGTAAAGGGCATCGAGCTGGCCGCCGCGCGCTTGCAGCAGCTTAGCGCGGAGATTGATGACCCTCAACAGATCGCCTCCCCCCTCCAGGAACAAACGCTCCATATCCTTGACCGACTCTTCGAGGTGAGGCAGAACACGAGTCTGGTACATCTCCACGGTTGCACGGGCTGTGTTCAACCTGCTCAGGGCCGCGTACACCTGTTGCTGAATGAGCGTTTCGGTGCTCCGTAGATCCAGGGCCGCTCGATTGCGCTCCGCCTCCCGCTGGAGGATTTCACCCCGGTGCTTATTAAAGACCGGCAACGGCACGGTCATCTGCATGCCCAGGAAATTGGCCCGCGTCTCGTTGTATTCGTAATCCGGACCGATGTTGGGATTACCGAAGCGATCGGCGATCGCCAGGCGTAACCGGCCTTCGGCCTCATGCAGGGCCGCTTGGCGCGCTTGGAGATCGGGTCGGCGATCCAGGGCTTCCTGTACGAGATTTTGCGCATCGTCCACGGTCGGCGTGGGAGATAACGCGCCCGCAACATGAATGGCCTCGTTCCGCAATCCGAGGGCGGCCCGCAGATCAGATTCGGCCCGCGCTTGCACAGATCGGGCCGTGTTCACCGCAATGCTGAAGGTGTCGACTTCGCTCCGGGCCAGGATCGCGTTGTCAGGACCACGCAAAATCCCGCCCTTGACGAGTTTGTCCACTTGCTCGGCCGCACTCTGCTGGAGACGAAGGCTCTCTTCGGCAAGCTGGAGCTTATCCCTTTGGTAAAGGGCGTTATCAAAGGCCCGAATCACGCGCATGGCCAGCAGTAATTCCTGGTTCAGAATTTCCCAATCGGTGCGGGACAGCGCGGCACAAGCGGCTTGGCGGCGATAGCGGCGCTGGTGCCGGACTTCGACATCGATCGAAATGCGTTGCTCCATGGCCAAACGATTCGTGATGCCGGCCGATTCTGGACCGTTGACGGCAAAGAGCTTGTTCGTCCAGACCGGGTTAAAGGGATACGTCTTGGCGATAATTACCGCGGCCATCGCAATCCCATGTTGTTGCCGAAACGCGGCCAGATCCGGATTATTGCGCAAGGCCCAATCGATGGCTGCGGCCCGAGTGAACGATTCGGGCACCCCTTCGCTTCCGTCCGAAACCGGGCCGTCATTGGCTTGTTGTCCCGAAAGCGGTGGCGGCGTCGGGGGTGGATCCGTCTGGGCCTGGAGTGAATTTGCGCTGACAAGAAAACACAGGCCGCCGGCGATCCATGCGTGTCGCGGTCCGGTGCTGCGGTAGCTTCGGGCCATGCCATCACCCTTGACAAGATAGGCAAACGAGAAAACGGTGGAGGCAAGGAGGGGCTCCGTGCTTGCCCGCGCAGGGACGTCGGCTGCTTTCTCCTGCCACACCCCCGAAAAGGTATCGACCGGTTGTACGGGAGAGATCAGATTTTATGCCGGGCTCGCAACGCACTCCCGCCGTCGGGCCACGTCCCGGTTTGGCGGACCTGTGCAAGTGCATGGGATGATTAGGAAAAGGGCAGCAACGCCACCCGAACGCGAGCACCAATCCAATCGGAGTGTTCCAAAAGCGCGTGCCAAAATTTGACTGTCTCCCGGCTGCGTCCTAGGTTTTTTTCAACACGGTTGAGCGATGCACGCGGCGAAGAGAACAACCTACTTTGCTGCGTAGGTCCATCCACAGAGGAAACCTCTTCATCCTCGAATGAGCAAAGCCGTCGTGAGGCGGCGACGCAAAACCATGGGCCTCGAGTTTGTGCGCGAGGCCGCCAGGTTGCCGAAAGGATGAATGGGCTGAGCGGTTCCTGCCCCGACGTAATCCCGTCTTGCTCGGAACACAGCCCCTTTCGGTTCAGGCCATGAGGAGGTTGGCGCTTTGTGGCTCGTATGAGCTGCATCGGAACCGAGAAAGGGAACAACAATGAAGAACTGGCGCAGGCGTCTCCTGAGCTTCCTGACCGCGGAAGACGGCCCCACAGCGGTCGAGTACGCGGTGATGCTAGCCCTGATCATTGTGGTGTGCATCGGTGCCATCACGACCATGGGGGGCAACGCGAACAAGACGTTCAGCAACGTGGCCCTCAACACCGCCGTGTCCGGTAGCTCGAGCTCTTGAGCCATCGCGACACCCCTTGTGTCTTCCAGCGTTCGGTCAGGCGCGCGCCTGCCGATTCTGCTCCCGGCAGTCCAGGCCCTGCTTGAACAGGGCGCAGTGTTCACCCCTCCCTAGCGACACTGGCATCATCTCCCTTCCTTCTGTAGGCCCACTGAGCGCGATGGCAGCGCTCCCGTCCCTAAAGGAGCCTTGCGAGTTACTGCTCGGGTGCGAGGAGCTAAAGGAGAATGACGATGAGCAATCTTCGTAATTTCGTGGTCGAGTTTTTGAAGCGTGAAGACGGCCCGACGGCTGTCGAATACGCGGTCATGCTGGCCCTGATCATCGTGGTCTGCATCGGCGCCATTACCACGCTGGGTAAGAACGCCAACACCACATTCACCTCGGTCGGCACGGCGATCAGCTCCTCCTCGTGATTGGCTGTAACGGAAGCGTTTGTTTGTTTTTGGATCCACCATCACTGTTCACACTTTTTGGAGATGAACCATGCAGAAGCTTAGCAATTTCGTGGTCGAGTTTTTGAAGCGTGAAGACGGCCCGACGGCTGTCGAATACGCGGTCATGCTGGCCCTGATCATCGTGGTCTGCATCGGCGCCATTACCACGCTGGGTAAGAACGCCAACACCACATTCAC
>DATGIQ010000610.1:0-24920 GCA_035295665.1 Gemmataceae bacterium | reverse complement strand
CAACGTGGGCGGTACCATGACTGCCAGCTTGACCACGTCGAGTCTGTCCGCGGGCAATCATACGATCACGGCTAGTTACGGCGGGGATAGCAATTCGCTGCCGAGCACCGGCGGAATGGGCGAGACGATCAGCACCTCCATCGTCGTGCTGGGCAACAGCCTGGCCAGCACCACGACCGTCTTGGCAGCCTCGTCGCTGGCGGTGCCGGTTGGACAGCCGGTTCTGCTCATGGCCACAGTCAGTTCCAACCTGACCGGTTGGGGAATGAGCGGTTCCGTAGCCTTCCTTGACCACGGCACGTTGCTGGCCACGGTGCCGCTCAACGGGTTAATGGCAACGTATACGGCATCTACCCTGTCTGTCGGTAGCCATACTCTAACTGCATCGTACTCCGGAGATTCCAACCATTCGGCCGGCACGTCGCGGGCGGTGACGGTGAGCGTGGGGAGTGTGGAGCAGCGCTTCGTCAGCCAGGTGTATCAATCCATCCTCCAGCGTCCGCCCGATCCGGGCGGTCTGGATACCTGGACGGCCGCTCTCCAGCAAGGAGCGAGCCGAGCCCAGGTCGCGCTGGCCGTCCAGCAGAGCCAGGAGGCCCGCATCGATCAGGTGCAGGGACTCTACCAGCAGTATTTGCATCGTCATGCCGATCCGTCGGGGCTACAGAGCTTCGTTTCCTTCCTCCACAACGGCGGAACGTTGGAACAGGTGAGCAGCATCCTGACCAGCTCTCCCGAATACCTGCAATCCCGTGGCGGCGGAACCGCCAGTGGGTTTGTCACCGCCCTGTACCAGGATGCGTTCCAGCGCTCCCCCAGCGTCAGCGAAGTCGCCGTGCACACCCAGGCCTTGGCTGCGGGGGCCAGCCCGCAGCAAGTCGCCAATGGAATCTTGGCCAGCACGGAAAATGCGCAATATACGATCGCCCGCTCCTACCAGGAATTCCTTAGGCGTCCCGCCGATAGCAGTGGGTTGAACACGTACGTGAAGGCCATGCGCGCCGGCCAGCTCGATCAGGATCACCTGACCTCCGCCATGCTCAGCTCCGATGAGTTCCTCGCCCATGTGTAGCGGCGGTTCGCAAAAGCGCGCGGTCTCCATGCGGTTCTACGAACCGCCGCTAAACCGACCGCAATTCCTGGAACGAAACTCAAACCATCCCGCTGGCCCGGAGCAGCGTTTCCTGAACGATCAGATCGTGTTCCATGCCGTATTCCGGCGGCTTCTTCCCGGCTATGCAGGCGGCAAACTCGCGCAGGTCCGAAATCTGTAGCACTCGTGCGGGCAGATCGATTCGGTTCCAGCCGGCGTCACCGGCGCGGTACACCTCGATGGGCTGGATTTCCTTGTTGGCCAGGTGGCCACTGCCCAGATGCGGGATGACGCAAGCGCCTTCTGTCCCATAAACTTCGATTCGCCGGGAATGGGGAGCCACCTCGAGCGCCGGCACTTCCACGATTGCCCAGGCATGGGGATAGGCGAAAACGGCTACGCCGTTATCCACATAGTTTGGTGGTGGCCCGACATGGTGGTGGGCGAGAAAAGGAGTGATCCGCTGCGGACAGCCCAGGAGAGCGACCATCACATCGATCACGTGTCCCGCCATCTCAAAGAACATGCCGCCCTTGTATGGGCGCAGCTCCTCCACGAAACGGGAATAGGAGGCCAGGTCCTTCGGCAGCCGGGCGCGGAAAGCGTAGATCCGTCCCAGCTCTCCTTTCCGGACGCGCTGGATGAGTTGGAGCACGGCCGACATGTAACGGAAGAGGTACAGCATCTGCATGTGCAAGTGCTTCCGCTGCGCCAAATCGATCAGGCGGCGGTATTCGGCCAGATCGGTGCCGGCCGGCTTCTCCAGGAGAACCGGCCGGCCGCTCTCGAGGGCGAGGCGGGCCCATTTCAAGTTATCATGGACCCGGCCTTCCACGACGATCCCGTCGAACGGTTCGCGTAACAGCTGTTCGGGGCTATCGAAGACGCGAAAGTTCGGAATCTTCGGCGGCCACTGCCTGCGGCGTTCGGCAACGACCTTGGGGTCGGGGTCGTAAAAGCCGGCGAGGGTGAATTCCTCGGGGTGCTCCGCCACCTGGCGGACAAGACCGTCCGCGTGAGTGTGCCACATTCCTAGCATTCCGAGTCGCATGCGCAAGAGTGACTCCCTATGGTCAGAGAACGGGATCCTTGGGTTCTCGAGCCGATTCTCTGACGATCGCAACGAATGTGCCGCCGATATCGCAGCGTGGCAAACTTTACCATGCGGAGGAATCAATTCCCAGTATTTTTCTGTACCCCCCTGACCAAAGCTTGGGTTTGCGCGTATGACATTTTTGGGGAGCCAAGAGCCAAACGTAGAACAACACTCCTTGATTTCTACGGAACTTCATCCGACGAGGACCATCGGTAGTTCGAGACCGTGCCGAAACCTTCGAACGGGGAACGGGTTTAATCCTGCGCGGACAGCCCGGCTGGTGTGCGCAACGCTGAGCGCCACGGGCTGAAACCGATCTTGCCTCGACAGGAGTTCTGTCGGACGCGCCTCTTCCAATGTTCCAAGCACAGTCCCGGCAGCGGGCCGGGCCAAGGTACTGGCCGTCTTTTTAAGGGAGGATGTATGTTGCGGAAAGCAGTAGGAGCGGTGGTTGTGTTGGGCCTCTGCCTCGGCGTCGCCCTGGCGGATGAGATCAGCGCGATCATCACCAAGGTAGACGAGGGCAAGGTGACCTTCGCCGAAAGCAAAGGCAAAGGCGAGAAGGGCCCCGAAAAAACTTTGCCGGTCGCCAAGAGCGTGAAGGTGGTCAAGGGGAAGTACAACAAGGAGACCAAGAAGGCCGAGGCCGGAGACGAAATTGATCAGGGCCTCAAGAACAAGATCTTCAGCGACATCCCCGAAAAAGGTCTGAGGGCTTGGATTATCACGGATGACAGCAACAAAAAGATCACCGAAATCCGCGTCATGGGCGGCAAGAAGAAGAAGGACCAATAGCACGTCGATCCTTCGAGCCCACGGAGGAGCAACCCTCCGTGGGCCTTGTTATTTCCAATCAAAGACTCGAAGCAGATTTGAGTAATCATCCGTCCAGATCCCCACCTCCGGGCGGCCTCTCAGCTTCCGCCACGGGGCCCGCAGATGCTCCAGGAGCAGAAGATAAAGGTCCCCGTAACCATGCACCAGCCCGCCCGCGTCCGGTATCCCCGCCAGCATTTGGAGTGCATCCTCCTTGGCGGCCCAACCGTGTTCCGATTGCCACGCTTGCCAACGCCCTTCGTGGACCAGCCGATCTAGCGCGTGCTCATTCCGGGCCAGGATTACCCAGTTGGAGCCGGCTTTGCCGGGGATATGGCTATCGCTGTCGGTCTGGATGAATCCGGTTAGTCCAATCTCCTCCGCCAGGTTGGCAAGGACCGGTTCCAAATTGAGGTAGCGGTTGGAGATGTGGACGGCCAGCAAACCATCGTCGGCCAGGTTGGCAAGAAAAATGTCGAGCGCCTGCCGAGTGATCAGATGGACTGGGATGGCGTCGGAGCTGAATGCATCCACGACCAACAGGGCAAGCTTTTCCTGATTTCCTTGATTGGCCCGTTCCTCCAACTTCAGACGGGCGTCACCCAGAACCAGATTCATCGTGACGCCTCGGTCTTTGGCATCCTTCACGAACGTGAAATACTTGTCCTGATCATAGGCAATCCGCTTCACCAGGGCATCGATCTCGAAATAGGTCAGGGTCTGTCCCTTTTGGCCGTAGCTGGCGAGTGTTCCGGTGCCCAGGCCGATCAAGCCGATCTGCCGGCCGGCAAGCTGATCATGATAGGCCGTGAAGATCTGGCCAATCGGTCCCGTACGATGGAAATACGTGAGCGGCTCACGCCCCGGGTGGTCCCAGAGGTCTTGCGCGCCGGCGAGCAGGGCAGCCGTGCTGAGTGGATCCGACGCGCTCAGAAAGCTGGCCCAATCCCTGGCGATGGCGGTCCGCGTCCAGCTGATGCGTTGCTGACCGTGAAGCGTGGTCCCGTGTTCCAGCCGGCGGAAGCTCCCACTCTTGGTAACTTGTACGACGCCGAAAAAGCTCCGCTCCCGCAGCAGCAGGTCTTCGTCGAGATGGTCACAGATGGAGTTGGCCAGCAGGAGTGCCCCGACCCCGAGTCCCAGGCGGAGCGGCCGCTTGACGAACAGATAGCAAAGGGCGGTCGGCAGCGCGAAGATGAATACCAGCATCACGCCGGCCGAGCTGAGGTTGATGAGCTTCGCCACGCGGTTTGGTGCCCAACCTTGCACGACATAGTGAAGCCGGGTGAACAAATCTTCCAGGCCCTGGTCCGAATCCATGATGGGCAGACCGAGCCGAAGCCCTACGACGAGAACTCCCAGAGCGGCGGGCAGACCAAGGTCCAGCCAGTAAGCCGTTCGTTTCCCCCGTTCGCGCATCGCGCTGATGGCTGCCAAGAGCAGGCCAGCCAGCAGTGCCGCCATGAACCAGAACCCACTCGCCCCCTCCAGGCCACGGAGACCGAGATCGGAACGGTTCAGGGCCGCGATGAGCAGGGCCAGGCCGCCGCCAAGATAGGCCCCCATCAAGCCGGTGCCCAGGACCGGCCCGAGCCGTGTTTCCTTTTCGCCTTCCAGCGTCGGCGTCAGCAGGCAAGCCAACACCAAGGCCAATCCATACTCGACAATGTCCGGGAAGATTACCGGCGCAATCAGGGCATTGAACATCCCGCCGAGTACCCCCCCCACGGACATCCAGAGGTAGAACTCGGTCAGCTGGGTAGTGGGGGGTCGATCGCGGGCCAGTTCGCCGTGACACACCATCGCCACCACGAACAGCACACTCAGGTGGACCAGGATCTTCCACGAGATCGGCAGCGGCATCTCGGACAACATCAGGAACACGAGGACGAGGACCATAGGCGGCAGCAAGACAATCATGAGGCGATGGACCACCGTCGGCAGCCGGGAGAAAACCAGGATGAAGCTGAGCAGGTAGAGGCCCAACGGCAATACCCACAATAACGGAATGGCCGCGATATCCGTGGTCATGTATGTCGTCGCCCCGAGCATCAAACTGCTCGGCACGAATGCTAACGCCACCCAGCGCAGACGCCGCCATCCGGACAAGGAGCGGGGGGAAAGAGAGGGGGAGAGGGGGAGAGGAGGAGACAAGGAGATCGAACGGAGGCTTGCCGACGCGTCCTCCCTCTCCTTATCCACTGGTTTCCATGTCTCCTTGTCTGGAGCACGGAGCCGCCATAGACAGATGGCGCAGGTGGCCGTCAACCCAACCAATACCGCGTAGCCCACTTGCCAGAGCAGGCGTTGCTGGGCGAGCGTCAGCCATGCCTCCACCACCGTCGGGTAGCCGAACAGGGCCAGCATGCTCCCGAGATTGCTGGCGCCATAGAGGAAATAGGGGTCCTTGGCTGCGGGATGGCCGGTGGCCGCGAACCATTTTTGGAGCAGGGGAGCGCTCGCCGAGACCACAAAAAACGGCAGTCCGACTGAGGTGAGCAAGAGCAACAGCAGGGCGGGGATGGGGTTGCCTTCGCCGTAGTCCAGCGGTGTTCGATTCACGGTGAGGCTGAGCGTGAGGAAGGGCAAGAGCAGCACGCCCAGGTGCAGCAGCGCCTGGCGCCGCACTCCGAGCCAGGAGGTCGTGAGGTGGGCGTAGGAGTAACCAGCCAGCAAGAGCGCCTGAAAGAACACCATACAGGTATTCCAGACGGCTGGCGTACCGCCCAGCATGGGCAGGAGTAGCTTGCCGATCATCGGCTGGACCAGGAAGAGCAGGGTCGCGCTGAGGAATAATGTCAGGGCGAACAATGGCAGCAAGAACGGCAAGGGAGACCTCCGGAGCAACGAAACCAGGAGAAATCAAGGGAAAGAGACCAAGTTCCTTGCCACCCATTCTAGTGTCTCGTTGTCTCCTTGTCTCCTTCTCCGGTTCGCCATACCCCAAGGCATGGGTAAAGAGTTGGCCCCAGCATGATCCGCAGGCGCAACGTTGATCGAGAACGATAGACAGCCGATGGCCTCATTCGTCCTGCTTCGCTCCCTTATCGGGCTGGCCTGGCTCAATGTTTGCCTGCACCTTACCGCCCTGGTAAGGGGCGCCATTGGCATCGTTCCGGGAAGTTCCCTTGTTGGGCTGCGAGAGCGGCTGGATTACCTGGCCGGGCGGCCTGCCGGTTGGATGGTCGCTTGGTGCCTCTGGATGTGCGGCGCCGTGGCCCTCATCGCCTTTCTCGCGGTCCTGACAAGCCGGCTGAATGGGCAAACGCGCCTGGCTCCGCTCGGACTGACGATTGCTCTCGTCGGGGCAGCCTTTGATCTGTGCTGCGAGGCGATTTACCTGGAATTCGCCTCCGATCGGAATCGGGAGATCCGTTTTTATCCTATCGCGGATTAACAAGCGGGCAGAATGCTTTCAGTCAATATCCGCCGTTATTGGTACTTCGGCCGTAGGCCGGCGCAGTGCAAGAATAAACTCGACGGCCATCGGCATGACCGAAATCAAAACGATCGCCACAATGACCAGCTCGAAATGTTCGCTCACGATCGGCACGTTGCCAAAGAGGTACCCGGCGACGAGGCACAGGGAGACCCAGGCCATGCCGCCAATCACGTTGTAGAGGGCAAATTTGCGGTACCGCATCCGGCCAATGCCGGCTACGAAGGGCGCGAAGGTGCGGACAATGGGAACGAACCGGGCCAGGATGATCGTCTTGGCGCCGTACTTCTCGTAAAACTTCTGCGTTCGCAAGAGATGTTTCCGATTGAACAGAAGGGAGCGATCCGATTGAAAAACCCGCTGTCCGGCGACATAGCCGATCGCATAATTGACGGCGTCGCCGATGACTGCTGCGGCGGTCAGCAAGATCAGCAAGAGCGGTAGACTGAGGGCGGAACCCTCGTTGGCCGCCAGGGCTCCCATGGCAAACAGCAACGAGTCCCCTGGCAAAATCGGAGTCACGACCAGGCCGGTCTCGCAAAAAATGATGAGGCTCAGCACCAGGTATAGCCAGGGGCCCTGGAAGTGCACATCCAGGTGGCGGAAAAACTCGCTAAACTGCCGGATCATTTCCATGCCAGGTCTTGTCCTTTGAATCCGAGAGCGACAGGCCCTATATTCCAGGATAGCGTAGGGTAGCGGTTGCGCCTAATCAGGCAAGGGCAAATCCAGCAAATCGGTACGGACATCCATGCTCTGTGCTCCGCGGCTCCAGCCTCTCTCGCAAAAGGAAGTTGAAGAACTCCCATGAGATGCGCATAATCCAACGGTAGTGCTTCCTACCTGGTTTGATCTGCGCGAAGTCTGCTTGAGTGAGCCATTTACGTATGACCCGCCGCAGGATCCTGCTCGGTTTCTTCCTGACGATGTTTGTCGCCGTTCCCCCCGCCAATGGGACCGCGGCCGACAAGATCACCTCATCCGCAGCTGATTTCTTCGAGACCGAGATCCGGCCCCTGCTGGCGGAACGCTGCCAGAGATGCCACGGGGAAAGCAAACCGAAGTCCGGCCTGCGGTTGACGTCCCGAGACGGGGTGCTTCGGGGCGGGGAAAACGGTCCCGCGGCGGTTCCCGGCAAACCGGAAGAGAGTCTGCTGATCCAGGCGATCCGCTACGAGGGCGAGCTAAAAATGCCGCCCAACGAGAAATTGACCCAAATCCAAATCGATCGCCTGACGCGCTGGGTCAAACTCGGGCTGCCCTGGCCCGAATCGCGTCCCGACAAGGCGGTTGCTGTCGCCCGCCAAGCAGAACAATACGAAATCACGGACGAGCAGCACAAATTCTGGTCGTTTCAGCCTCTCACAGATGGGTCTCCGCCGGTGGTTCGAAACGCCGCGTGGTGCCAGTCACCAATCGATCGCTTCATCCTGGCGGGATTGGAGGCCCGCGGTTTAGCGCCCGCCCCGCCGGCGGATAAGCGGACCTTGATTCGTCGGGCCACCTTCGACCTCACCGGCTTGCCGCCGACGCCTGCGGAGCTGGACGCATTCCTGGCCGATCCGGAGCCGGATGCGTTTGTGAAGGTGGTGGATCGTCTTCTGGACTCGCCCCATTATGGTGAACGCTGGGCCCGGCATTGGCTCGATGTCGTGCGCTACACCGATTCGTTTGATGCCCGGATCCTCAGCGGGCCCGGGACGATCATGGACATTACCGAGGCGTATCGTTACCGCGACTGGGTCGTGAACGCCTTCAATCAAGACTTGCCTTACGATCAATTCATCCTCCACCAAATTGCCGGCGATCTGATTCCACCGAAAGAGCCCGGAGGCGTTAACATTCCGGGCATTGTCGCCACGGGCCTCCTGGCCATCGGCAACTGGGGTGGTGGCGATGCCGATAAAGAGAAACTGCTGACCGACATCGCCGACGACCAGGTTGATGTCGTGAGCCGAGCTTTCCTGGGGCTGACCGTGGCCTGTGCACGCTGCCATGATCATAAGTTCGATCCCATCCCCACCGAGGATTACTACTCCCTGGCTGGGATTTTTTTCAGCAGCCATATCTTGCAGGATCCCGGTCCCAAGACCAATGGCCCGCCGATGCTGCGCATTCCGCTCGTCCCGAAGGCAGAATGGGAACAGCATCAATGGCTGAAGGCGCGAATCACGGCTTTACAGACCGAAATCGAGAAAGCCAACCGAGAGCATCTGGCCGGATTGATTCGCGGATTGCTGCCCTTCACGATGAACTCTCTGGTAGCGGCCTGGGAGGTCCAGCGACAGGCAAGGCGACTTGTACCAAGGAAAAAGGAGTTCGATCAGCTGAAGCAATCGCTGCGGCCCATCCCCTATGCCAACGGCATTCAGGAAGGAGGTTGCCCCAAAAGCCCGCAAGTCGGATTCCACGATGTACCTGTGCATATCCGTGGCCGCTATGATCGGCTCGGCAAGCTGGTGCCGCGCCGGTTCCCGCGCATCCTCGCCGGCGACAACCAGACGCCAATCACCCACGGCAGCGGCCGGATGGAACTGGCACGCTGGATCGCCAGCCTGACCAATCCATTGACGGCACGAGTGATGGTGAATCGCATTTGGCAGCATCACTTCGGCCAGGGGATCGTCCGCACCCCTGGCAACTTTGGCAAGCTCGGTGAACGGCCGACGCACCCGGAGTTGCTCGATTACCTGGCCCGGTCTTTCCTGCGATCAGGGTGGTCGGTCAAGGCGATGCACCGGGCCATCTTGCTATCGGCGACGTACCAGCAATCCAGCCAGGCAACGCCGCACACGCTCCAGGCCGATCCAGAAAACCGTCTCCTTGGCCACATGAAACCCCGGCGGCTGGAAGCGGAAGAGATTCGGGATACACTTCTGAGCGTGGCCGGCCGGCTCGATCCGGCCCTGGGAGGCCGGGCCAGCCAGGATTTTGATCGGCCCCGCCGCACGCTCTACCTGATGACGGTCCGCTCGGATCGATCCACATTTCGGGAGCTTTTCGACGCCGCCGATTCCACCGCTATCATCGACCAGCGCAGCCAATCGACCGTCGCCCCGCAAGCCCTCTTCCTGCTCAATCATCCCTTCGCCCTCAAGCAGGCGAAGGCGTTGGCGGAACGGATCCAGCGCGAAGGCCCCAAAGATGACCGCGGCAAGGTAGAACACCTCTATCGGCTTCTCTTTGGACGACCACCCGTGGCCGCGGAAATAGAAATCGGCCAAAAGATGCTGGCCGAAGCGAGTTCGAATGGGCCCTCCTTGGAAGCGTATTGCCAGGTGTTGTTGTGCACGAACGAATTTGTGTATGTTGATTGATACCCGGGGACGCCATGACTGAACCGATCACCGATTGGGGAATGAGTCCGCGCTGGCCCATGACGCGCCGAGAGATGCTGGGCCGGTTTGCCAATGGCTTCGGCATGCTGGCGCTGGCTAGCCTGTTTGCCGACGAAGCTTCGGCCGCACCGGCGAATCCGCGCGCGGTCAAGCCGCCGCCTTCACCGGCCAAGGCCAAGCGCGTGATCTTCCTGTTCATGTCCGGCGGACCTTCCCAGGTGGATACGTTTGATCCGAAGCCGCGGCTGAGCCAGGACAACGGCAAACCGCTTCCGTTCGCCATGCCCAAGCTCGTGCGGACCAAGACCGGCAATCTGCTCCGTTCGCCGTTTCGATTCCAGAAGCATGGCCAGGCCGGCATCGAAGTCAGCGAGTTGTTTCCCAACGTGGCCTCCTGTGTCGATGAACTGTGTATCATCCGATCGATGGTGGCCGACAACATCAACCATAACGGCGCTTGCCTGCAAATGAATACCGGCGAGCAAGCGTTCTCGCGGCCGAGCATGGGATCGTGGCTGCTGTACGGACTGGGCTCCGAAAACCAGAACCTCCCCGGTTTCATCGTGATCAGTCCAGCCCAGCCGGCCCAGGGAGCACCGCTATGGAGTTCCAGTTTCTTGCCGGCGGCCTATCAAGGGACATTGGTTTCAGACCTGCGGAACCCTATCGCCAATCTCCAGAACGCCACGTTCTCGTTGGCGCAGCAGCGGGGCCAACTGGATGCGTTGCAGCAGCTCAATGAGCTGCACCGCCTTCGCCGCCAAGAGGATAGCCAACTCAGCGCCCGGATCGAATCGTTCGAGCTGGCCTACCGGATGCAGCGAGAGGCACCGGCGGCCTTCGATGTGGAGAATGAATCCGAGGCGACCCGGCGGTTGTACGGCTTGCACGACAAGACCACCGAGATTTTTGGACGCCAATGTTTGCTGGCGCGGCGATTGGCCGAGCGGGGGGTGCGGTTCGTTCAGGTTTACCACACGCAAACCGCGCGGCGCAGCAGCTGCCAACTCTGGGATCAGCACAGCGGCCTGAAGAGCGAGCTGCCGGCGAACTGTGCCGCCACGGACCGACCGATCGCTGGCCTGTTGAAAGACCTGAAGGGGCGCGGTCTGCTCAAAGACACGTTGGTGATCTGGGGGGGAGAGTTTGGCCGAACGCCGACCGCCGAGAATTCCGATGGACGGGAGCATCATCCCTTCGGGTTCACGATGTGGCTGGCCGGCGGCGGCATCCGAGGGGGCATGACCTACGGCCAGACCGACGAGTTCGGCTGGCACGCCGTCGAAAACCGCGTGCACGTCCATGATCTCCACGCCACGATCCTCCATGTGATGGGGATCGACCATACCAAGCTGACCTATCGGTACAGCGGCCGCGATTATCGCCTGACGGATGTATTCGGTAACGTGATCAAACCGATTCTCTCTGGGCAAGCGTAATCCTGCTCAGCGGAGACGACGGTCTGGCCGCATGAGGTGCGTGATTTCGCTCCACAGACCGGGCGAGACATCACTGTGATGCGCCATGGCCACGCGCCGCAGGCAATCCTCCGGCGTTTCGCCATGAGCCTGCGCCAGTGCTGCCGCTGCAATTGCCGGGGATCGGCTCAAGCCCACGTTGCAGCAGACCAACGTTGGTATCCGCATGCGGACCAGGGCGGCCAGTGTCTGGATGGCCAGCTCAAGCTGATGCTCGTCATTGCCAGCCCCGTCCAGCAAGGGAAACCGGCAATAGATCAGATCGCGCGGCGGGTCGGCAGGCGGTTCTTCTCGGGAGAGCTCGACCAAAGCCTGAATGCCAGCATCCAGAGCCGGCCGAAAATCCCGGCCATCACCGGCGTGACCGAGCCAAAGCGGATAGGGTTTTATCTGATTCATGATGGCACTCGCTGAATACGTTCATCTTAAACCCTGCCCGGTCATTGTAGCAACCCAACCGCTGTGTTAACCGGGTGCCTCGGTGGTCGTGCAGATGAGGAATCGTTACAGTATTTCGTACCAAGCATGGCCAAGAAGATATTCTGAGGACGCTGTACCATGCGTTACCACGTGTGTTTCATTTGGGCGCTCGCCCTTGGCTGTGGCGGACCGGCGGCTTCCACGCCGCCGCGCGCTGAGAAAACGCCACCTCCGCCTACCTCGCAGAAAGAGGAGCCGAGGACAGCCGAATCTGCCGCGCCGCTTCCATTGGTTGATCTCGGAACGCGCAAACAGGGCAGTGATTGGCCGGGGTTCCTGGGACCCCTGGGCACCGGCGTTTCACGGGAGAAAGGAATCCTCTCCCCCTGGCCCAAGCACGGTTTGCGGATTGTTTGGCACAAACCGCTCGGGACGGGTTATGCGATGCCCAGCATCAGCCGTGGCCGGCTCTTCTTGTTTGATCGGCAAACCAACCAGGCCCGGCTGCGTTGTCTCAAGAGCGAGACCGGCGAGGAACTGTGGAAGTTCGAGTATCCCACCGATTACCAGGATTACTACGGCTACAACAACGGCCCGCGCTGCTTTCCCGTGGTGGACGAGGATCGCGTCTACATTTACGGGGCAGAAGGAATGCTCCACTGTGTGCGAGCGGTCGATGGCAAGCTACTCTGGAAGCAGGATACGAAGGCGGAGTTTGGCGTGGTCCAGAACTTCTTCGGCGTCGGTAGCACCCCGGTCATCGAAGGGGACTTGCTGATCGCCCAGGTCGGCGGCAGTCCGCCCGGCAGCGGCGCGTTCCCCACCCTCGGTCAGAAGGGGAACGGCTCCGGCGTTGTCGCCTTCGATAAGTTCACGGGCAAGATTCGTTACCAAGTCACCGACGAATTGGCCAGCTACGCCGTGCCGACCCTGGCAACGATCGGCGGCCGGCGCTGGTGCTTCGTCTTTGCCCGCGGCGGTCTGATCGGCATGGAGCCAGCTACTGGCACGATCGATTTCCATTATCCCTGGCGTGCCCGGGTTTTGGAGTCGGTTAACGCGAGCAACCCGGTGGTCGTGGGCGATTACGTGTTCATTTCCGAAACGTATGGCCCAGGCAGCGCTCTGCTGAAGGTCAAGCCAGGGGGCTACGATGTGGTGTGGACCGATGCCGACAAGCGCCGCAACAAGAGCATGCAGTGCCACTGGAATACCCCCATTTACCACGACGGCTACCTGTATGGCTGTAGCGGCCGCCATACCGGTGAAGCGGAGCTGCGGTGCGTTGAGTTCGCCACCGGCAAAGTGATGTGGCGTGAACCCGCCTTGACACGATCCTCGCTCTTGATGGTCGATGGCCATTTCATCTGCTTGGCCGAAGATGGGACTCTGCTGTTGTTAAAGGTAAACCCGCAGAAGTTCGAGCTGGTGTCGCGCCTGGAAGGACCGAGCATCTTGCTGGAATACCCGTGCTGGGCGGCACCGATCCTCTCTCACGGTCTGCTTTATGTCCGTGGCAAAGATCATCTGGTTTGCTTGGAGCTGATTCCCGAAGCAGCGAGCCGCTAGTCGCCGAGATGTGATCGAGTTCCATTCCCATGGAGCGAGTCTCGAAACCGGATCTAGTTCCACCGAAAAGCGCGCAACGCAATCAGAAACGAAACGACCGCCCAGGCCGCCAAGATGGCCAGCCGCCAGCTCACGCCCGGCAATCCCGCCCCTTCAAGCATCACCTCGCGGAGGGCGTCGTTGAGCTGGGTCAGCGGCAGCGCCTGGATGAAGGGCTGGGCCACATCCGGGAATTGCCGCGAGGAAAAAAATGTTCCCGACAAGAGCCACATGGGCAGCATGACCAGGTTCATGAGCCCCGACACGGTTTCGGTCTTGGAAGCACGGCAAGCGACCAGCAGGCCAATCCCGGAAAAGGCCGCCGCTCCCACGAAAATGACCAGGATCAGCGTAAAGACGTCTCCCTCCAGCGGCACGCCAAATCCGAACCGCCCGACGAGCACAAGCAGCAACATCTCGGGCATGAGAAATACGAGGCGGGCTCCGAGGATCGCCAGTAGAAAATCGGACCGCCGCATCGGCGTCGCGAGCAGGCGTTTCAGCAGCTTGCGGACGCGCATGTCCACGATCACGAAACCGACGCCCCATAAACCGCCGCCCATGATGTTCATGCCCATGAGCCCAGGCATGAGAAAATCGATATAACGGCTGCCTGGCTCTCGGGTCACCGCATCCACAGTTCGCCACTCGACCGCCCCCGCCTTCCAGCGCTGAACCGCGTCCGATTCGTCGCTGGGCGATCCGTTGCCTCCCGGCTCCATCCGGGTCCCCGTTTTGAGACGCTCGATGGCGACTTCGACGCGGACACGGGCCAACAAGCTCTCGGCACGGGCCGGGTCATAAACGCAACGGTAGCCGTCCTGAATGGGGACCACGTACAGGGCGGTCTTGCCGGTGCGCAAGCGCTGCCGGCATGCCTCTTCATCGTGAAGTTCCGCGGCCACGCCGGCGCCTTGTAGCTGCTCCAGGAGAGCCGCGGCGGACGCGGAGAAACCCGCCGACTGCTGCACGTCCACGACCGGCGGCTCCGGTTCCTTGCTGCGGAACGCAATGCCCAGGCCCACCGCCAAGAGGACGGGGAAGCCATATACCCAGAAAATCACCTCGGGCTCGCGATAAAACTCGCGCAAGCGGGCCAGGAACATCTGCCAGATCGGTTGCCAGCGATTCATGGGGAATCCGGCGTAAGGAGATTTACGAGACAGCACAATGGCGGTCCAGCCACGCGCGGATGTCTTCGACGAAAGGCTTGGGATCGGCCTCGAATTCCAACGTATGGGCGGCTTCCGGGTACTCGATGATCTGCTTGTCTTTGGTGGCAAACTGCTCAATAAAACACCGAGTTCGCGAATTATCGATCACGCGGTCCTTTCCACCCAGCAAGAGTAGAACCGGCACGTGAACCTGCGCAGGGGCGGTCCGTAGCGCTCGGTCCAGGAATACGCTGGCTGCCAAGAACCGCGCCGTCGCCCGGCGCAGACTGAGCGGATCGTCGCGGACGAACTGCTGCCAGCGTGGCGTGGCGGTAAACAGCTCCGCATTTTGCAACGGCACGGGAAAGAGCCGCCGCGGCGAGAATAGTCGAGCCCAGGCAATATGCAGGCGTTCCCCCAGAGATGGCCCAACGCGCGAGAAGAAACCCGGACAAAGTAAGACCAGCCCGTCCACCGAGCCTGGATGCCGACCCTGCAAGGCCGCCGCCAATTTACCGCCCCAGGAGATGGCGAGCAAGAAAACAGGGAGTCGAGGCGAAGCGGACGAAGGCTGCGATGGGGAAAGCGGAAGCGTCGGAGGCACCGAGAGCGGAAGCGTGGCCGAACCGGAAAGGGGTAGCGTCGCCCCACCGGTTTCCTCGATAGGGTCGGCTTCACCGTTCATCTCCAGGAATTCGGCGATGTCATCAAGGAGACGGCGATAGCTCGGCGTATCGCCTCGATCCTGCTCGTTGAGGCCCGCGCCCCGACGGTCGAGGAACGACACGAGATAGCCAGCTTGACTGAGCCGTGTGCAAGAATGCTCGTACCAACCGGCATGGCTCTGGATGCCGTGGATACAGACTACGTGGGCGCGCGGCGGGGCGGCAGGCTCGGCCGCCGGAACATAACGGCGGTAATAGCACCGGTAGCCATCGCTGGCCGTGAAGCTGGCCACGACATAGTTGGCCGGGGTCTCAAGCAAACAGCGGCTCCTTTCGTACCGTTACCCGTTTCAGCGCGTCCGCAACGAGCGTCACGCCGAGCCCTGATCCAGGCAAGGCCCGTGCCCAACCGCCCCACCCAAACGTCAGGTCTTCGTTTGCCAACGGCTCGCGAATCAGATGCCGATCGTACGACCCTTCCACCGCGCGTAAGCCGGCCACACTGCTGGCAAAGTGTCGACCGGCCGCGGACAGCAGCGCCGTCTCGCCGACCTGGCAGCCGAGCTGGTAGCCAACCCCGTGGCGGGATGCGAATTCCGCCAGGCGCAACGTCGGGATGAAGCCTCCGCATTTCGACAAACGCAGGTTGAACAGATCACACCGATCCCGTTCACGAGCGCACTCGGCATCGTAGAGACTGCACAGCGACTCGTCCAGCATGATCGGCACCCGCACCGCATGCCGCCGCCGTGCAAAGGCATCGATCTCAGCATGGGCTACCGGTTGTTCCACAGAGGAGATGCCGAATGGCTCCAGCGCATGAATTCGTGCCACCGCTTCTTGCGGCGACCAGGCCTCATTGGCATCAACGCGGAGGTCAATGCGCCGGCCCATGAGCCGGCGCAGCTGGCCAAGTCGTGCGACATCATCGTATCCGGCAATGCCCACTTTGACTTTGAGATCCCGAAACCGATACAGCCACATGGCCACCGCCGCTAGCCGGAGTTTCGGACCCCGTGCCGACGTGATGGCTCCACTGTACCGCACCCACGGACGCGGCTGGTCGAGCTGCGGCGCCAGGAGTTTTGGTATCGCACGGAGCGGCTGACCAAAGCGACGCCCAAACGCATCGAGGAGAGCCAGCTCAACAGCACAGCGCGCGGCGTTTCCCTGACAACCGCGCTCATCACTGGGAATCGGCGCCAGGCGCAAGCGCTCGGCCAAACCGACGGCGGCCGGAAAATCCGGGCATGGCTCCAGCTGTGCTCGCAGATCACTGCGCCGCAGCAGTTCCAGGGCGAAATCGATGGTTTCGCCCGTCACATATTCGCGCGGCACCCCTTCACCAAAGCCTTCTGTGCCGTCGTCCAAGACACAGTGGACGACCACGTTGTCCGTCTCGCAGCGGCTATGAGAAGCGTGGCGAATCGCTCTGCGGAAAGGGATGCGAACGTGATAGGCGATCAGCTCGACAACTTGCATGCGCTCCCCATCGCGAACAAGGAACAGGGGCAACGGTCTACACCAATCCGGCCCTTTTGTTCTATTGCCTTTTCCCTTGTTCCTTTTTCCGTTTTACTTGGCATGGACGCTGTCGTAACAAAGCCACAGGCCGAGGCCGGTCACCAGGACGGCGCTGATTACCGGAAGGGCGCGGAACAATCGGCTCTGGCCCCAGTGCGACCCGGCAAAGCCTTTGACCCGCACTACGAAAATGCCGATGGCGATCAGCACACCGGCCAGACCGGCGCTGAACGCCAGCAGCATGGGCAAGGCCAACCAAAGAAGGTTGGTAGAGACAGCGACCAGCAGCATCAGAATGGCATCCCAACACGGTACAATCCCGCCGCTCACTCCAAGGATAACGAGCCCCCACCAGCCGAGCGGCTGCGTGCCCGCCGGGATCGGATGCACATGACCATGCTCGTCATGGTAGTGATCCGCGTGGCCGTGATGGTGATGATGGCCATGCTGCCCCAGGTGGATGTGATCCGCCTGGCCGCTCAGCCGGCGCAGCAAGAGCCACATCCCC
The DNA here is from genome assembly GCA_035295665.1 of Gemmataceae bacterium. Lineage (GTDB taxonomy): Bacteria > Planctomycetota > Planctomycetia > Gemmatales > Gemmataceae > DATGIQ01. The sequence goes on along the minus strand of DATGIQ010000610.1, from coordinate 7,781 downwards.
AGACTGGCGACGAGCAGGCCGCCACCCAGTCCCAGCGCCATCTGAAGATCGCGGCGGGCCGTATCCGACATTCCGCCCGACGGGAAATAAATCCGCAGCGCAATCGCCAGGGCAACCACCACGCCGGTATGGGTCAGCGTCGTCACCAAGCCGAGGAGCAGTGCGTGGGCAATCGTGCCGCGCTCGCCCACCAGGTAGGCGGCGACGAGAGTTTTGCCATGTCCAGGAGTCAACGCATGGAAAGCGCCAAAGATCGCGGCGAGGCAGAGCAAGCCCCAGAACCCGTACTGGGTATCGCGGAACAGCTCATACACGCTCGGCAGACCCCGCCGGGATGCCGGAGCGGCAGCAGCCTCGGTGGCAGGGTTGTCCGGGGTAGCGGGTTCCTTGGCGGAAGCAGCCACTTGGTCGGAAGAGGCAATGCTATAGACCGCTTCCACCTTGCGGAGCTTGGCATCGTCGCCCGGTTCAAGCTGGGTCGCCGGCAGCGCCTTGAGCTTCGGATCGGGCTCGGTCTTGCTCTGGAGTTGGATGGCGTCGCCGCAAGTCAGGGAGAGCCGGATCTGCCCTTCTTCCAGCTGGTAATTGCCCTCTTTGAATGTGAGTGAATGCGGCCCGGCGGTAGCGGCGTCAGCCATTGCCGTCTTGACTTGGAACACGAAATCGCAGCGCAGATGATCCAGGGGCGTGCCGTCGTCATCCCGGAGCGTATAGCCCTGTTTGAGGCAGCGAAATTCCAACGGACGGCCATCGAGCTTCGCCCCCAGGTTTGCCGCCAGGATAGGGGCATAGCAGCGCGTGAAACTTTCGTAGAACTCCTGCGGTTTGTGGAGCTTGCTCAGCTCTACCTGATCTCCCAGGGCCGGGAGATCGTCGAAGACAACGGTGAACTCATCCACCTCCAAGCGATACTCGACGACAATCTCGTCCGGCTTCAGCCGGACGAGAATCGTACGATCATGGCAACGCCGCGGAACGGGATGCGCCTGGAGCGGCTGGGCATGAACCAGGAACAACAGGGCAAGCCAGCAGGCCACCGTCCACCCGAATGCCCGTGGGAGGCAGGATGTTTTCATGGGAAATACAATCATCGCTTCGTGTTCTTCGTGGAGACTCCCGTTGTGAGACACGAACCCACAGGTATCTGGAACCCTCCAATCAAAGCTCCAGACACCTGTGGGTTCGTGTTCCTTACTGCTTCGGTTTGCAGTAGCTGAGGGCCATGAGGGAGTAGCCGGTCACGAGATTGGGGTCGGCCTCCATCCAATGCTTCTCGTTGATCCAGCTGCCGTCGGGCCGTTGCCGCTTGGCCAGGGCTGCGGTAATGTCGGCGCGCCAGTCATGCTTGATGCCGCTCGCATCCACGACCTCATCCACGCCCAGAATCGACAGACATTTGGCCATGGTGTGGTAATAGTAAAACAGGCCCCATTGGGCACGGTCTCTCGGCATGCCGGGGTTCACGTCCACCGTGTAGTGTTTCGTGATCCACGCATAGGCTTTCTGGATACGCGGATCGTCTTTGGGAACCCCGCAGTAGATCATGCTCTTGATGCCGGCGTAGGTCATGCTTCCGTAACCGAGCAAGCCACCGTCAGGCAATGTATCCGACTTTGTCTGCCCACCACCGGCCGCGCTGTAGATGAAGCTGCCGTCGTTGATCTTGCCAGCCCAGGGCTGGTCGTTGTGCTCGCCCTTGAGGTTTTGGCAGCGGCTGACGAAGATGAGTGCCCGCTTGAATGCCGGATCGGTGGGCGGAACACCAGCGGCCCGGAGTGCATCGAGGAAGAATTGCGTGTTCGACATGTCGGGGCGGGATTGGCTGTCGTAGCCGGCGCCGCCATAAAAATCATCCTGGGGCGTTTTTCCTTCCTCCTCATCCCACTGCAAGTGTTTGAGAAATTCGCTGGCGTCGCCGATGACCTTCTTGTAACGGTCGGCGCGGTTGGCGGCGCTGAGAGCCATCACGTTGACGCTGGTCACGTAATTTTGCAACTGCGGCCTGGGGTCTTTGCCGGCGATGTGGCCAGCCTTGGAATTGACCAGCGATTCAATGTATTGAAGGGCGCGCACGGCCATGGGATCATCGGGGCTGAGCCGGCCCGTGGATAACAAACCGGTCAAGACCACGCCGGTCACTCCCGGACTAGCGTCGCGACTCCAGCTTCCGTCGGCGGCCTGGCTGGCCCGCAGATAAGCAATGGCTCGATCCACCAACTTATCCCATTGCTTGGCATCGGGACCGACGTGCTTGTTCGGCTCGGCGCCGCCGCTGGGGCTCAGGGTCGATCCGATTCCCACAAAGGCGGCCGCCAACAGCACGGCCTTTTTCAGTGCATCCATTGGGAACATCTCCGGACGAAGAAGGAAACGGCTGGCCATCGTACGCCGACTGACCGTGGGTTGAGGACGAGCACACCCGTTCGCGCCCTGTCTGCCAGCTGGTTCCCGACCTGCCGGCAAGGGCGAACCAGGGCATGGCCTCCCTTGGATATTCTAAAGGCTCAGCCGTGTACACAAAAGGCGCGATCGGGAAGCGGGTAAGAACTGTTTCCCAAACCTTGTGGCTGCTTGTGTTTCGCGCTCGGTAGTCGTTTCCGATCGCAGGACGCAAGCGGGGAAAAGGAACAATGTGCCTCTGCTGCGGTCAATTTGGAAGTTTTCGCCCGGCCCTCTCGGCCAGCTCGCGCACTTTCTGCACGAGAACGACTTCGGCCTTCGGATCAAAAAATCCCGCCCCGCCGGAATACAATCCGCGCGTTTCGTAGCCCCCCTCCTGGAGCACCCGGGCCGACGGGAGGTAGCCGAATACATCGTTGCAATACGCGGCCACCCAGAGCTGGTTTGGGCCCAGGGCCTGCTCCAGGAACCGGAGATAGTCCACCACCACTTCGCCGGGAAGACCGACCAACGTCAGGTCGCGGCCGAACTGCCAGACGGTCACGGGGCAGCGATAGTGGCTCGGCAGCGGCTCCCCTTTGTCCAATTGGGCCAAGAGCCGGGTGGCTCCCCACGCTTTGGCATCCCGCTTGTTGGTGGCCCACTTTTGGAGTTGTTCGCGGCTCAGCGCGGTTTGGAGCGGTAAATCGACCTGGTCAAAGGCGATCTGAAGCGGCCCAGTCACCGGCTCGAGCTTGCTCTCCATGACGCGGCAAACCTCCTGGCCCAGCGTCACGCCATGCACCCGTGCCAGTTCCAGGGTGCCCCGAGGATATGGATTTGAATCGCCGGCACAGCCGAGGATGAACATTGCCTGGGTCGATGGGTAGCGTTCATGAAGATAGGCCTGGGCAAAGCCTGCGTAGTCGCCGGAGATTTCGTAATTATCCCCGGTGAGAGTGGTATTGTGTGTGCCGGCCTGGAAGAGCACCGCCCGTGGTTTGCCGTCAGCGCCGTCGACCCGCAAGACCGGCACACTGCGGTCGGCCAGCCCGCGGGGGTTCACGCCCAGAATGACGCCATTGGGCGTGAACTCGCGTCGGTTCATCGCAAAGTTGATAACGCCGCTGCCCCAGGAAAGCCGGGCCGGCTCCAGATGTGCCGCCGCCTGTACCACGATGTCCACGACCTTATCCTGAAGCTGCCGGGTATATTCAACAGTTCGCAAGGCATCCCCCGGGTCGGCGGAATCTCTCGACGGAGCCTTCAGGCCCAGCTGCGGGCCGGCATGGTTGTGCGCCGCGCTCAGCAGGATCTCCGCCCGTTTCAGTCCAGTCTTGGCCGTAATGCGTGCGCAGATCGGCTCGGCGACATCGGCCGAGAAACCGATCAAATCGCTGGTCACGATGGCCGCCCGCCGGCCGGTGCGGTCCTCCAGCACCAGCGCCTTGGCATACAGATCCGCGGTCACCTTTTTGAAGGGAGTGGTGCGGTTGGCGTAGCCAGCCATCAGGACAGGATGCTCCGGAGTGATTCGAACCTCGGCCAGGCCCGCCTTCCACTCCGGATCGGCAGCCCTGACGATGGGGCAAGCCCAGAGCAAAATCAAACTGGCGACGCCAACGGCAATGCAGCTTTTCAGGCTGTGAGGATGTTGCTTCATGATTTCACATCTCCGATCTGGAGTATCAGCCAACTCCGCATCAGTTACCCGCTTTTCGAATCGAACCACCGGAACTTCAGTAGGTACTCGACCGGCGCGCTCCCGTCAAGTAGGCTGATGGTGAGAGCCCCGCCAAGCTGCACCCAGAGTCCATGAAAGGTTTATCATGAAACGGATCCGATCTTCCTGCTTCCTGTTGTTTTTGCTGACCAGCGGAACACACGTTACGGCTTTGCCCATTGCCGCTCGGGAACCGACGCCCGATCGGCCGAACGTGATTCTGATCCTCGCCGATGACCTCGGCGAGAATGATCTTGGCTGCTACGGCCGCAAGGATCATCATACGCCCCACCTCGATAAGCTGGCGGCGGAGGGAATGCGCTTCACTTCGTTCACTTGTGCCCAGCCGATCTGCTCGCCATCCCGTGCGGCCCTGCTGACCGGCAAGACGCCGGCTCGCCTCCACCTGACCACCTATTTGCCCGGCCGGCCCGACACCCGCGCCCAAAAGCTTCTGCACCCGAAAATTCGGCAAGAACTTCCGCTGGAAGAAACGACGCTCGCAGAGGTCCTGAAAGGGGCCGGGTATGCAACGGCGTGCATCGGCAAATGGCACCTGGGAGGGAAGGGATTTGGTCCCGCCCAGCAAGGGTTTGACGTGGTCTTCGCGGGTCGCGCCAACACCGAGCCGTCGGCTACCGAAGGGGGCAAGGGGGAGTATGAACTGACCAGTAAGGCGGAGGACTTTATCACGGCCACTCGGGACAAGCCATTTTTCCTCTACCTGGCCCACAATAACCCGCACATCCCGTTGGCGGCAAAGCCCGAGATCGTGGCGAAAAACCGCACTGCCTTCAATCCCCTGTACGCCGCCGTGGTCGAAACGCTGGACGATAGTGTGGGCCATCTGCTGGCCCGCGTGGATGCGCTCGGCCTACGGAACCGCACGATCGTAATTTTCGCTTCGGATAACGGCGGCCTCCATGTTCCCGAGGGCCGCGAGGATCCGCCCACGCATAACACCCCGTTCCGGGCCGGCAAAGGCTTCCTGTATGAAGGGGGACTGCGCGTGCCCCTGTTGGCACGCTGGCCTGGTCGGATCCCCGCCGGCCGAGTGACCGGTGCGCCGTTGGTCAATACCGATCTGATGCCGACGTTGCTCGAACTCGCCGGCCTGGAGGTGCCGCCTGGCCTCGACGGCGTCAGCTGTGCCGCGCTGTTTCGTGGCGGCGCAGAACCGGCAATGCGGCCAATGTTTTGGCATTTTCCCCATTACACGAACCAGGGGGGACGCCCTGCCGGGGCGGTGCGTGAAGGGGACTGGAAATTGATCGAGCATTACGAAGACGGCCGGGTGGAGCTGTTCAACCTGGCGGAGGATCCCGGCGAAACACGGGATGTCTCGGCCAGCGCGGCGGCACGGGCAGCCGCCCTCAAGGCGAAACTGGCGGCGTGGCGAAAAGCGGTGGGCGCCCAGGAAAATACGCCAAACCTCGATTTCGACGCACAGCTCCACAGGCAGTTATACGTGGATACGGACGTTTCCCAGTTGAAGCCGGCGGCGACGGCTGCCGAAATGACCAAGCGGCTTGCCGCGTGGCGGAAAGGGATGGATTCCGTGCTGCCCGGACGCCGTTGAGCGGGAAGCAAGGAAGAAGCCTAGAGGGGACGGCGACGTTGCCAAATTGGGGACCCCTCTGGGCTCAAGGGTAGATCAACCGATCGGAAGACGGACTTCGCATGCTAACGAGCCCGGAGCAAGCCTGTCAAGCGGAAACACGATAAATCCAACCCAATTACTCTCTTATAGGGATTTTCTGCTGCTGCGAGTATGCCAGGATGAGAATGAGTAAACGATGGCCTCAATCCGGGAGGGGTTTGCCGTAGGTCTCGGGCGCCAGCCAGATCAAGACCAGGCCGATTACGTATACCAGGCTGACCACGGAGAGCGCGTGCGGATAGTTGTCCCGGAACACGTCCTTCATGAGATTGCCGGTTTGGAGCACGCCGATGGCCGCCAAAATGCGGCCAAAATTGTAGCTGAAGCCTTGGCCGGTGGCACGGACTCCTGTGCGGAACAGTTCCGGCAGGTAGAGCGGCAGCCAACCGTAGAACGATGCCGTTGTGCAGCCGACGAGAAAGACGGATGCCAGGAACGCCAATCCGAACTGGCTGTTGCACTGGTACAGCAGCATCGCCGAGCCGAGCGAAGTCAGACAGAGCAGGCTGTAAATGATCCGCCGGCCGAGCCATTTGCCCAGCATGGCTCCGGCCAGGGTGCCGACAATCGCGCCCAGGGCCGATGCAATCTGGGTATACGATCGAGCCTGGGGTACGGAGCCGTGCGTCAGTTGATCTGCCCACAGAGGAATCCACTGGCTCGCCCCCCAGGTGCTAGTCAAGGCCACGCCGCCGAGACAGGCTCCCAGGAGCATCCGGCTCAGCGTCGGCCGCAGCGAGTCTTGGGGCGTGGTCCCTGGTCCAGCCGAGCGCTGGAGGTAGCGCACCACTGGGTAGAGGTACCCCATCGTGGCGAGGAGAAGCCCCAATGCCGTGCCGAGCAAACGCAAGGGCCAAGGACTCTCTGCGGCCCAGACATAGATGATCCACCCAGCGCCCAAAGCCCCGATTGCCACGCCGAGCAAGTCGCGCGTGGCCCAGCGGGACGTGGTGCCCCGTTTCTGTTCGTGCTGCCAGCGCTCGGACTCCGGCACGAACAACCGAATGAAAAAGGTCAAGAGCGCCGGGGCCGCACCAAACAGCATGAGTAGTCGCCAACCGTTATTCATCACCAGTGTATGGACCCAGCTCTCGGAAAGTCCGAGCGTCAACAACCCGCTCTCCGTCTGCTGCAAGAGCGTGGTCAATCCGAACCCGACCGCGGCAATGAGAAGAAACCCAACGTTGGCCGCGGCCCCGATCAGCCCGGCCAGGAGTGCCCGCGATTTTTCCGGCCAAATTTCCATGACGAGGGCGACCCCGAGTGACCATTCGCCCCCCATTCCCAGGGCCGAGCAGAACCGCAAGACTGCGATCTGCCACGCCGCGGTGGCTAGACCGCACAGGCCGCTGAACAGGGCGTAAGTGAGCACCGTGAGCATCATCGCCCGGACTCGACCGATGCGGTCTCCGAGCCAACCGAAGAGCACGCCGCCCGTGGCAGCCCCGACCAGGAAGCCTGCGGTCGCCACCGAAAACCAAATACTGATGTCCCCCTCGGAGGACGCACCCAGAAGATCCTGAAGCGCCGGCCGGGCCACCAATGGAAACAGGCCCTGTTCCAGCCCATCAAACATCCAGCCCAACAATGCCGCCGCCAACGCCATCCATCGGCCGCGTGCTAGGCTTTCGTGCTCTATTGATTTCATTCTTCACAACCTTCTTCCCGGGGGGGCGGTCTCGCCAATCCTGAGGAACAAACTTGCAGCATAACGCAGTCAAGCGACCCGCTTGAAGTGCAAGTCAGCGGATCCTTACCAAAGGGCTTGGTTGTTCGAGTGCCGGCCGGGTAAAATCAGACTGGCCAAGTTTTAAGAGATAAATCATGGATCCAGATCCTTACCAACGGTGGTGGGCACTGCACCTGCGCGTGGCGCGCGGGGAAACTCTGAGTGATGCGGGCGGCACGTTGGCGGTTGAGCACTCCAAGCCACTTTCGGCTGGCGGCAGCAAAGAGGATGACAATCGCATTGATGCCTGTTTCAAATGCAATCAATTCAAGGGTGATTTTTTTCCGAAC
>DATGIQ010000609.1:0-3531 GCA_035295665.1 Gemmataceae bacterium | reverse complement strand
CGAACTGCGGACAGGGACGCTTTCGTTCTTCGTGTCCTCTAGTAGCGCCGGCCGCCGCCCCCACCGCCGTAGCCGCCGCGTCCGCCGCCGCCTTCCGTCCTAGGTCTGGCCTCATTAACCGTCAGACTGCGGCCGTCCACTTCCTTGCCATTCAGGGCCTGGATCGCAGCCTGAGCTTCCTTGTCGCTGCCCATCTCCACGAAGCCGAACCCCTTGGAACGGCCCGTGTCGCGGTCCATGATGACCTGGGCGGACTGTACCGTGCCATGCGGCTCGAACATCTGGAGCAATGTGGAATCTGTTACGCCGTAGGTCAGGTTGCCTACGTACAACTTCTTGCCCATGTGGGCCTCCGAAAATAGGACCCGGCACGCCACCGCCCACAGCGAGCTGCGTCGCAGCCGAGCATACGCCACTACTTGGGACAAGAGAAGGGTAGATGGAGGTGAGTACGACCAGGAACCATTCGCGAGACCCAGGTACGGGTTCATTGTAATGGAGCGCAGGCACGAAGAACAGCGTGGTCGAAGAAGTTTCACGCGCCTAGGAGGCGTCGCTGGCCCACGGGCTGCCTGCGGCCGGCAGCACCCGACCGCGCTAAATCGCGTGAAAGGCCGCCGGGGCGGCCCGACAATCCCTGGAACTAAAGTCGTGTGTGTCATAGGCAGGGGAGACGAAACTCGGGGTAGGTAATCGGGTGTCGTGGCGTGCCCTCGCGACGTACAATATCGCAGCGTTCCGTTAGCAGCTGGGTCTCCCTTACTGGCAGCGGCTGCCAAGCTAGTAAGCAACGCTGAGAACTGACATCGCGGTGGCCTACGGCACGGCATCGCCAGCCCTGGTGAGCAACAAGCTCTACGTCTTCACGCGGCAGGGAGGGAACGAGGTTATATCCTGTCTGGATGCAGCAACGGGAAAAATCCTGTGGCAGGATAAGTACGCAGCCCAGGCTGTGATCGGCGCGACGATGGTCTGGCTCGGACCAGGTCCGCGCAGCTCGCCGGCGGTCGCGGAAGGGAAGATTTGCACCTTTGGTGTCGGCGGCGTGCTCTCGTGCCTGGATGCAGCCACAGGCAAACACCTCTGGCGGAACGACTCCAAGGCTTGGCCTGTCTTCTTCACCTGGGCTTCGCCGCCATTGAAGGGGGTCGGTGCATTGCCTATCTCGGCAGTCGCAATAACGGTGAGATCTGCGCATTCGACCTGAGCAGTGAGGAGCCGAAGTGGACGTGGACAGGGGAAGGCCCATCCCACGGCTCGCCCGTCTTATCGATGGGCAAACGGTGATCTGTTCGGGATGGGGGGTCGGCACGGTGGCCCTAGCAATGGAGAAATAGGCTGACTTGATCCCTCCTTGGGGGGGGAAAGGGAGTGCCATGTGGAACTATCGTAGGAACGGCAAGTCCATGCTTTCGTCGATCTTGGCCGCGCTGTTATTGTGCGGCTGCGCAGGGCCCCCGTGCAGCGTGCAGGGCTCGGGCGTGCGTGCTACCGAGACGCGCGATGTGGCGGCGTTTCGATCCATTGATCTTCGCGGGTTCGAGCAAGCGCGGGTGACGATTGGCGACAAGACAGAGGTGATCGTTGAGGCGGATGATAACATTGTTCCGTTGATCCTCACCGAAGTGAACCATGACACGCTACGTGTTTTCAACAAGGAATCGTACAGCAGCCAGCTTGGCGTGAAGCTGAACATCACGACTCCAGCGCTCCAGGCCGTGTCCGTTGCCGGCTCGGGTGATGTGCAAGTGCTCAAGCTCCAAGAGAAGAGCTTCACCGTGAATATCGCCGGTTCTGGCAACGCGAAGGCGGAGGGATTCGCCGAGAATGTGCAGGCCATCACTTCCGGCTCTGGGAACGTTGATCTGAGCGCGGTCGCAGCAAAAAAGGGATCGGTCGTAATCACCGGCAGCGGTAGCGTGAAGGTCAATGTTGCGGATGCCCTTTCCGCCAGGATCATCGGCAGTGGCGATATTCGCTACAAAGGCAACCCACGCATCGAGCAGCAGATCATCGGTTCGGGCCGGGTTGGCGCGTACGGAGTCCGTGCTTTGGCTGGTTGGCAGGGCATCCTCGAAGAATCTTCCGAACCATCGCCCTAGCGCTGGCCCTCGCGCTGCTCGGTCCCTAGTGACCGCTCCTAACATACAAGTCATGCCTTTCCGGTTCCGCTCAAGCTCATCCGTGAAGTTTGATGCGGAGCACCGGGTTTTTGCCACGCTGTCACGATGTTCAAGGTAGGGATAGCAAAATCTCCAATGGCTTGACCCAAGCTCCAGGTGCTTGAAAACGTGCCCATTGCCTCGGTGCGTTCGAAGGGTGTATAGGTCTGTTCCCGGCGAGCACCCTCGATAGAAGAGCACAGGTCGGTGTCACCGGCGCCCTTCCCCCTGCGCGCAAGCCCGAGCGGAAGTTTCCATAAAGCCAGCCATCGTGCAGTCAGGTAGCCGGCCTGTTCCAGTTCGTGCAGCACCGAGTAGACCGGCCCCGGATTTAGCCGATAGCTGTGATGCCCCCACTCAGCCACCATCTGCACACGCGGATCAGTTCCTCTGCAGCGTGGTATAGAACGTGCAGTCTTACGAACCAAGCGAAGAAGAGACGGCTCAATACTTCAGCCAAGATACTGTCTAACGATTTCCCATTCGGAGGAGTTGAATCATGACGGACGACCGAAGGCGATTCTTGGCGGCGACGGCTGCGCTCGGCATCGGCACGCTCACCCTTACCCCTGGTCTGGCCCGTTCGGCCGACAAAGCCAAGGGCGACAAGAAGGACATGCCGGAAGAAGAGATCGGTGCTGCCGAAGACCTGATGCGGGAGCATGGTGTCCTCAACCGCATCCTGCTCATCTACGAGGAAGGGCTGCGACGATTGCGAGCCAAGGAGGACGTGCCGCCCGAGGTGTTCCACAAGCCTGCAACGCTCGTCCGCAAGTTCGTGGAAAACTATCACGAGAAGCTGGAGGAGAATTTTATTTTCCCAGAGTTTGAGAAGGCCAAGCGGCTGGCCGATCTGGTCAAGGTCCTGCGAGAGCAACACCAGGCGGGCCGAAACGTGACGGACGTGATCCTGCGCAACGCCGTACCCGACCAGTTCAGCAAGGAGGAGGCCCGCAAGCAGGTCGTCCGCTCCTGCTCGGCGTTCATTCGGATGTACCGCCCGCACGAGGCCCGTGAAGATACGGTGCTATTCCCCGCCCTGCACAGAATCGTCCCGGCCAAGCGGCTCAAGGAACTCGGTGAGCAGTTCGAAAAAGAGGAGGACCGTTTGTTCGGAGAGGAAGGCTTCGAGAAGACGGTCGATCAAGTCGCCGTCATCGAGAAGCAGTTAGGCATCTACGACCTCTCCCAATTCACGGCGAAGTGAACGCTTCTGACAGCGTGTGGTTCTCGCTGCGAATCGGGTCAGGGCCGTGGTTTTTCGGATGCGCTGCTGACTACGAAGCGTCTACCCTGCCATTCTGAGCCAGCCCACTTGCCGAAATAGTGAACTCGGCCCCGGACTTCTTGGCCCATACGCATGCCGTAT
>DATGIQ010000608.1:0-37930 GCA_035295665.1 Gemmataceae bacterium | reverse complement strand
ACTCCCATCGTCGATAAATCCTGTTGCGTCTTGATGGCCAATCACGAGATCTTGCTCGACCTGATTGAACAAGGCGAGCTGGAACGGGCGCGGCACGTTGCGGCCTGGAACATCTGGGCAGCCAAGGCCTATGGCGTCAAGGCGGTCAACCCCGGCGGCGTGGCAGCCTGGAAGTGGGGCAAGAATGCCAAGGGCCTGTTCGAGCCCGTGCCGGGTTACGACAAGGTGACGCCGGCCATGATTATTTCCGCCCTGGCCGGGATTGTGGACGACCTCGGCTTGCCGCATCCCCTGCACCTGCACTGCAACAACCTGGGCACCCCCGGGAATTTTCAGACGACGCTGGAAACGATGCGGGTGCTCGAAGGCCACCGTGCCCACCTGGCCCACTTGCAGTACCATGCCTACGGCGGGGATGATTGGGCCACGATGCGCTCGGAATCGGTCCAGATTGCCGAGGCGTTCAACGCACGCAAAAACCTCACCACCGACGCGGGAGCCGTGTTGTTCGGCAACACCGTGACAATCACGGCCGACGGGCCCTGGCAACACCTGCTCTACAAGCTCACCGGCCGCAAATGGGGCAACTTGGACGTGGAGAACGAGACCGGGTGCGGCATTGTTCCGTATGTCTACAAGGAGAAAAACCTGGTCAACGCCATCCAGTGGGCCGTCGGCCTTGAACTATTGCTGCTCATCGACGATCCCTGGCGCGTGTACCTGACGACGGACCACCCCAATGGGGCCGCCTTCTGGCGTTATCCCGAGATCATCCACCTTCTGATGGACCGAGACTTCCGCCGCGAGCAACTGAAGCGACTCGCGCCCAAGGCGCTGAAACGGATGGTACTGCCGGAGCTGGACCGTCAGTACACCCTCTCTGAGATCGCCATCCTCACATCGGCAGGCCCGGCGCGAGCCTTGGGACTGACCCACAAGGGACACCTCGGCGTCGGGGCCGACGCCGACCTCGCGATTTTCAACCAAACCAAGGATGTGGCCCAGATGTTCGCCTACCCACGCTATGTCATCAAGGGCGGCGAGGTGGTCCTCGAGGAGGGCGAGATCCGCAAGATCGTGGAGGGCAAGGGGCTTCTGGTGCATCCTTCCTTCGACAAACAGGTCGAGGATTTCATCCGTCCGCTGTTCCAGCAATACTACACAATGTCGTTCGACAACTACCCCGTGGAGATGGAGCGGATTGAACACCCCGACGTCCGCCCCTGCCAGCAACCGCCGCGATGAGCCAGACCATCCTGACCCTGAAAGAGCGTCCCCATGTGCCGCTGGAGGCTGAGGTCCTGACACCCGACGTGATGGCCACCCTCGGACATGATCATGTGTGCGCGCTGCCGGTGGTCTTGGGGAAACGGCAGCGGCGTCTCGACGACTTCTTCGAGGTCGAAGGACCCGGTAGCGAAGTGCTCGAGATCCGCGGGGATGTCGGCCGGGTCAAGTGGATCGGCCGCGGTATGACGCACGGCCACATCCGCATTCTGGGAGACGCCGGGATGCATCTCGGGGCCGCCATGAAGGGCGGCACCATCGAGGTGTCGGGCAACGCTTCGGATTGGGTGGGCGCGGAGATGACCGGCGGACTCATTCGCGTGGCCGGAAACGCCGGCGGCCAGATCGGTGCGGCTTACCGGGGGAGCCTTTCCGGGATGAACGGAGGAACCATCGTGATCGAGGGCTCGGCGGGCATCGAAGTCGGGATGCGCATGAAACGGGGCATCATCGCGGTCCGTGGCCCGGTGCGCGACTTCGCCGGTTTACAGATGAAGGGGGGCACGATCATCCTGATGGCCGGTGCCGAGCTTCGGACGGGAGCATGGATGTCGCGCGGGACGATTGTCTGCCTCACGCCGATTCGACTCTTACCCACCTTCTCTTTTGCCTGTGCCTACAACCCCGTTTTCTTGAGTCTATATGCGCGGTCCTTGCGGGCATTGGGATTGTCGATCCCCACGGCGGCTCGAGACGGAGCCTATCGCCGCTTCACCGGCGACAGCTCCGTACCGGGAAAAGGGGAAATCCTCATTTGGCAGCAGAGCGGTTCATGAACCCACTTCGATGTGGGATCTGGAGAAGGGCAAAGCGGCTGGCCAGGCTTCCAAGGATGATCAGGACTGCAGCAGCCACCATCCACGCCGGCTCAGTTCCAACAATCACGAGCCAAAGAGGAAGGAGCAAACCGCTAACGATCACCAGGAGAGTGAGCACTCGATCGATCGCTGGTCTGAGCGCCCCATACAATTGGATCAACGGGATCGAATGGACGACGAGAAGGGCGCCGAGTGCCGGCCGCAGGATCCGCACGGCCTGCACTTGCCCCATCAGGTAAGCCAGCACTACCAATTCGGCACAGCCCAGCACGATCGCTCCGCTCGTTAGGTAGCCGCCCAGCCAGCGGGCATCTCGCCAACCCGGCTGAGCGCTAGTGCTCAGGAGGACCCCTTTGTAAGCCGCCGAGGCAAGCCCCGGCACAAGGCCCAGGACAAGCGCCACAGCGCGAACCCATTCCAAGGCCGCTCCGCGCGGTAACAGGCTGAGCACCGTCGCTACGGTCAGCGGTAGCGCGTACACGATCAGGCTCCAGACCCCAACGGACATCGGCGACGCCGGCTTAAACATGCGCAGCATGTGATGAAAGCGCGACCAGTCGCCCAGGTCCAGCACCAACAGCACGAGGTCGGCAATGAGGAAAACGAGTGCCACCGGGTAGGCAACCTTCGCCAACGGAGTGAACAGATTCGGCCAGACCAACTCAGCGAAGGCCGCGGCCAGGAAAAGTCCCGTGGTCAATCCATTGAACAACAGATCCCAGACTACGAGCGCATGCCAGGGCGGCGCCTTGATCGGCTCTTGCTGAGCGTAACCAACGCTCCGAAGTGCGGTATCGGTCGCCATCTCAGAGCCTCCCGAGCAGCAGGACAACCAGCAGGACGGCGAGGGCCACCAGCCCGCTCAGGAACGAACGGACGTAATCCCCGCTCATGTGGAGCCAGGGATTGAACGGTGCCTCCGGCAAGCCGTACGTCGCGGGGCGGTCCACCAGCAGGTAGAAGGCATTCAGCGCGGAGTAGGTTTCGGTAGCCCTGTCGCCGTAGAGGTAGGCGCCCTGGACGCCGCGTCGGTGCAGCTCCTCGACGCGATTCCGCGCCCGCTCCCGCAGGTCATCGAGCGGGCCAAACTGAATCGACGCCGTCGGGCACGCCTTGGCACACGCCGGCACCAGGCCATCCCGCTGCCGGTCGTAACAGAGCGTACACTTGTGGGCATGGCCATCGATCTCGCTGCGCGTGATGACACCGAACGGGCAAGCGGCCACGCAATAGCCACAGCCATTGCAAATGTCCGGCTGAATGTAAACGTTGGCAAATTCGTTGTACAGGATCGCACCGGTCGGACAGGATTGCTCGCAAGGGGCCGCGACACAGTGCTTGCAGACATCGCTCATCATCAGCCAGCGGCCTGCCGGGGCGCCGTCAGGAGGGCGGTCGGGGCCGGACGCGATGCCCAGCGGAATACGCCCGTTGTGGCCGTCCTCGGGAAACTGCTCGATGAATTTGACATGCCGCCATGTTGTTGCCGAGAGCGTTTGCGTATTGTCGTAGCTATTCCCGCTCCAGCTCAAGCCGTCGGCGGAGAGTTGATTCCACTGCTTGCAGGCGACCTCGCATGCCTTGCAGCCGATACAAAGCGTCGTATCGGTGTAAAAGCCGGTCGTCGGCTGGGGCTGCGGTGGGCGGCCACGGCGGAAAGGACCGAGGATCCGTGCCAGCAAGGCCGGCGGCCGGCTGTGCGCCGGAGGTGACGCCGGCGGCAAGGCGGACAGTTCCAGTTCCTTAACTGTGGCGGTGGAAGCCATGCGTGAATTTCCCCTCGGGCTGGGCGGCATCGGGCGTATCGGGTACCGGACCGGCGATCGGCCAGCCGCCGGGACGCTTGGTCGGCTCAGGAAACCGGCCGTCGTGTTGGCCGGCCTCGAGCCGGCAAGCGAAGACCTTGGCCTCGTGCATGCTCACGTTGGGGTCGGCTAGCAGCGCGGTGAGGTCGTTGGCGTTGCCGCCTACCGTTTCGCCAGCGAATGCCCAGTGGAAGGGCAAGCCGATCTGATGCACGATCCGGTCATCGATCCGCAGCGGCCGCAAACGCCGCGTCACCATCGCGCGGGCCGTAAGCCTGCCACGCGGCGAGCGCACCGTCAACCAACCGCCATGTACAATGCCATACTCCGCCGCCAGTTCCGGGCTGAGCTCGACAAACATCTCGGGCTGGAGTTCATTTAGCCAGCTGTTGAACCGGCTCATCGGCCCGCTCAGGTAATGCTCGGTGAGACGAAACGTGGTCGCCACGATCGGATACTCCGCGGTCGGCGTAAGAGCCAGCGCGTTGAGCGGACCGGGGAACGTGCGGACCGTCGGGCTCCGTGTCTGTCTGGGGTACAGAAGGTTACCCAGTGGCGACTCAACCGGCTCGTAATGCGTTGGCAGCGGTCCGTCCTTGACAGCCCCCGGGGCGTAGAGCCAGCCGAGGCCGTCGGGCTTCATGATGAACGGCTGAGTACCGGCGAGGGCGGCCATGCCCGCTGCACCGGGCGGGGGCTGGTAGTCGGGCGGCTTGGCGGGGTCAAAGTCAGGCTCGTCGTCGCCAACCCAGCGGCGGCGAGCGCTGTCCCACCAGATCAGCTTTTTCCGCTCCGACCACGGCCGGCCCTGGGGATCGGCCGAGGCACGGTTGTACATGATGCGGCGGTTGTGCGGCCAGGCAAAGCCCCACTCCGGCTGGAGCGGGTTGTCGCCGAGCTTGCGCTCGCGGGCGCGGTTGCGGCCCGGCTTCGGAAAGACGCCGCTATAAACCCAGCAGCCGCACGCCGTCGTGCCGTCGTCCTTCAGCTCCGAGAAGCCCGTGAGGAGACGTGTGGGGAGTAGTGAGTGATGGGCAGTGGATGAGGAAGCTTCCGACGACTCACCACTCACCACCCCGCCACTCACGAATTCGTAGCCGTTGATCTCCTGCAAGATCTTTTCCATATCCGGCTCGCCGTCAATTCGGCTACGTGTACCGTTCGGCAGAGGCTCCGGTTCGTCGAAGTCGTAGTTCCAGGTCAAGGAGAGTAGGGGCTGATCGCGCGGGTCGGTCGAATCGGTATAGAGCTGCCGAAGGCGTTTGCCCAATTGATAGACAAACCAGGCGTCGGAACGGCAATCCTCGGGCGGATCGACGGCCTTGGAATGCCACTGGAGGAGACGCTGGGTGTTGGTCAGGGTGCCGTCCTTTTCCGGGCTGGTGGCGGCGGGGATCAGGAACACTTCCGTCTTCACGGAGCCGGGCGGCGGGCCGTGCGGGTCACTTTTCCAGAAGACGGCACTTTCGGTTTCGAACCAGTCCAAGACGACGAGCCAATTAAGATTGCGCAGGCCAGCGCGATGCAGTCCGGCGTTGGGGCCACCGCCGCCAGGGTTCTGACCGAAAAGGAAGTAGCCCTTCATTTCGCCGCGGGCCATACGATCAAAGGTCGGCAGCTGCGAATAATCGTCGTCGATGCGCGGCAGCCAGGAGAAGGCGTAGTCGTTGGCGGCAGTCGCAGCGTCGCCGTACCACGCCTTGAGGAGGCTCACGATGAATTTGCGGAAGTTGGCCCAGTAGCCCGTTGGGAGCCCCTCGTGGGCGACATAGTTGTCCAGCGTGTCGTGGCCTTTATCCGCGGCTGGCTGCGGCAGATAGCCCGGCAGAAGATCGTACAGGGTCGAGATGTCCGTCGAGCCCTGGATGCTGGAGTGGCCACGCATCGCCATGATCCCGCCGCCGGGGCGGCCGATATTGCCGAGCAATAATTGCAGAATGCCGGCGGTGCGGATGATCTGCACACCGATGGTGTGTTGCGTCCAGCCGACGGCGTAGACGATGGCACTGGTCCGTTCGCGCCCGGAATTGGCACGCAGCAGCTCGGCCACGCGCAAGAACTCTTGCTCGGTGCAGCCGCAGATCCGCGCGACCGCTTCAGGAGTGTAGCGGGCAAAGTGGCGCCGCAGAATCTGCATGATGCAGCGCGGGTGTTGCAAGGTTGGGTCGCGCGGGGGTTGGCCCTCCGGTGCATTGGTCATGTCCGCGCGCGGCGAGGCGTGAGAGGTCGCCCCGCCCATGAGCCCATAACCGTGGACGCCGTGGTCGCGTTTCTGTGACGCGTCCCCCTTGCCCTCGCCACCTTGCTCGCTGGCCGCGCCTTCGTAACCCCAGTGTCCCTCCTTGGCGTCGTACTTGCCCTGCGTGGGGTCGTAGCCACTGAAGAGACCCCCCAGATCCTCGGTGTCCTGGAACCCCTCCTGGATGATGGTGGAGGCATTGGTGTAGGCCAGGACATATTCCCGGAACCAGCACTCGTTGCTGAGGACATAGTTGACGAGACCGCCAAGGAAGGCCACATCGCTGCCGACGCGGATGCCAACGAAGACATCGCACAAGGCGGACATGCGCGTGAAGCGCGGGTCGACATGGATCAACGTTGCCCCCCGCTCCTTGGCTTTCAAGGGCCAGCGGAAACCCACCGGGTGAGCCTCGGCCATGTTGGAGCCCATGAACAGGATGCAGTCGCTGTTGGCGAGGTCTTGCTGGTACGTGGTGGCTGCCCCGCGGCCGAACGACGCGCCCAGACCGGGCACCGAAGCGCTGTGTCATATCCGCGCCTGGTTCTCGATTGAGACGATCCCCAGGCCGCCGCCGAACAGCTTCTTCATCAGATAGTTTTCTTCGATATCGAGCGTCGCGCCGCCCAGGGTTCCGACGGAACGCAAGGCATTTAAGCGCCGCCCGTGCTGGTCCGTTGTGACAAAGTCCGCATCCCGTGCAGCCTTGACGTGCTGTGCGATTTGATCAAGGGCCCAGTCGAGCGACTTTTGTTCCCAGCGGTCGGAGTAAGGAGCGCGATACAAAACGTGGGTGACCCGGTGTGGGTTGACGGCTAGCTGGAACGAGTTGGCCCCCTTGGGACAGAGCGTGCCTTCATTGATGGGACTGCGCGGGTCGCCTTCGATGTCGATAAGTTGGCCGGCCTTGGTGTAGATCAGCTGACCGCAGCCGACGGCGCAGTATGGGCAGACACCAGCCGTGACGGTGGCGCCGCGCAGCCGCGAGGACTTCGCTGACGTTTGCTGGCTGAAGGGCTGTTCCTTCAAGCGCTCGGAGTTTCGTGTGTTGGTGAGATCGAGGTGGAACACGTCGGTTCCTCCCAGTGGACCATCAAACCAGCGCGAGAGGCTGGCGCTCCTCAAGGGCGGCGGTCTCTTTCATCCGGATACGGTCGGCGCCCGTGTAGGCGTTGAAACGTTCGCGGCGGACAAAGCCGAGTAGGGAAAGCCCATCTTCACGCGCCAGGTCGACCGCCAGGCTGGACGGGGCGCCGATCGCGGCGAGGATCGGGATGCCCGCGACGGCTGCCTTTTGCACCAGTTCGAAGCTGACCCGACCGCTCACGAGCAGGACACCGTCCCGCAACGGTGTGCGGCCGGCAAGGAACTGGGCGCCGATGAGCTTATCCAGGGCGTTGTGCCGGCCGACGTCTTCGCGGAGCTCCAGCAGGTTGCCACCAACATCGAACAGGGCAGCCGCGTGTAGGCCGCCGGTGCGGTCGAAGACGACCTGGGCCGCCCGCAGGGTTTCCGGCAAACGCTGGATCACCGACGCTTCCACGACGGGCTGGCCGTCGAAAGGCCGGGCATGTGCAACCACGCGGACCGCATCCAGGGATGCCTTGCCGCACACGCCGCAACTCGACGCGCTGTAGAAGTGCCGCTCCAATTTCCCCAGCTCCACGGCAACGCCGGGACGGAGATCCACGCGGACGACGTTTCCTCTCCGGCAAGCGTGGACGCCGAGGATTTGCTCACGTTCGGTCACGATCCCTTCGGTGAAGAGAAAACCGACCGCCAGCTCCTCATCGTGCCCCGGGGTACGCATCGTAACGGAGACAGCATGGTGCTGTCGGCGCCCTGCGCGGTCACAAGCGAGACGAATTTCCAACGGCTCTTCCACGGCCAAGAAGTCGGAATGGATGGCCGGCCCGATATCACTCACACTCGAGGTGCGGATGAGCACGGTGGTCGGGTCGAAGGCCCCTGAGCTTGAATTGCGTGCGGACAAGGTCTGCCCTCCACATGGATGACAGGGCTCCAGATATATTGATGCAAGTATTGTGCCAGCAGCACCAGGGGGCGCGGACTGCGCTGGGGGAAGACGGCTATCGGCGTCATTGCCGTTGGAACATTATATGCACCAGATTCTTTTCATTTTGATTGACAAGCCGGACCGATCAGCGCGATGGCAGTCGGACTGGCAAGAGAGGCCCCATGTGGGAAAGTTTTTTGCCCGGCGTTCACGGCAATAAGCCCATTCGCCTTTGTGCTGGAACACCATGTCCGTTCTTACGGTGGTTTTCTTATCTCCGCGGTAGGTGTCGGGCTGCACCAGATCTGGCTCCTGTACTTGGGCTACGGCGTGCTCGGCGGTATCGGCCTGGGCCTCGGCTACATTTGGCCGGTCTCGACGCTCATCAAGTGGTTCCCCGACCGTCCCGGCATGGCGACGGGCCAGGCGATCCTGGGATTTGGTGGTGGCGCCATGATCGGTGCGCCGCTGGCGCGGGCGCTGATGGATGCCTTTTTCTCGCCGACCTCGGTGGGGGTTACGGAAACGTTTGTCACGACGGATGCCATCTATTTCTGCTTCATGTTGTTCGGTGCTCTGATGGTGCGCCTGCCGACACCGGGCCGGCAGCACGTATACCGTCTACTTTGCACTCGGCGCGGTTCTCTATGGCCTGATGCCGCAGACCGGTCGGCTTGGCCTGGTGGTCCTATTTGTACTGGACTACGGCATGATCATCAGCATGGATGGCGGCGGTTCTTCGACGATCCCGGCTTACCTGCGCGACCTGTTCGGCGCGACGCAGGTGGGGGCAATTCACGATCACGCGCTGACCGCCTCGTCCGCGGCAGGGATTGCGGGACCCGTTCTGCTCAACTACATCCGCAAGTACCCGATCGAGCAAGGCGTGCCAAAGGCGGAGGCTTACACAATAACGATATACATCATGGCCGATCTCCTCATGGGAGGATTCGTCTGCAACCTGCTGGTAGCGCAGCCGCCATCCTGCGACACCCGAGCTGAACGCCGATGTGCCCGCGCGTGGGATACCGAAGAGATCCGTGGCTGGCCCCGTGAGATCCGAGGAAGCGACACTCTCCCCGCCGGCACTGTGCCATTGCACATCTTCAGCGGGCTGTCGATCGGTGTGCCACTCGCATGCGGTGTACTGGAGACCCTCTGAACCTCCTTGGCGCTCTTGCGCTGAGCAGTTTCGCGGCTGGGCGCCCAACCAACGGCACGAATCAAGGGGAGTTGGGGCACAACGCCTCACCATGGTTTTCTGCCGATTTCCTGCGATACCACCACCAAAGGAGGCAGAGGCCAATGGCCAACCAGATGAGGAATAGCGCGATCAACAGGATCGGCGTGCGGCCCAAACGACTAGCCGTTTCGCTTGCCGCGGACTCAGCGAGTTGGTTCTTGTCCTGCCACTGTTCTTTTTGCATTGCCGCGGCCGTGGCAGCGCCGGCCAGCGGCACCGGGATGAGTTCCTTGGTTTGCTCACTCAGCACACGCTGGACCGCCCCGGCAACTTTTTTCGGGTCAGCGCCAGGCCGGAGGAAGAGTCGGAGGTGTGTGCCCGATTCATTCACCTGACTGGATGCAACACCGTCGATCCGATCCAGATACGATAGCACCGGATAAGCCGACCCGGACCCGCCTTGGTAGTACGGCATTGGCTCGCTTGGGCTGCCTCGACCGAGGCTCTTGACTTCCCCTCACTGGGCCCCGCGAACTTCGAAGACTAGCGCATGGCCGTGGCCACGATTGTGCGCGGTGTTGGCTGAGCCGCTTCCTCTGCGCGTGTTGGCTACGCCGGCCCAAGTGTACTGAGGAAGCTCCCCAGTGAGAAGGAGCGCGCCAAGCAGGGTCGCCAGGCGCCGAGGAACGGATCGGTTCATCATGGAGTACCTCTCGATCAAGCGGATGGTTACCGTTTCCTCGCTTGTCCGCGCCGAATGGCGGAGCTTCTTCTCCACCACCTTCCGCCTGTCCGCTTCTACGGGCTTGGTGAGGCGGTGGTCGAAACCGGCCTTGGTCGCTGGTCGTCTTTCCTCCGCTTGGTGGAAGACCGTGAGGAAACGATTGCATCGTTGGCCACGAGAGCGGGGAGAAAGAGGTCCCTTGCAGCCAACACAGAAGTAGCTTCATTCTATTTGGAGCTGCGCTTCCGGCTGCTCCTTTGATCGAATTTTGGTCGGCGAACAGCGTAAACTGCCGAGGGCAATGAATTGGCCGTGCTCGAACTCGCCGCCCACAAGCCGGACAAGCCCGCGAAGGATGCCCCGAGCCTGCTTGATCACGTCCGCGTCCAAATGCAGCCGTAGTTACTGGGCACGCTGATTGGCTGCTCCGCATTTGCAGCGACGTTGGTAAGGTTCTGCTGACCGTCGAGCTTTTCCACGTAGGTGCCGCCGAACGGGAAGGCAAAACTTGTTGTCTGGGTTTGGTCCGTGAAATTGACCACGACCAGGCTGAAGGCGGTGCCGCTCTGGCGCGAAAATGCGAGCAGTCCCTTGGAATTAAAGCGTTCGTTGTCGTTGTAGAAAAAATGGGCGCCCCCCTGGAACTCCGCACCAGCCAGACGGATCTTCGTCAGCTTGCGCACCAGCTGGACAATGGCCTGACCAATGCCGTCGTAGAAATAGTTCCACTGCATGGGTCGAAACAGCATCACCCGGCCATAACCGGTATCCGGTACATAGTAGTCTTCGCAGAATTCCTGACCTGCGGACAACATCGGCGTCCCCTTGGCAGTCAGGAGCGCAATCAGGTACGGTTGTACCTTGAACCACTTGCCGTTGCGATCTCCGGTTTGCAGCAAGACATCTTGCGCGATGTCCGAAGGGTCGCGGTCCACCGGAACGACGCCGAAGTTGCAGATGAACCGCTTGTGGTCGTGGTTTTCGATGTATTGCAACGCAGTCTTGGGGAGCGTTTCGCCATTGGCGGTGACCGATTCCGGATAGCCATTCAGGCCAAGTTGCAGCCCCAGTTGCTCAATGGCCCCCCCGGCCCCGGCGGCACAGGCGACAGCTGCGCCGAGAGTGCCGTCTTGCCAGGTGCCTGTGCTGTAACTGCCGTAGAGAATATCCGGCGGCGCCGGCAGGTATTCTGCGATCTGGATCAGATGGACGTCCCCGCCAGTGTCGAAGAAGCGCTGAAAATGGTCCGTCGTTCCCGCCTTCGATTTGATGAACTGGTAGGTCGAGTACGCGAGATTGGCGTATCCCTGACCGATCGGCCCGTCCCAATACTCTGGCACATCATCGAAGCGAAAGCCGTCCACGTGAAACGTCTCCAGCCAATATCGATTGACACTGTAGAAAAAATCCTGTGTCAGCTTCTTGGCGAAACACGTGCTCTGGCCATACTTCTGATTGGACGGCAGGGCAAACGGACCGATAAATGGGTTGGCCAGGTCGCCTGCCAACGCATTGTAAAGCTGAGCATAAGGAAAATCGTCGGCCGTGTGGCCGTAAACCGAATCGACGATGACCGCGATCCCGTTTTGGTGGGCCACGTCTACGAGCCGCTGGAAATCGGTTAGCTTGCCGAAACGCGGCGCCAACGAGAAATAACCAATTGGGTCGTAGCCCCAGTCGATGGTATTCTCGACGTTGGACACGGGCATGATCTCGATGCAGTTGATACCCAGGTCTGCCAAGTACGGTAGGTGCGCGATCGTTCCGTCGATATCGTTCCCAAATTCACTGATCATCAGCTCGTAGAGGATGACATTTTTCAGGGCCGGTGTTTTCCACGATGTCTCTGTCGCGCTGAAGGTATAAGGCTTGCCACCGACCGTGATGGCCGAAAGCTCGCCCACGCCGGACTCACGCGCGAACGGATCGATGATGAAGTCGAGGTCGCCGTGCTTCGGACTGTGGATGACATAACGATAGACATACAGGCCCGGCTTGCCGAACGCGCTTGCGCGGGCCGGTGGTGCTGTCTGGCTCAGGTTGATTTGGCTCGACCAGTAGTCGCCATAGGTCGGATCGACGGAATGCGCCTGAGTAATCATGACGGGCGGCACCGATTGCAGGTACTGGTCGGTCTCGTGAATGATCTTAACGGAAACCGCATATCCCTGGGCGGGATCAACACCTGGAAGGAAAATGCCGAAGGAGAGGATGCTGGGGCTAATCTCGCGGGCTCCGAGCAGGTTCAAGGGAAGGTAGTCCATTGGGTCTCGCTTTTTGTCCATCGGCGCGGGGAAGTGCATCTGTGACCGACCCGGCAATTGTATCGCGCGGTGTCTGCGATGACGGGTGCACGATGGATTACTTGGGAAGTGAGATAAGGCGGCCCACGGTCCGCCGATACAAGCTGTCTGAGGGGACGCAGCCAACGGACTCTGCCCGGCCGTCTGGCCCGGTTACAACATCTACCTGCCAAAACTGGTCCGCCCAAAGCAATGCGGCGCCCCTTCCGGCCGGCCGGCGCAGCACGAGTACCGGCGGGCCAAGTATGCCCTCTACCTGCTCACGCGGCATTCCGACGGCAATCCTGGCCGAGCGAGATTTGAGATCTTGGGCATCGGCGAAAAGAAGGACAGCCACGGCAACCAGGAAGAGGCCAACAAGCGGAACGGCGATTAGCAGACAGAGGCGGACAAGGGGTCGCATGGAGGCATTGTAGGAGCGGGCTATCCGTTGGCGCATGCGAGCGGTCTCTTCGGGTTCGGAGACCGGCGGATCGCCTGGGTGGGCCATTACCGCCAGCCGGTCCGCGCTCGAGCGACACCCATTTGCCAGCGCGCGGGCTGTGAACTAACCTTTATCCAGACTACTGTTCACCATTATCGACTTGGTCCCGGTTCGCCTCGCGCAATGTGCAAAACGCGACGGGCTACCCATTCGTGCATCGATACGAGTCTACTCATGACCACGGCTTTCGAGATCGAGTCGGTGCTGGGGCTTCCTCCCGAAGTCGGTACCCTGGGCCAGCCGCTCCAGGTCCACCGCGAGGCTCCGGCGTATATCAAGGCCATCCTTTTGTTCTTCGCTGGATTCCTTTTCCTGGGAGTGGCGAGTCTGTGCGCCTTCGTTTACTGCAACGTGCCGGCGAATCAGAAGGACGTGCTACCTGCGCGAACGATCCTCTCCATAGCCGGCGGTCTTGGGCTGCTGGGCTCCGGCACGTGTCTGGGAGGATGGAGCAAGAGCGGCCTGGGGCGACGCGCACCCCGATGGGCTTATGTCATTTACCGCCAGGCGCTGGTTGTGGTCGAAAAGCAATCCACCTCCATCATCCGCTGGAACGAGATCACCGCGCTCGTAAGTCCTCGGCCCCTCGGCGATTTCCACATCACCACGCGCGATGGCCGTACGTTCCCCATTCGGCGCATGGTTCGAGACTATCAAGGTTTAATTTCCTTCATTTATCAGCGTGCGATCGACCAAATCATTGCCCCGGCGAAGCGGGCCCTGGATAGTGGTCAAAGCGTCACGTTCGGACCGCTCGAGCTGAGCCGCCAAGCCATTCGCTACAAGGGAAAGACATTGCCGTGGGACCAGATTGCAGCCCTGTACATCCAAGTGGGCCGTGGTGGGCGGCGCCTGCGGATTCGGGCTGCCGGATCGCTTTTCCCTTGGTGCTCTGTCGATATTGAGTCCTTTTCGAACGGCGTCCTGTTGCCAGACCTCCTTCGCCATGTCTGCCCGGCACGATTTGTTCGCTGATCGGGCCGCGGCATCCTCCCGACTCATTTCGCCGGGTCGGCTAGCAGCGTGAAGCGCACCTCGTCGCATACCAAGTAGCCGCCCGGCGGCGCGCCGGAAAAGCGGATGTACCCAATCGCCGAGGCCTTCACCGTCAGATCGAAGCTTGGGATCGGCTGCTCCGGACTGGTTCGTTCCGGCACCCTGTCTCGTGATGCCCGGTCCACGACGTTGTCGTCCTTGCCGTATGCCTCGACAACGGCCGCGCTGCCGATCGAACCCCACAACACCAGCGTTACGCTCGCTACCGGCTTCGGAAAGCGGACCTCCACCGGGATCGATTCATTCGCCATCGCGTTGAGAATGCCCTTCCGTGGTGTCTTCAAATGTGGGAAGAACATTACTCGGCCAGCAGCGCGGCTCTTGGTCGGCCGGTGCGCCAGGGCGAACACGACGCCTTGGTCCGTGTAGCTCGGCATCGGCTTGCCAGTTTCGGCCTTATCGAAAGTGATAGTCACCGGGCCATCGGCGGGCGCCGCGATGGCCAGCCCGGCCAGGCCGCTGAGAAGTGCCCAGCCGATCGTTCGAGCGTACATCATGGCTCAAACCATTTCCAGGCCTCGTATCGTGCCCGTTGACGGACCGAAGCTCGTCGCCTCGATCCCCATCCGCTGCAACATCGACACGAATAGGTTCGGCAGCGGGTAGTTGCGGCTGCGGTCGAAGGCCAGGTGCTGGCCATGCCGGAAGCCGCCGCCGGCCAGGAGCGTCGGCAGGTTCGTCGTTGAGTGTGCGTTGGCGTCGCCCAGGTTTGAGCCGTACAAAACCATCGTGCGGTCAAGAAGGGTCGCGCCCTCTTCCTTGGCCGACTTCAGACCGTTGAACAGGTCGGCAAGCAGCTTCATGTGCCATGCGTCGATCACCTTGAGCTGCGTCAGTTTTTCTTCGGCCATGCCGTGGTGCGACAGGTTGTGATAGCTGTCAGTGATCGTCGCGCCAGCGATCTGCACAACCGGGGTGCCGACGCTGTTGAGCATCAGCGTAATCGCGCGGGTCGAATCGGTCTCGAAGGCCAGGCGCGTCAGGTCGTACATGATCTGCACCTTGGCCATGTACTGCGCCGGGCTGGCCGGGTCGATCGGCGGGCTGGCCTTGACTCTCGGCTTCGGCTTATGAGCCCAGCCGCGCGACTCCTGGAACCGATGCTCCAGGTCGCGGATGCTGGAAAAATACTGGTCGAGCCGGCTGCGGTCGCGGGCACCGACGTTCCGCTGGAGGTCTTTGGCCTGCCCGGCAACCACGTCCAGGATACTTCGCCCCGTGTCGAGTTCGCGGATCTGAGCCTCGATTTCGGCCTGCGAGCCTTGCAGGAAGAGCTGGTTGAACACGCGCGAGGCCTGGCCCTCCGGTGGAATCGCCACGCCGGTGCGCGTCCACGACAGGCTGCGGCCACCGTTGACCGCTAGCGTCAGCGACGGGAACCGCGTGAATATGCCGATCCGCTCGGCCACGAATTGGTCGAGCGAGATCGAGTTGCGGAACGAGCTGCCGGACGGGTGCGGGGCCGCCGTCAGAAAGCTGATGTCCGTGGCGTGCCCGCCGTCCACCGACGGGTGCGACACGCCGCTCAGCACGGTAAAGTTGGCGCGGTGCTCTTGGAGCAGCTGCAGGTACGGCGAGGGCATGTAATCACGGCCAGCGGCCTTGGGAAAGAACGGCTCCGGCAAGACGCCGAGATTGTTACAGATGCAGAACATTCGCCGTGGTACCGGGCTGGCAGCCCGCGTGAATGGCCCCCGCATCGATTCCAACAATGGCAGGGCCATCGCCACCGCCGCGCCGCGGAGAAAGCGCCGCCGAGAGATCGGCCGCCGCGTGGATACGAAGGGACCCCGGAACGTTGAGCCGGCTTGCGGGTTCATCGCTGCTCTTCCCTACTTGTTGCGGAACAGCTCACTTTGCACGATCGCATGAATTATACTACGCACGCCATACTGGCTCACCTTGGCCGCGTCAACAATTTTTTCAATTTCCTTCCGGTCGGAAAACCGCACCGGAGCGCCCGTGGCGAAGATCGTCAATTGCCGAATCAGGTTGCGCGCGATCGGCACTTCGTCTTGCACCAACAGATGCTTGAGCTCGCGCACGTTCTTGAACGCCCGGCCGTCGGGCAGCATGCCGGCGGAATCGGCCGGCAGGGCATAGTGGAACGCGAACGCCTGCCCGTTCATACCGAAACCCTTGACGGGAGGCACCTTGTCGGACACCGCACGGTAGCGCTCGCGGTAGCCGCCCATCACATCGAAGTTTTCCAGCGCGAAGCCTGGCGGGTCCATCTTGCTATGGCACGCCGCGCAGCTCGGATCGGCCCGGTGCTTCTCTAGCTGCTGGCGAATGGTCACCGCACCGCGGATGTCCGGTTCGACGGCCTCGACCGTCGGCGGCGGTGGTGGCGTTTCCAACCCCAGGATCCGCTCCGTGATCCAGTGGCCGCGCAGCACCGGCGAGGTCGTCGTGCCGTTGGCAGTTACCTTGAGGACGCTGGCCTGCGTCATCAGCCCACCGCGCAAGCTGTCCGGCGGAAGCTCCACCCTGCGGAAGTGGACGCCGGAGACGCCACGGATGCCATAATGATCGGCCAGCCGCTCGTTCAGGAATGTAAAATCCGAATCGACCATGTTCCGCGCCGGCAGGTCGGCGCGGAGCAGTTCGGCGAAGAACAGCCGTGTCTCCTCCAGCGCCGCCAGCTTGAGCGAGTCGTCGAGATCATAATCGTTGTAAAGCGTGGTGGACGGTGACGTGTCATCGATCTTTCGCAAATCGAGCCAGTAATCGGTGAACGCCTCGACAAAGCGCCGCACCTTGGGATCGTTGAGCATCCGCTCGGTCTGGGCCCGCAACACGTCCGGCTTGCTCAGCGTGCCGCGGTCCGCCAGTGCCCGCAGCGTGTCGTCGGGGATCGAGTTCCATAGGAACAGGGCTAGCCGCGTGGCCAGCGCGTAGTCATCGAGCTGGCCCGGCTTTTCCTCGACAAACACAAAGCCCGGTGACGACAGGATAGCCGCGTATGCTGACAGCAGGGACCGAGTGAAGCCGTTGCCCTGTTGGAATTGCTCGTCGAACAACGCCAGGAACCGCTGCACGTCGGCCTCGACGACCGGCCGGCGATACGCCTTCTTCAGGAACGATCGCAACAGCTGCTCGGCATCTTGGCGCGGCGCTGCCGATTCGACCTCGTAGAGTGCTTCGCGCACCGCGGGACGGCCGAAGCCTCCTGGCCCACCGCGCCCACCGCGGATGCCACGTCCACCCGCCGGACCTGGGCTGGCGGTCGCGGTCGGGCCCATCTCCAGGGGCACGCCCGACCGTACCTGCTCCGATGGCACTAGCCGCAACTGATTGAACAACCGTCGATAACCCGTCCCGTCGACCGGGTCGTCGTAGAACGGGCCTGTAACCTCAATCCACTGGATGGCGTAGCCGGGCATACCGTCCTCGGTCGCCAGGGGATTAACGTACTGCTCGTCCGTGCCGTTGACGCGCGTGCGGAAGAGCCGGGAGCCATCGGTTCGCACGACCTCATTCATCAGCAGAAATACTTCGAGATCATGGACTGCCGGCTGGGGAGTGAAATCGACGGCCCCGATCGGGCGAGTCCGGCCGCCGCCCTGCGCGTAAACGCCAATCGGTTCACTGCGTCGGCCGGGGTAAACTTCGTCCAGGTTCGGACGGTGCCAGAGGAGCGTGTGATACACCGGCGCCTTCTCGGCCCCCTGGCCTTCAAAGAACCAGCGCGCCACGCCGCCGCCGGCGACCCAGATCGTGTAGCCGGCAATCCGCAGCTTGTACCGTGCCGCCACCGGCGCCCGCCAGCCGTTCCAGCTGTAGCCCCCCGCGTCGCTGAAAATACTCGACACCTTGCCGACCGCCTCACGCTCACGGGTCGCCGGGCTGGTCGCCGGGGCACGGCCCGCGCGGACGTCCGGCTGGGCGTGCCCATCGAGCACGGGGAAGGAGAGCCGATCGGGCAGGGTCCCGTTCTCGCGCGGCCACCAGTTGCGCAGGCTCCGCTCATCGCGGGCATACAGCTTGTGGGTTATTGTCGCCAGCCGCTCCAAGCGCGTCGCCATTGCCAGCCGCATGGCGTAGTTGGCCGCCTCGATGAACCGCGCGATTTGGAGGTAGGACACGTCGAGTGCTTCGCCACTTTTGTTGAAGCGGTAAGCTTCGCCGTCTTCGGGCAGCCGGTTGGCGATCGACGCCCACGGGACCCCGAGCAGGTCGCGCAAGCCGTTTTCATATTCCTGGCGATTGAACCGCCGCAGAATCGCCCGACCCTCGCCCGCCAGGGCCGCCCGCTCCGCAGTGATGATCGACTGTGCCAGGCCCTCAACAAAGGTCTTCAGCCGGGCGGCGTCGGGCCGAGCCCGACTCCTGGGCGGCATCTCGCCAGCCTTCACGCGGTCATGTACCTTGATCCAGACGGCCAGGTTAGCGGAATCGTTTGGGTCAAACGCCAAATTGGTCAGGTCAAGCCGGCCTTTTTTTGCCACGTCGTTGTGGCAACTCGTGCAGTAGTCACGGACGAAGGTTTGATCGGGCCCAGACGACTCGGCTGCACCGACCGGCCGGGCGGCGAACAAGGCCAGCATCGCCAGTCCGAGAAGAAGACGGGAATCGCTCCGCCCGTTCGCAAAGGATCGGTGGCCCATAATGGATGTTCATTCCTGGTTGAGAGCCGGGTCGCTCGGCCGATTCCTCGGGATTCCGATTTGGGCCTCATCTTACACGAATCGATCGCCGCTCGCCAACATCCCGTGGTGAGTCCCCGATTCATAAGTGCGAGCAGTCCTGCGCGGGCCGCACCGCCGACTAATCCTGGAACAGCAGCGGCGCAAATTGATAGAGGCTCCGCCGCCAGCTCTGCCACTCGTGAGCCGTGTTCGGAGATTCGTAGTAAATGTTCTTGATGCCCAGCTTTTGCAGTGCCTGGTGGTTGGTCTTTGCAGCAGTGGTGTTCTCCTTGCTGCCATAGCTGACGAACAGTACCTTGACCTTCTGCTTAAAAGCCGGCGGGTCGGCCAGCGCAGGAGTATCGGCCGCAAGGCTGCCCCCGCTGAAAAGCCCAATATGCGAGAACTTGTCGAGATTGGCCAGGGTGATCTGCCTTGTCTGCGCGCCACCCATCGACAGTCCCGCCATGGCGCGATGCGGCTGGTCGGAAAGCGTGCGATAGTTGGAGTCGATGAAAGGGATCAGTTCCGCGATGATGATTTTGCTGAACGCGGAGAAGTCGAATCCCCCACGGCCGCGGCCGCCGGGCGGCTGCGCGCCCGGTGCCCCTCCGGAGCCGCCACGTCCAGGCGGTGCAGCGCGCCCTCGTCCACCAAAGACGTTACCGCCGCCATTATCCATCACAATGATGAACGGCTTAGTCTTGCCCGCGGCGATGAGGTTGTCCATGATCAGGTTCGCGTGCCCCTGGTTCCCCCACCCGGTCTCATCTTCGCCCGCGCCGTGCTGCAGATACAACACCGGATAGCGTGCCATGGTGTTCTTGTCATAATCGGGCGGTGTGTAGACGAAGCAGCGACGCGTGGTATTGGTGCTCTTCGAGAAGTACAGATTCTGGCGCAACTGGCCGTGCGGAACATTCTTGAGGGCATAGAAGTCTTCATCGTGGGCCGGGATTTCGATGCCGCTGCCCCAGCGGCTGGCGCCGTAAAAGAACTTGCTGCCGGGGTCGGGGACATCAGCGCCGTCAATGTTGATCCGGTAGTAATGGAACCCCTCGTCCAGAGGTCGCGTGGTGCCGACCCAGGCGCCGTCCTCTCCTTTCGTCAACGCGATTCCGCCCCACTCGGGCACCCGCACGCTCTGGGCCTGCGGCGCAACGATACGGAAGCGCACGCGGCGTTCGGAATTGACCTGCGGATACTGCTTGCCCGATTGGTTGGAGGAGGCCGGTTTGAAATCCTCCACCGAGGGTGCCGTCTGGGCGGGCGCGGCTTGCGGGGACGGGGTCTGCGCGAAGCCGCGTTGGCCGGCCAGCAGGGACAGCAACACAAGACTCATTAGCGCGGGTTTCACAGTGGTACTCCTCGATCCTGAAAACGATTGGTCCGACACCCTGGCATTTCCATAGCGCGCTGCCCATTGCAGCGCGCTATGGAAACCGCTCGCCTACACGTTGAGCTGCCATGGTCCGCGGCGCGGCCGGGACAGCATCTGGTTAGCCTCTGCGTCATCAAATTGATGGGCGACCGGATCCCATTTCAGCTTCTTGCCGGTCCGCAGCGCGATCACGCCGATGTGGCAGACGATCACCGAGCCGCCGCCGATCGTGGCATTGCAAATCGGCTGCTTGCGGCTCTTAACGCAGTCGACGAAGTTCTGCATGTGATTGGTCGGCCGGCCATCGTAGACCTTCGGGTCTTCCTTGAGCGGCTCGGCAAGGATCTTGGCGTCGCTGGCGAGGAGCGTGCCGCGGCTGACGAAGATCGTACCACTTTCTCCCTGGATCAGCACGCCATTCTCGTTAGGACCGACGGAGCGATTCGGCGCCATCCCATCCTTATTCACGAGGTCCCTGGCACTGGTGCCGCCGCCGCTCATGGCGAGGACTTTGGTGCCGTTGTCGTAGGTGTACTGGATTTGGAAACTCGGATGGCAATTGTAGCCATCGCCGCCCTTGTAGGGCTCGGATGCCTTGAGCACTTCCACCGCGATGGGTCCGCTGCCATCCTTGCCCAGCGCCCACTGCGCGATGTCCAGGTGGTGCGCGCCCCAATCGGTCATCTTGCCGCCGGAGTACTCGTACCACCAGCGGAACTCATAGACGCAATTCGTGAGCCTGTCCTTCTTACGATACGGCACCTGGGCGGTTGGACCGAGCCAGAAGTCCCAGTCCAGGCCCTCGGGGACCGGTGCCTCGGGGATCGGTCCGCTCGTCGGATTGTTGCCGATGCGACACTCGATGGTCTTGATCTTGCCAAGTCGGCCAGCACGGACCAGCTCGACCGCCAGGCGAAACATGCCACGAAAAACGGTGCGCTGCTGACTGCCGGTTTGCAGGATCCGGCCGGTGTCCTTGACCACCTTCTGGACCGCCAACGACTCGGCGACGGTCAGTGTGAGCGGCTTCTCACAGTAGACATCCTTGCCGGCTTTCAACGCCTCGATGGCCACCTGGGCATGCCAGTGGTCGGGCGTGGCGATCAGCAAGCAATCAAGCGACTTGTTGTTGACGAGGTCGCGAAAGTCCTTGGTGTTGGCCTCGAAGTCCTTGAACCCTCTCTGATGCATCACCTCGGTGGCGCGTTTGCGATGAACGGCATTCACGTCACAACCGAGGATAAAGGTCAATTGTCCCGACTGCACGCAGGGGCTCGACTCGCCCACCACCTGTAAGCTACGGCTCACGGGACTACCAACGCCGACGATGCCCATGACAAGGCGATCACTGGCGGAGGTTTTCTTCGCCGCGCCGTCCGCATGGGCAGCCAGGAGCTGCTGGGCATACCAGGCTGGCAGTCCCGCCACGGCCAGCGTTCCCAGCGAGCGCTGTAAAAAACCACGTCGCGATAAATTTCCCTTTTCCACGTTTACACCTCTCTTTAGAAAGCGTTCCCTACCGGGGGACGTACAGGTTTTCAGCGAAAAATGCGTTGCGCGAAGAGATACAGGTTGTTTCGCCACTCCGTCGGGTCATGCGCGTTGCCGTCCACATGCCAGACGTGCGGCACATCCTTTTCCTTCAGGTAGGCATGCACGCCCTGGCTGATACGGAGCAGACCATCCCGCTTGCCGCAGGCGATCCAGAGCAGTTTCAGCTTCTCCTTGGCGCTGGCCGGATCGGGCACCAGTTGCGTCGGTGGCTTCGTGTTGGGTGCCGCCGAGAAGGCGCCGATCCAGGCAAAGGTATCGAGGTGCGCCAGCCCAAAGTTGAGCGCCTGGCCGCCACCCATGGAGAGTCCCGCCAGCGCCCGGTGCGCACAGTCCGCCTGCACCGAGTAACCTGCTTCAATCGCAGGGATCACGTCCTTCAGCAGATCCTGCTCGAAAACCGCGAAGGCCGGTGCCGAGTTGAAGACATTCCCCTCAGCCCGGTCATTCTTCTGCGCCCGGCCGTTGGGCATGACCACGATCATGGGCGTGATTTTTCCCTCGGCCAGGAGATTATCGAGGAGGAGGTTGGGCTTGGCGAAGCGCTGCCACTCCGTTTCGTCGCCGCCGATGCCATGCAGCAAATACAGCACCGGGTACTTCTTCTCTGGCGAGTAGCCCGGCGGCGTATAGACCTGCATTTTGCGGGTCGTACCGACTGTCTTGGACTCGTAGGTCACCATCTTCAGCTCACCGTGCGGGATGCCTTCGCGCTTCCCGTCAATCCCGGCAGGTGGATCGGGAAATGCCGGCACGTCGTCGGGGTTCAGTACGATAGCTCCTCGTTGCGCCGAGTTGGCCCGGCTGGTAGCCGGTGCGTTTATGAACAGAAGTGGGGCGAATTCATGCAAGCAGCGGCGCCACGTCAGCCACTCATGGGCCGTACCGGGCGATTCGTAGTACACGTGCCTGATGCCGGCCTTCTCCAGTGCCCCGTGGTAGTTCTTGATGCTCTCATACATCCGCCCCTCGGCCGTACCGATCCCCAGCCAGAGGAGACGCACTTTCTTGTTGAACTCGCCCGCATCCGCCATGATGCCATTGTGGGCCGTCTTCGGGTCAAAGGGGGCGCCGCCGAAGCCGCCGCCTGCCCCGCTAAAACCGCCGAGGTAAGCAAACAGATCGAGGTGCTCGAGCGCGATCTGGAACGTCTGCATGCCGCCCATGGAGAGCCCGGCCATTGCACGGTTTCCACGGTCTGGGATCGTGCGATAGGTCGCGTCGATCATCGGGATCAGATCCTTGACCATGACCTCCTCAAACGCAGCAAACTGCCTGCTGAAGTCGCGGGGTGCGGGAGGATTCTGCCCCGGCGCAGTCGGCCGCGGCGGCGCTGGCGAAGGCGCTGCCTCCCCGGGGCGACGCGCATAGCCTTGCTCCATGACCACGATCATGGGCTTCGCCTTCCGCTCGGCAAGCAGGTTATCCAGGATAAAGCTGACGCGCCCCTGGTTCGGCCAGCCCCGTTCGTCTTCGCCGCCGCCGTGCTGCAAGTACAGCACCGGATACCGCATCTCACGATTGGCATCATAACCGGGCGGCGTGTACACGAAGATGCGTCGCCACTGCTGGGTCGTCTGGGAGTGGTACCAGCGCTCCCGAATCTCGCCGTGCGGCACATCTTTGGGGAGATAGAAGTCGACGCCCTTCTCCGAGATCTCGATGCCACTGGTCTCCTTGCCAGTGCCGTAGAACGTTTCGCTGGCGGGATCATTGACTTCCGCGCCATCGATGAACATCCTGTAGTAATGGAACCCCGGTACCAGCGGGTCCGTGGTCGCGGTCCAGAAGCCATCTGCGCCCTTCTGCGCAGGATAACGTTTGCCTCCATCGAATCCGAAAAAGCCGAATTCGACCTTTTGGGCGCTCGGCGCCTTGAACCGGAACGTCACGCGCAGGTTGGCATGGATGCGCGGATACTCTGCGCCACGAATATTGCTGGGCGCGGGGATGGTGTCGGCGGGCTTCGGGCCCTCGGTTTGATTGAGCGTCGCGGCCAGGAGAAAAGGCAGCAGGCCGGCGAACCACACGCTATTCATCAGTGGACCTCCTGAGTTGGTTGAATCGAGACCCCGGTAAGGAACGCCGCCTCAGCACCCGAAGCCGCGTGTCGTTTTGGTGGTGCGGCTGCCGTTGCTTGCGGACGGGGCCATCACCTTGGTAATGCGGTGCAGGGACTCGATCAGAGCGGTCACCTCGTCCGGCCGGAAAGCGGACAGCAGCCGTGCTCGCAGCGGCTCGCTTTTTGTCCACAACGTCTGGAAAACCTGCCGCCCTTTCCGCGTCAACGTCACACAGCGTGCCCGGCCGTCGGAAGGATGGCGCTGGCGGGCGACCAGTCCGCGGCCCTGGAGCAGCAGGAGCATCGCCCGAACCGTGTTGGGGTCCGAGCCGACGCGCCGGACCAGTTCCTGCTGAGTCACCGCGTCTGCGTCGTCCAGGGCTGAAAGCAGCACGAACTGGTCCGCCGTCACCCCGTCCATCGCAAAGCAGTCATTGGTCTGGCGGTGCAAGGCCAGGTAGGCGGCCCGGAGTGCCCTGGCGACCTCGCGCCCCGATGTCATAGACCCCCTGGTGGATGTCTTACGTATACGTAACAAAGCCGGACGTTACTCTAGCCAAGGACTGCCCGGCGTCAAGGGAAGAGCCCATACGAAATGTTCGACACCCTTTTCGAACTGGATGCCGACGATTCCGGTAAAGGCGCGGACGCTTCCAATCACGCAATGGCGTTCAGGTAATTGTCCAGAATCTCGGCGGCGGCGAACACGCGCGGATAGATGGCCACCTCGTCCAGGCCGCCGATGAAGAAGCTGCTAAAATCTTCGGTCCCGAGCCGAAGGGGTGCCGCACCATGAGCCGGCATCTTGGCTCAACGGCCGCCCTAATGGCGGCCCCCGCGTAGATCCGTACGTGCAACATTGCCGCACACGACTCTTACTGCGGGTGCAAGGCAACGCACCGCGATCAGGTGAGCAGTTCCTTCACCACGTGTCCATGCACGTCTGTCAGGCGGAAACGGCGGCCCTGGAACAGAAACGTCAGCCGCTCATGATCGATGCCCAAGAGGTGCAGGATCGTCGCCTGCAAATCGTGTACGTGGACCGCCCCCGGCGTGAACGTCGCTTTGTCCGGAGTGATCGGCTCACCCCGCTCGTTGGCAATGTTGTAGCCATAATCATCGGTCCGGCCGTAGATCAACCCAGCCTGGATGCCCGCCCCGGCTAGCCAGATCGTGAAACAGCGCGGGTGGTGGTCCCGGCCATAGCTATCCTTGGTGAGCTTGCCCTGCGAATAGCTGGTACGGCCAAACTCCCCGCCCCAGATCACCAGCGTGTCCGCGAGCAGGCCCCGCTGCTTCAAGTCCTGGATGAGGGCCGCACAAGGCTGGTCAGTCTCGCGGCACTGGGTGCGGATCTGTCGCGGCAGGTCGCCATGCTGGTCCCATCCCTGGTGATACAGCTGGATGAATCGCACGCCTCGTTCTGCTAGCCGACGGGCCAACAGGCAATTGGCGGCAAAGGTGCCGGGCGTGTGCACGTCGGAACCATAGAGATCCAGGATGTTTTTTGGCTCCTTCGAAAAGTCGGTGACCTCCGGCACGCTGGTCTGCATGCGGTAAGCCATCTCGTATTGTGCCATCCGCGCTTCGATCTCCGGATCGAGCTCACGTTCATATTGGATATGATTAAGCTCGGCCAATTTGTTCAGCAGGGCCCGTCGGCCGGTCGTGGAGACGCCTTCGGGGTTGCTCAGGTAGAAGACGGGATCCTTGCCGGCGC
Organism: Gemmataceae bacterium; assembly: GCA_035295665.1. GTDB lineage: Bacteria > Planctomycetota > Planctomycetia > Gemmatales > Gemmataceae > DATGIQ01. The sequence goes on along the minus strand of DATGIQ010000608.1, from coordinate 12,669 downwards.
CAAACTTGACGCCCTGATAGCGTGAATCGAGGAAGCCGTTGCCCCACAAACGCGCGTACAAAGGCTGGTCGCCCTTGCCTTTGGTCACGAGCACAATGAAGGCAGGAAGGTTTTCGCTCATCGAGCCCAGGCCATAGCTGATCCAGGAACCCATCGATGGCCGGCCCGCGACCTGCGACCCGGTCTGGAGGAACGTGATGGCCGGGTCGTGATTGATGGCTTCGGTGTACATCGAACGGACGAAACAGAGCTCATCCACGATTCCTGCCGTGTGCGGCAGCAACTCGCTCACCCAAGCGCCAGCCTGTCCGTGGCGGGCGAATTGGAATACGGAGCCAGCCAGCGGAATCGACGCCTGATTCACCGACATGCCGGTCAGGCGTTGCCCGCCGCGCACATGGTCGGGCAGCTGCGTGCCGTTCTTCTCATTGAGGAGGGGCTTGTAATCGAACAGATCCTGCTGTGCCGGGCCGCCGCTCTGGAACAGGTAAATGACACGCCGGGCCTTAGCCGGGAAATGCGGCACGCCCGGCAGTCCCCCCTCGGCGGCGGTCGAACGGCCTGGTAGCAGCCCCCCCAGCGCCAGACTGCCAAGACCGAGGCCCGCATTGGAGAGGAAATGCCGGCGTGTAAGGGCCAAGGGATCGAATGGCTGGTTTGCGGCCATCGGTGGATTACCTCGTGCTCAGGGTGGCGTCCAGGTTCAGGAGAGCGCTCGCCGTCGCGGCAGCCGCGGCCAGCTCCGCGGGATCGAGATCGACCGGTACGGGCCGCCGCCCGGAGTGCACCAATCTTTGTCCGCCCGATGGATCCTTGCGGAATAACTCCAACTGCTCGGCATAAAGCTCGTTCAGTAGCTGAAGCTCTCGAGCCGTCGGCCGGCGTGTGGCGGTGCAGCGAAAGGCGAAGGTGAGCTGCTCCTTCCGTGTCGCACCGCCTTCACGGAGCAGGCGTTCGCCCAGGGCACGGGCGGACTCGACGAACTGGGGATCATTGAGCAAAACCAGCGCCTGAAGCGGCGTGCTGGTCGTCTGCCGATGAACGACGCACACCTCCCGGCTGGGCGCGTCAAAGGCCACCATGTTCGGTGGCGGCGATGTGCGCCGCCAGAAGGTGTACAGGCTGCGCCGGTACAGCCCTTCCCCCTTGTCGGCCACATAGGCAGGCAGGAAGGCGTTCATGCCACGCCACATGCCGGGTGGCTGGTAGGGCTTCGCCGGCGGGCCGCCGATCCGCTCGACAAGGAGTCCGCTCGCCACCAAGGCCGCATCACGGAGCATCTCGGCCGGCAGTCGACGGCTCGGACCGCGCGCCAGCAGCCGGTTCTCCGGGTCGCGTTCCCGCAGCTCGGAAGGAACGGCCGAGGACTGCCGGTAGGTGGATGAGAGGACGATTTTTTTGCACAGCGCCTTGACATTCCAACCGGAATCTATGAAGTCGCGCGCCAGCCAATCGAGCAGATCGGGGTGCGTGGGCAGTGCACCTTGCGTGCCGAAGTTGTCCGCCGTCGCCACGATCCCCCGACCGAAGAACATCTGCCAGTAGCGATTGACGGCTACGCGCGCAGTCAGGGGGTGGCGCGGGTCGGTCAGCCAGCGGGCCAGGCCCAGGCGGTTCCGCGGCGAGTCCTTCGGGAAGGGAAGCAGCACCGCTGGCGTGTCGCGACCCACCAGTCTGTCCTTCGGTGCATCGTAGCTGCCGCGGGAGAGGACGTAGGCCGGGCGCGGCCGGGGCAGCTCTTCCATGACCACGATTTCGAAGATGCCATTCTCGGCTGCGAAGAGCCGTTGCCGTGCTTGCTGTAGCTGGTCGCGCGCATGCAGCGTTTCCGAATCCACCGCACCGAAATAATAGGAGCGCAGTCCTTCCTCATCCTTCCCGGCCAGGGCGTCCGCCAGCGCTCGGCCATCATGGAGCTGGGCTACCTCGACATCACTGAGGGCACGGCTGAAGATTCGCACTTCATCGAGGAGGCTATCCTTGAGGCCTGGCGAACGGAAACGCTCGCCGAAGACCAGGCCCGCTCCGCCGCTGAAGTAAGTCAGGCCGGAAGTCGCAGCCTGCGTGTCCTTGGTGAGGTGATCGCGCACCACTTCCGTATCCCCGGCGCGTCCATTGATGAACAGGCCCAACCCCGTCGCTCGGCCGCAGCCATCGTAGCGCGCGACTACATGGATCCATTCCCGGGCCGGCAGCGGCGTGCGTGTGCGGATGGCCACGGCATTACCCGGCCAAAAGCGAATCAACCCGAAGAACAGCCGGCCCTCGTCGAAGGATAACTCGGTGCCGTGAAAACCGGTGTCGGTACCACTTTGGCGGTGGAAGACGATGCCCTGCTTCATCGCCTCCGGCGTCTGAAGCCAGAAGGATACGGTAAAGCTTTGGCCGCGATCGAAGCCGCCCCCGATCTTCGGAAAGGCAACACCGTCATCCCCGGTTAGGCGGAGTGCTTGCCCGAATTTTCCAGGCACGAAGGTATTCGCGGCCGATGTCGAGCCGGGATTATTCGCATCGGCCAGGTTGGGAAGCCGGTGGTTCTGCTCCAGCCGGTCCAGCGGGTAATGACCCACGAGGCCTGGGATGGCGAGCTTTGATGCACGGCCGCGCAGCCAGGTCCGAAACATCGGCATGCGTGCCTGTTCGATCTCATGGAGGCGACGCGCTCGTTCGGCGACTTCCTTGGCTTGCTTGGCCAGGTCGCGCTCCTGCTCGGGAGTCGGCAGCAGCAACGTCGGGGTAGGGCGATAGGTCGAATTATCGTAGGTGCCCCACTCGTCGATACTGTTGAAGAATGCACCCAGCGCGTAATACTCCTTCATCGTCAGCGGGTCGTACTTGTGGTCGTGGCAGCGCGTGCATTCGAGGGTCAGTCCCAGGAAGGCCGTGCCGAAGGTGTGCACGCGGTCGGAAACGTATTCGTTGCGGAACTCCTCCGGAATGCTGCCGCCCTCGTTCGTCATCCGATGCAGCCGGCAAAACGCGGTGGCCAGTCGCTGCGAACGCGTCGCTCCCGGCAGCAGGTCGCCGGCAATCTGGCAGGTGATGAACTGATCGAAGGGCAAGTTCTGGTTGAAAGCCTGGATGACCCAGTCGCGCCATGGCCAAACGTAACTGTCCCCATCCGCCTGGTAGCCGAAAGAATCGGCGTAGCGAGCCACGTCCAGCCACTCCAACGTCTGGCGCTCTCCATAGTGCGGCGAGGCCAGCAATCGATCCACAACCTCTTCCCAGGCACGTGGCGAATCATCCGCGAGAAACGCATCCACCTGGGCAGGCAACGGAGGCAGGCCGGTCAGGTCGAAGGTGACGCGGCGGATCCAGTCTTCCTTGTGCGCGGCCGGCGACGGCTCGAGCCCGTCGCGCTCCAGGCGAGACAGGACGAAACGGTCGATGGGGTTGGCCGGCCAGCGCGCGTCGGCAACATTTGGCACGGGCACGCGGTCCGGGGGCGGCAACAAAGCCCAATGCGGTTTGTACTCCGCACCCTCGGCGATCCAGCGGCGAAGCAGATCAATTTCGCCCTGGCTTAGACGGAGATTGGACTTGGCCGGCGGCATGCGCTGATCGGGGTCGTCCGCGGTGATGCGTTCAATCAAGGCACTTTCCTCGGGCTTACCGGGTACGATGGCGCGGCGGGCGATCGCCACGTCGGCACGATCGAGTCGCAGCTTGGCCTTGCGTTTATTCTCATCGGGACCGTGGCACACGAAGCAGCGGTCGGCCAGAAGCGGCCGGATCTGAAAATTGTAATCGACCGTCTGAGGCGGCGCCGCATCCATGCGCCCGATCGCCACAAGCCAGAGCAAGGTCGCGGCCAGCGATATAGCCTTCGCCCGAGCGCGACCGCAGTCCCGCTCTATCATCGATAGTTTTCCGATGTCGTGTGGGACCATTCCCTTCTTCCGGCTCAGCCCTTTGTAGACGTTCGGATGCGCCCTGCTTCGTGTACTGTACTCTCTCGACGAACGCCGTCAACGGAGTCCTGTCGGTTCGAGCGGTGAGCAATGGCTCGCCGGCCGATGTGATTCTCACAGCAGTTCGCCGATGGGCGTGCCATGCTCGACAATGTGCCGAGGCCGGCCGCCGGTATCCAGATACGTCGCATCCAGCGGGACGCCCATATGATGGTAAATCGTGGCTGCGATGTCCCCCGGTGTAACCGGCCGTTCCTTGATCGCGCCACCGTCCCGCTCGGTAGCTCCAATCACCTGGCCATGACGGAAGCCGCCGCCCGCCACCGCCATCGACATCACCACCGGCCAATGGTTGCGACCATCGCTACTCCCTTGAGTTCCCATCAGCGGTGTGCGCCCGAATTCTCCCATAGCCAGGACGAGTACGTCCTTGAGCAAGCCCCGCTGATCGAGATCCTCGACGAGCGTGGTGAGTAAATGATCGAACAACGGCAGGAGAGGACGAAGCCCGCGCATGATCCCGCCGTAGGGAGGGATGTTGTCTCCATGTGTGTCCCAGGTGCCGGAGGCCGGGTGATAACTCAGGTCCAGCGTCACAAAGGCGACCCCAGCTTCGACGAGTCGGCGGGCCAGCAAGGCTTGCTGACACCACAAGTGCTTGCCATAGCGGTCCCGCACAGCGGGGGACTCTTTCGACACATCGAGCGCTTCTTGGACGCGGTGACTCAGCAGCATCTCGACGGCTTGCTGGCCATACCGATCCATCGCGGCCATCGCACCACCATAATCGACTTCGCGGCGGACCTGGTCAAAGGCGTGAACGAGGGCGCGGCGTTCGAAGATGCGTTCCTGCGATATGCCGCGCGGCAAACGGAACAGGTCCCCGCCGGTGGTGCGGCCGGTATCGACACCCACGTCGGTATAAAGCGGTAAGGTCGTCGCCTGGTTAGCGAGGAAGGGATCGTACTGCTTTCCCAGATAGCCACCGAAAGCCAAGTGAGAGCGTGAGCGCAAGAAAGCGACATAGGGCGGCATGGCCGGGTTGTTCGGCCCGTGCAGCTTCGCCACCACCGAGCCGACGGCCGGGTAAAGCGACCCTTTGGAGTTCACGCGCGGTTCGGCTTCCAGGCTGCCTGTCTGGAATACCATGTTGGGTTCATGATTACTGTGGCGGGCATCCACCGAGCGAATGAGCGTGAACTTGTCCAGCATCGCGGCCTGCTTGGGCAAGTGCGCGCAGAGCATCGTACCGGGCAGTTTCGTGGAAATGACTGAAAAAGGACCGCGATTCACGAGCGGGCGGTCGGGCTTGGGGTCCCAGGTATCAATGTGACTGGGTCCACCGGTCATCCAGAGCAGAATGACACTCTTGTGGCTCGGAACAGGCTGGCCAGCGTTGGCAGCTCCAGCACGCTGACGGAGCAGTTGGGGAAGACTTAATTCCGCAATCCCTGCCAATCCGGCCTTGAGGAGATTTCGCCGGCTCATGATCGCAAGCCCTTCCTGTTCCCGAGCGTGGAAGGATGTGAAGGCGTGGCGGTGATGGTGTGGACCGTATGGAGCTTCCATCATGAATGAACTCCGGCCATCTCGGGGGAAGCCGCGATCCACGCGCGTGGATCGCCTACTCCTCCAGACTATAAACGTGATAGCTATTCCCGCAAGAGCCAAGGAACGCAGACAAAAAGTGACAGCCTGGGAGCACAGGTGGTTTCTATCCTCATGAGGAGCCTGTATGGGAGATGCGCCGGCCAGGCTAAAGATGAGCAATGGCACGATCACGCGGCGATCCCAGCAAGCGATGGTGCCGGTTGTCCCTGAATTTGCGGGATGGAGCCGATGCTTCAAGCTTCACATACGACACCATGAATGCCCCACACAGCGGGTAGCGCGGCAACAGGCAACGTGCGGAGTAAACGCAGCCGCTCGATTTCCTCTATGGTCAGAATACCCAGTGTTGGCAGCCGATCCTGGACCTCATCAGTAAACATCAGCATGTTCTCGATGGTCAGCCGATCCGAGCGGCATTCCGACCAGGTTGCCTGTGCGTGGCGATAGCCTGCGATTTCCAGCGTTCGAGCCAACGATGCCCCGACATCGGGGGAGAGCCGACTGGCTTGGTACAGCTGGTTGATGGCGATGGCCCAAAGGCGAAGCGGCGCTAACTCGGGCCGGTCCGTAGCTTCGAGATAGGCCAGGCGCGCAAGCAACGTCCGGAAATCCGGCTCGATGAAGCCGACTCGGGTGCTTGGCCGCAACGCTGCGCGAAGCCGGCCAAGCACGAATTCCACCATCGGGACGTGATGGAGAACCGCCCGGCCGACGAGCACGTCTGCTCCCTCTAGCCACGCTCCCAGTCCGGAAATGTCGGCCTGCACAGGCTCAAATCGCGCCGACCCGACACCGGCCAACGTACGCCGAGCCTGGTCCAAGAGTCCTTCACTGGAGTCCACACCCACGAGCACACCACCCGCCCCCAACCGCCGGAGGATTCGCCGGCTAAAGCCGCCGGGGCCGCAACCGAGTTCGACGACGCGGTCGTGGGGTCGCAACGACAAGTTGTCCAACAGCCATTCGGAAACGTCGCCGAACTGGATGTCCTGGATCTCTAGCCGGCGGGCAGCCTTTTCCGATTGGCCAAGAATGTATCCGTGTGCTTGTGGCATGAGATTGCCTCCAAGAGTTCTCCTGCCGTCCGTCGATGCGGGAAACCGTGCTCGGGGCGCAAGCCCATCTTACGGATGGCGCGGTAAAGGTGTGCTCTCTGTTTCCGTCGCTTCCTCTGCCTCTCGTCGCACTCTGCGGCACTCTCGAAGTGGCCCGGATGTTCTGCATGCTGATCGTGGGCGATGAATTGCCTGGTGAAGGGACGCACGCTGGATTTGGCGCTCAGGCCCAGCCCGCGCGCAACCTGGCGATTCCATCGCGACAGGAGCGCCGATGCTGGCTAGCGGGGGGAGTGCGCAGCATTGGACCTGAGTTCGGCGACCTTGGCCAGCGTCTTGTCCGGGTCGGAGTGCGCCTTCTCCTGACAGTGCTCGCAGCACAGGAACACGGGCTGGTCCTTGACCATCACTTTGACCGGCATTCCCATTGAACCGAGGCGGTTGGTATTCTGGACGGCACAGAACTGCTGTTCTTCCGCCAGTTTTCGGTCCTCAGGGCTGAGCTTGGCCAAGGACGCGGTAATCTCCGCATCGAGGGCTTGCTGGCCTGCCGATTTGGTGGGAGCCGCCTGCTTAACCTGGGCCGGAGGCTTGACGCGTGAGCCGCTGGTGCATCCCATGAGGAAAGCAAGCGGCGCCGCCAGCATCAACCAGCGTTTATGCTTCATGGAAAGAACCCTCCTTCCTGGAATTCTCGAAGCCCGAGGGCTTTTTAGCACTTGTGGGGAAGAATGTCCTGCCGTCGAATTTGTCGCACTACATCTGGTTGTCTCCAAGGACCTCCTCCACGCTCCGTTTGAAAGTGTCCGTTTTCCGTTTAACACGTTGGGAGCACATGAGTTCTCTCGTCGATGGGTCTATAATTTTCGCAATGATCATGCGGAAGCCCGGCGTGGTTTGCGATCGGCAGCAACTTATTCCCATCCATGCATCCACTACCTATGAGCGTTGCGAATACCAAGAACCGCGGCGGGTTGCGTGCATCCGTGAACTTTCTTCTGACCCACAAGAGTCTGCCTCTGCTCACCGCACTGCTTGCGGTCGTCCTCGCCGCTCCCGCACTCGGAGCGGGCTGGATCCTCGACGACTACTATCATCGTACGGTTCTGTTGGGTACGCCTCAGTTCCAGGACCTGTTTGGCCCGCCCGCGGAAATGTTTCGATTCTTCCGCGGCGACGCCGAGCGGACAGCCCGCGTCATGGATTTGGGTTTCTTCCCTTGGTGGACCTATCCCGGTCTTAAAGCGGAGTTCTGCCAAGTCGTGACGGTCTGGACGCATCGACTGGACTACTGGCTTTGGCCTGACTCGCCCATCCTGATGCATCTTCACAGTCTCTTGTGGTTCGGTGCGTTGGTTGCTGCCGTGGGCTGTCTCTACCGAGAGGTGTTCGGTCCCACACTCGTTGCTGGCTTGGCCGCGATTCTTTTCGCTATCGACGATGCACACGGAACCCCGGCAGGCTTTTTGGCGAACCGTAACATCCTGATCGCCGGTTTGTTCGGCGTGCTCGCCTTGATCACACACGATGCGTGGCGGCGCAAGAGCTGGAGCTGGGGCGCTGTGCTCGCACCACTCTTGGCCGGGATGAGCCTGTTTGCCAAAGAGGAGGGGATCGGGACCTATGCTTACCTGGGCGCGTACGCACTTTACCTTGACCCGCGTGGCTGGCGACGAGGATGCGTTGCCTTGGCACCTTCCATCGTCGTGCTTTTCGCATGGCGGGCACTCCGAGATCATTGGGGATATGGTGTGCGCGACATGGGGTTATACGTCGATCCACTGACCGATCCGGGTCCCTTTGCCGCGGCCCTCGTCGAGCGATTGCCAATCTTGCTGCTCGGGCAGTGGGGGTTCCCACCGTCGGATGTCGCTGCAATTCTGCCGCCTCCCGCGCGGACAGTGCTGTGGCTTGGTGCCGTGGTGTTTGCGGCGTGGCTCTTCGTTGTCGCCATGCCGCTTCTATGGACGGACCGCAGCGCGCGTTTTTGGGCAACCGGCATGCTGCTCGCCTTGATTCCCGTTTCCGCGACCTTCCCAATGGACCGGTTGCTTACCCTGCCAAGCATCGGAGCCTTCGGGCTCCTTGCGCAAATCTTGCATGTTGTGTTTGTCGAGCAGAAGTCAAAACCCCTGAGCCGCTGGTGGCGCGTCGCTGCGATCCCCCTTGGTTATTGCTTCGTCGCCATCCACCTGATTCTCGCTCCGCTGGTCTTGCCGTTCCGTGCGGGAAACCCAACGCTTCCGAAGGGGATTGAACAAACATTTTACGTTCGGATATCCCTTCCAAAGTCGGTAGCGCATCAGACCGTGGTAATCGTCAATGCCCCCAGCGCTGCGCATGCAGGTCTTTTACCGCTCTTGCGGGTTCAGAACGGTGCTGCCCCTCCACGACACACCCGAGTGCTTGGGCCGGGGCTGAGCACAGACCTCATTCGACGGGTTGATGAAAACACCCTTCTCATCCGACCGACCCATGGCTACCTTTATTGGATCCTGGACAAGGTTTTTCGCAGCGATCGTCGTCCGCTGACGGTCGGAGAAAAAGTCGAGTTGAGCGACATGACGGCACAGGTCGTGGCGTTAACCGACGACGGCCGGCCCGCGGAAGTAAGTTTTCATTTCAGTGTCCCCCTGGAAGATCCTTCTCTCCTTTGGCTCTGTTATCGAAACAACGCCTTTGAGCCATTCACTCCTCCATCGGTCGGAGAGAGCGTGGAGATCAAGATGCCGGGACTGCTGCGATGGAGGCCTTGATCGTACCAGACGCCGCGATCGTTACCGAGGCTCCGGCGTGTCTATCGGGGACAGATCGAATTCAGGGTGTGTCTCCATCGAGGTATGGCCAAGGACGCCCGAGCGGGGGCTCCGTTCCCGGGCAGAGTGTCCAGCGCGCGGGCGGGTACCACGACGACATGTCGAGGTGCTGATCGATGAACGAGCAGCTAGAGCGTCCGAAGAAGAGGTCGCGCGGATACATGGCCGCCGGCCGCGTGGTGAGCGGGTTGAGTAGCCCGGCGGCGACGCAGGCCTCGGTAACCAGTTCGGAGCAAAAATAACTCCCCCGCTCGCCATGCGGGCCGCCCATCCCCCAGGCCAACAGCGGACCCCGGCTGCGGAACGGTGTCACCTGGGCCAACATGCGCAGCAGCGCAAAGCGTTTTCCACTGGCGGATAGAGCGAAGACCGTCAGACACGCCGATTGTTCGCCAGTCAGCGGAATCCTTCGCCGGCGGATCCAGACGCGTTCCAGGATCGCATAGCTGGACACCTGTGGAACAACCTCCCCGATCTCACAGTGCAGGGAATTGTGGGGTCCCGCCTCGAGCAGGGCAAGGCGCCCGTCGGGGAGGGCGAAGACGATGCCCGAATGCTGCGGTGCGCCGGTGCCCGCCATCCAATGGCCCACTTTGGCCCACCGCTCCCGACCCGTGGCCAGGAAGATGTCGCCCGGCTGGGGAACGTATGGTTCCGCCGGCTGGCGCAACTCATAGTCCAGGCAAAAAGCAGGTTGGTACAGGAAAGATCGATCGGGCTCGCAGGGGCTGCTGCGAAACACAAGCAAACCCAGGCAAGCCAAGAGAGGGCACAGCGGGGTCATAAAACGATGATCCTGGGGTGCGGCGCAGGGTCCCTCCCGTTCCCTCATTCGGAGCCAACGCCGCACCCTCTGGAAAGAATTTCGTCGCGCGGGGGAAGCAGGGCCGCCGCCATCAAGGTAAACGGCCTACGACGCTTTTTCTCCGCCGAACCCCGAACCCCGGCATATGCGCCATGGTGCGAACGGGATTCAGGGTCCGTAGTGGGTGCCGGATTTTCTTGAGAAAGTGCCAGTCGATCCGTACGATGGAGCTGCGCAGGACCTGGTTTCCCGAAGGGGGGATTCTTTCTTGGGCCGGCGACTCGAGTAGGGGGGTGCTCCGTGAGCCCAACAGTGGGTGGTGGCTTTGGGACGTCCAGCATCGCCGGCAACCCCAAAAGGGAGGAGTCTCATGTCGCGAACTCTGACAATGGGATTGGCCCTGTTCAGCGGCATGGTTGGCGTGAGCGCGCAGGCCCAACCAGAAGCGGCACCCCGCGTCCGCATCCAAGCGATTGTTGGGGGGCGAATGCGACTCAGCGAGGAGTCCTTCGATAACGCAGTCTTCCTGCAATACGGCAGGGCTCGGGCACGCCAGCGGTTTGACGTTCAGCTGAATTTTCGGATCGCAGCCATCGACGGAATTTGCCAACTCACGGAAGCGCAAAAAGACAAATTGCGGCTGGCCGGCCGTGGGGACATCGCGCGCTTTTTCGACCGCTTCGAAAGTATCAAACAGAATTTTCAGGCGCAGGAGCATGGACCGCAAATTCTCCTGGAATTCCAGCAGGCTGTTCGTCCGTTACAGGCCGCCGTCAACGATCTGTTCCAGGAAGACTCGTTGTTGTACAAGACGCTGCCCAACACACTGACGGCCGAGCAATGCGCGGCCTATGAGGCAATGGTCCGTGAACGCCGAGCATTTGCAAACGTGCGTCTGCTCGAAGGCCACCACGGACAAGGATGGCGTGCCTGGGTCACCCGCTTGGCCGTGGCTCCAAACGGCCGCCAGGTGGTGACGGTGGCCGGCGATGCCGTGCGGTTATGGGACCTGGAAACCGGCAAAGCCATCCGCAACTTTGGGCACGACCCCAGCGGTTATTGGTCGGTCGCGTTTTCGCCGGATGGGGGCCGCATTGCCGCTGGCTCGAATGACCACGCCGTGCGGGTCTGGGACGCCGCGACGGGCAAGGAAGTGCAGCGGTTGCGGGGGCACACGGCAGCCGTCTGGGGAGTGGCCTTCGTCGCTGGTGGCCGGCAAATCGTCACCGGTGCCTGGGATCAGTCGCTGCGGCTCTGGGACGTCGACACGGGGAAGCAGGTGCGGTTGTTGGAGGGAGTGCGCGATCACGTCCGGTGCCTGACTTGCTCGCCGGATGGCAAGCTCCTCGCGGCTGGCCACTTCTCCGACCAACAGCCGGGAACTTTGCGGCTTTGGAATCTCGCGCAAGGAAAGGAGATTCGCACCTTTCGCGGACACACGCAGGAAATCAGCAGCGTCGCCTTTTCTCCCGACGGCCGCATGCTGCTGACGAGCAGTTATGACCAGACCGTGCGTCTGTGGGATGTGGCCACGGGCAACGAGATCCGGCGTTTTGTGGGTCACACCCACCGTGTGGAAGGCGCGGCCTTCAGCCCTGACGGCCGCTACATCGCTTCCTGTGGCAACCAGGTCGACGCCACGGTGCGGATCTGGGATGCCGCAGGGGGACAGCAACTCCTTTGCTCTGAAATGTGCGACGAAGGCTTCTTGGCCGTGGCCTTCGCCGCCGAGTGCGGTTGCGTGGTGACGGCCGGCAAGGATGGTATGGGCCGACTGTGGCCCTGGGAGCGCATAAAAACTCGGGACAAGTGACGCTCTGCGACGCCGGCCGTCACGGCTCTCCGTTGGAGAGGTTCCGATTTCGTTAAAGCGACACAACCAACTGGACCGCGAATCGGGAGGGCTCGAGAGCCCGATAGATCGCAGAATCGGCGAGGAGCAGGAGTGTCGGAGTTATTGTCGCGCAATCCGGTGGTGAATGCACTTGACAGAAGTATTTAGTCTGTCTAAATAGTAGGTATGGAACCCATCAGCGGCGATAGCCTTCGCGGCCACCTGGAGACCATGGCCCTGGCGGCCCTGGAGCGGGGCGAGGCCCACGGCTTCGAGATCCTGCGGCGGCTCGAGGAGGCCGGCTGCGGCGCCCTCCGGCTGAAGGAAGGCTCCCTCTACCCAGCCCTCTACCGGTTGGAGGAGGCGGGCCTGATCGATAGCGCCTGGGAGGACGGCACGGGCAACCGGCGCGGCCCCCGTCGGCGTGTTTACCACCTCACGAGAAAAGGAACGAGACGGCTGACCGAGGGCCGGGAGGAGTGGCGGCACTTCGTCAGCGTCATCGGCGGCATCCTGGGAGCGCAAGCATGAAAGAACTCATGGTCCACGTCGAACGCGTTGTGCGGGCGGTCCACGCGAGCCTCGCGCGGAAGCGGCGGATGCGTCAAGAACTCCTCGCCCACCTGACCGACCT
>DATGIQ010000607.1:0-2337 GCA_035295665.1 Gemmataceae bacterium | reverse complement strand
AATCCCGGCTTCCGGGCGTGCGTTGTGGTAGGGGGGGCACGAGAGCCGATGCATTGGGAGGCCTACCCCAATCATCGATTTCTCTCGACAGTGGGGGCGCTTACATGTTGCACGAACGGCGGATGCTGGCGCAGCCGCTGCCAACGCATCCATGATGGGGACCCGAAGGATTTTGAGAACGTCTGTGAGAAGCCCGTGCAGGTTGCCCCGTCCTTAGTGATTCCGCGTTGCATGGACATGATTCGGAGCTCTGATGTCATTCGCGCAATCGAGTCCTACTACGAAGGGGGGGTGCTCCATTTTGACGACCCGGGATCGTAAGCGATTCAGAAGCTAGCTGGAGAATCTTTACGATGATAGCCAAATGGATCAAAGATCAAAGGCAATTAGGGCCTGCGCAAAAATAACCTGAACAAATATGCTTGATAGTCTCGCGCAAGCTTGTATCACGTGTTGATGCAGGATGCACAGGCGATCGAACGGATTCGGGCGAAGTATCAAATGCTCCGCGTCGAGATGGACGAACGGTTCCGGCGGCAGTGGGCGGCGGCCGAGGCACGCGAAATGGGATGGGGCGGGGTGAGCGCCGTGGCCGTCGCGACGGGTTTGTCCCGGACGACGGTAACGGCGGGGCTGGCCGAGCTGGATCTGCCCGAGGCGCGGCGTGCGGTGGAGGCGATGCGCGTGCGGCGTCCGGGCGGTGGCCGCCATCGGCTGACGGACACCGACCCGGATTTGCTGGCGGCGTTGGAGGCGTTGATCGAGCCGGGCACGCGGGGTGATCCGCAGTCCCCGCTGCGCTGGACATGCAAAAGTACCCGTCGGCTGGCCGAGGAACTGTCCGGCCAGGGCCACCCGGCCGCCCCACGCACGGTCGCATCGCTGCTGGACCAAGCCGGCTACAGCCTCCAGGCCAACAGCAAGACCCGCGAGGGCCGCCAGCATCCCGACCGCGACGCCCAGTTCCGCTACCTGAATGACCTGGTGCGCCGCCGCCTGGATCGCGGCCGGCCGGCGATCTCGGTGGACACCAAAAAGAAGGAACTGGTCGGCGATTTCAAGAATGGCGGGCGCGAGTGGCGCCCCAAGGGCGACCCCGAGCCTGTGCGGACCCACGACTTTATGGACAAGCAACTGGGAAAGGCGATCCCCTACGGCGTCTACGACATCGCCAACGACCAGGGTTGGGTCAGCGTGGGCATCGATCACGACACCGCCCAGTTCGCGGCCCACAGCATCCGCCGCTGGTGGCGTCAGATGGGCGCGACGCGGTTCCCGCGGGCCACGGACCTGCTGATCACCGCCGACGGCGGCGGCTCCAACGGCTCGCGCTCCCGGCTCTGGAAACTCTGCCTGCAGCGACTGGCCGATGACCTGGGCCTGGCGCTGATCGTGTGCCACTTCCCGCCGGGCACCAGCAAGTGGAACAAGATCGAGCACCGCCTCTTCAGCTTCATCACCCAGAACTGGCGCGGTCGGCCGCTGACCAGCCACCAGGCCATCGTCAGCCTCATCGCGGCCACCACCAGCCGCTCGGGCCTGAAGGTCAAAGCGGAACTGGATCGCGGCCGATACAACACCGGAATCAAAGTCAGCGACGAGGAACTCGCCCACGTATCGCTGCTTCCCCACCCCTTCCACGGAGATTGGAACTACACTATCAAACCGCGACGAAGATAATGGAGAATTGTTCAGGTTATTTTTGCGCAGGCCCTTAGTAGGTCTTAACATGTCGCCATCCAGTACGACGGTGAAGGCACGTACGCCGACGGCGATACCACGGCGTACAACAACGCGCAAGTGGGGACTCGATCAAATCTCGACGGATGAAACCAAATTTTGAGACGTCATTGGCGGCTGCACGTTCATTGAAAAAAGAAATTGCAAGAGGGCGCGGCCCTGATTAAGGTATTACCGCATACTTTATATCGGGGCGGAGTATAACGCTCCTCAACGATATGGGGTCGATCTGCGAGGGTGGACGGGCTGCGACCGAAAAACGACGATTCCCTTCAGCTCTACACGTTGTGAAAGGAGTCACGCCGATGCCAGATACGGTACAGCTGACGAAGGGTTCGGGGATCAAGCTGTTGTACGCGTCGCCGGGTGTCGGTGGTTATTACACACCGCAACTTCTGGATCGCGGCGCGCTACAGCTGAACGCAAACGGGACGTGGACCGAATACCAGCCCGACGGGTTGCAACTGGTGTACGCCTGTGCGATGTCGAGCAGTTCGTCGGGTGCCTCGCCGCGTTCCGCAGGGTCGTCTGGCCCAAGCTTTGCGTCGACCGGGAGCGGTAATTCGTCCGGGGCTAGCTCGGGGGGCGGGGTTATCA
>DATGIQ010000606.1:0-24260 GCA_035295665.1 Gemmataceae bacterium | reverse complement strand
CGGCGACCGTCGGGGGAGAACGCCACCGTTGAAATGGCGCGGGTGTGCCCAACGAGGCGGCCGATTTCCTGGCCGCTCTCCACATTCCATAAGCCCACGATCTTGCCATCACCACCGCCGGCAAGAACACGCCCGTCAGGGGAGAGGGCACCGCAGCTGAGATGGCCGGTGGGAATACGGTCGATCTCGCGGCCGCTCGCCATGTCCCAGATCCGCGCCGTGCCGTCGGGACTGCACGAAAGGACGCGGCGATTGTCGGGTAAGAATAGCGCGCTACAGATCTGATGTTCGTGGCCGCGATAGACTTGAAGCAGTTGACCGCTTTCGACGTCCCACAGACGCATGGTTTGATCGACGCTGCCGGAGAGGGCCCGGCGGCCGTCGCGCGACATCGAAACGCACACCACGGGCCGCGTGTGTCCATAGAAGCGACGTACTTCCGCGCCGCTCTCGATGTCCCACAGCCGCAGGGTATTATCCGCACCCTCTGGCCAGTCCCCGGGGCGTTTGCACCCGCTACAGGAGAGAAGATAGCGGCCATCCGGCGAGAAAACGACCCCGAAGCCGCAATTGCGATGTCCCTTGAAACAGTGGATTTCGCCTGCAGCTTCTGCTGGCAGCGCCCGAACAACTAGCGGAGGGATCGCTTTGCCAGGTTCGGGTACGCCCCATAGCCGCACGGTCCCATCGAGGCTGCTGGTAAGGAAACGGCCCCCCGAGCAAAACGCCACCCCTGTCACCTTCTCGGTGTGCCCCCCACAACCGTAGACCTCTCTTCCGCTTTCCACATCCCAGATCAGCACCAGGCCGTCCAAGCCAGCGGAGATTGCCTGCCGCCCGTCCGGTGAGAAGGCAACCTCCTCGACCTCCGAGCTGTGACCCTTGAATTGCCGTAGCTCCAGGCCACTTTCCAGGTCCCACAACCGCACGGTCTTGTCCTGGCCGCACGACAAGGCCGAATGTCCGTCGGGAGAAATCGCCACACTCTCGACCGCACCGGTATGTCCTTCCAAATGCTGCATTTCCTTGCCGCTTTCCACATCCCACAAGCGCAAGGTGCGGTCCTCGCTACAAGACAGGACTCGTCGGCCGTCCGGTGAAAAGACGACGCGCAGGACAGGCCCGCCATGTCCTTCACAGCGGTATAGCTCCAGGCCGGTCTGCACATCCCAGAGTCGCACCGTCTTGTCGCGACTTGCTGAAGCGGCGTGGCGGCCGTCGGAGGAGAAGGCCACGCTCTGGACCGCGTCGGCATGTCCCTCGAAGCGGCGCAACTCTTTCCCGTTCCTCACCTCCCACAAGCGCACGGTTCGGTCGTTACTCCCAGAGAGGGCGTATAGGCCATCCGGTGAAAATACGGCGCTCGTGACAAGCGCGGTATGGCCCATCAGGACGCCGATTTCCGCCCAGCCCTGCAGGCGGCTGTCGGAGTTCATGCCTGAATCCTTCAGCAGGATCAAGTTGTCTACACTGGTAAGGAAACGGCGCCCATCTGGAGAAAGGCAGACGCCCTGGGTCCCCGAGTAGCGATAAATCTCGTAAGCCATGTTGGGTGCCTTCGGCTTGAGAGCCCCGCCAGCGTGCGGCAGCGACCAGAGGCAGACGGCAAAACTGCTACCTGCCGCTCCGTTGCGCTCTTGATCGTCTCCCGGTTCGACGGACAGAATCCGCGAGCCATCTGGTGAAACACCCAGACCGCAAATTCCCTTGCAGTGTCCACGATAGCAATACAGCTCGACCCCAAGGGTCACGTCCCAGAGCCGGATGGTCTGATCGCCGCCAACAGAGAGTGCGCGGCGACCGTCCGGGAAGAAAGCGACGCGCTCGATGGGATCCGTATGGCCCACGAACCGTCGCAGCGGGCGGCCGCTCTCGACATCCCACAGCCATAAGGTCCTGTCATAGCTTCCCGAAAGGATAAAACGACCGTCCGGAGAAAACGCCACACTGCTGACTGTCTGGCTGTGTCCCTGAAGAGTATGGAGCTCTTCTGAAGTCTCTACATCCCACAGGTGCACCTGCTTGTCAGCACCGGCGGAGAGTGCGTGCCGGCCGTCCGGCGACAATGCCACGCTGAGGATGGCGCCCAAGTGTTCGTCGAAGAGATTCGTTTCGTGCCCAGTGTCCAGGTCCCAAACGCGCACCGCTTGATCAGCCCCTCCGCTGAGGGCGCGGTGGCCGTCCGGCGAAAGAGCTACGCACGAGATCGCGGCGGTATGACCTTGCAACAGTTGCAGCTGTCGACCGCTGCCCACATCCCACAGCCGGACCGTCTTGTCGGCGCTGCCGGTAAGGATGCGCTGCCCATCAGCAGAAAAAGCCGCGCACGAGACGTGATCCTGATGTCCTTCGAACCGACGCAACTCGTGGGTGCTAGCCACGTCCCAGAGATGCAGGGTGCTGCTGCCGTTCGCGAGGCCGCTCGCGGAAAGGATATAGGTGCCGTCCGGGGAGATGGCTACTACGTGTGCCGTCGCGCTATGCCCTTCAAAGTGTCTGGTTTCGGCGACGACCTGCGGACGTACCAGGACCGTTTGCGATCCGTTGCGCGTCAGCGTGACGTGATCCCGTGATAGTTCCAGGGCGTTCGCCCCGCCCGCGAGACTCAACTCGTAGTTCCCCGCCGCGAGCGTGAGTGACTGCCGCGCGCGCAGATCAAGGAGAGCCACCTCCCGGCCATCCTGCGTGACCCTCACCTGCGCACTCGGGTCGATGGTGTCGATGATGAGCTGGCCTTGGTTGCAGACCAGGCGGTAGGCTGCTGGACCGCACTTGGAGCCGGACCACCCGATCCCGAACAGCACCAGCGCGGCTAACGCCAGCGCCGCGGCAGGCCGCCGTCTGGCCCACCTACTGCCCCGCTCCCAAACGGAGGCCCGCCGAGCCAATACTGGCTGCCCTTGCAACCAACGCCGCAGATCGTCCGCCAGCGCCAGCGCAGTTGCGTAGCGCTGGGCCGGCGATTTGGCCATCGCTTTCAGGCAGACCGTCTCCAATGCGCGGGGAACCTTCCTATTAACTCGCTGCGGGGGTCGGGCTTCTTCCTTCTGCACTTGCTGTAGAATCACCACTCTCGACCCACGAAATGGCAGCTCATTACACAGAAGCTGGTAAAGGATCACTCCGAGGCTGTACACGTCGCTCCGCCGGTCTGCGTGGTGTCCTTGGCCGGCAGCCTGCTCCGGGCTCATATACGCGGGGGTACCGATGACCTGCCCCTCGACCGTGAGCGTCACCTCCGCGCCATCGCGCAGCGCTAGCCCAAAATCGGTGATGAGCGCACGTCCGAGGGAAACGCTTGGCTGTCCGCGCTCCGGTGTTTGCCTTTCTTGGTCTTTCGCCGTGGCTGCTGGATGCCGGACGACGGACTCTACCAGGATATTGGCCGGTTTCAAGTCGCGGTGGACTAGACCCGTGGTGTGCGCGTAGTGGACGGCCTCGGCGACCTCCGCGAGCAGAGCCGCGCTCTGGCGAAAGCTTAACGAGCCCGTCGTCAGCAGATGTTTCAAGGGCACCCCTTCGACGAACTCCGAAACGATGACTGGGAGGCCGTCAAGCATCAACACCTCGTGAACCGTTACAATACCTGGATGGCGCAACTGTGCCGCCGCCCGTGCTTCACGATGGATGCGTTCCAGCTGATCCACGGAGGTCAGCAGCCCCGCATGAGGGATCTTCAGGGCAACGGTCCGGCCCAACTCCGTGTCACGGGCCCGCCACACGGCGCCACAGGCGCCTATTCCGACCCGGTCTAGGAGCTCGAACTTGTCCACGGTGCGGCCCGCAGCCGTCGGTGCCATCGACGGCACCTCCCGCACTCGGAACGAGCTGCCACACGAGGGACAGAACACCTGCGCCGCGTGGTCCTGCCGGAGCTGAATGGGATCATGGCATTGGGGACATCGAAGGTACGGCGGATCGGCACTCGTGGGAAACTGGACCAGTGATAGATCGGATGCTTTCCGGTTTGGAACTTCTGCGGAGGGCTCCGCCACTTGAGACAGAGTTGCGATCCTTTGGGCCAGCCATGCGGAATTGAGCTCTGGAAAGCTGCCCAAGTAGTCGGTGGGCTGGGGATCGTCTCCGTGACGGCGACGATACTCAAGGTCCAGGGGTACGAGTTCCTGGAGCAAAGCAGAGCGCACCGGCTCGCCAATGCCCTCGATATATTCCTGCAGGCTTGGTCGACGGCCGGATTTCCAGGCCGCCTCGTAGCGCTCGCATACTTCGTCCACGCGCCGCGCCAGCGCCAAGGGCAACGAGGGCAGATCGCTTGGGAACGGCTCGCTCAAGATCTGCCCTCTTCTTTCCAGAAACTGCGAATCAGCCGCAGCCGGCGCTCGACGGTCGTCCGGGCGCAGCTCAGTCGGCCGGCGATTTCGTCGACAGTGTAGCCTTCCATTCTCCAAAGTGCGATGGAGCGTAGCTCGAAACTGCCCAAAAGGTTTAGGAGACGCTGGCACTCGTCGGCGACCTGTGCGGCAAACTCCGGGCCAGGCTCCCGGCTGACGATTTTTTCCAGCACTCGTCGCGGGTCCGCAGAATTCAGGGACCTGCTAACCCCACACTTAATGCCACGCTTGTTCCGCTCTTCATCGCGACAGTGGTGGAAAACCTTGCGCGCCGTGAGGACAACCAGGAGGCGCCAAAGGTCGGTCCGGTCCGTCAGCTGCGGGAATCGCCCCAGCGAGGCACCGCGGCAAAAGCTGGCAAAGGCGCTCAGCGCCACGTCTTCCTCATCCATGACTTGTCGCCGTGTCGCCAGGAGTTTCTTGCGAGCCAGCGCGACGATTTGTTGGAAATAGCGGTTCCATAGGTCCTGGGCCGCCGACGGATCTCCAGCTTTGAGCTGGGCAAGCCACTGGCTAACCGAGCCCGTGTCGGACGACATCGGCAACTCCAGGCAGGGAATTCTGGTACGGCCACGCGGAAAAGATTATAAGACGGCGAGCAGCATTCCGCAAAATGATTAGCGCCATTTTTCAACTGCTGCGCCAACCGTTGAGCCTCTCTTCTTGGAAGCTTAGGCGAGCCAGGGACGCGGGTCCTCCAATTTCCTCGTCACTGCTAATCATATTGGACGACACAGAACTCAGGGAAACACGAGAACCGGTACGGGAACTCCTGTTATCGATAGATCTGCTTGTTGGGATTGCCAGGGAAACCCCAGAATCGCATCGGCCAATCCATTAAAGAAGCGAGCTACGGCATTTTGAGTCGTTGCTCTGCGCCGTCGGGGGCGCCGTCACATCCCTATCGGAGGTCCAGGGTCTGTTTCCGAGCCACTTCGCGGTTTGGCGGAACCATTTGGTAGGATTGCAGTTGAGACAAGCGAACAATTAACCGAGTTTCAGATTCTCTGCCGGCTCCCCTGATCGCTTCCGGCGGGCAAACGGGCTCGTCTGCCCCGTTTTTGGGCTCATTCTGCGACAGGCGGAAAACGCGATGCGTCGTAACTCATTACGCCTGGAGGGATTCGAACCCCCAACCTATGGCTCCGTAGGCCATTGCTCTGTCCAGTTGAGCTACAGGCGCATGATCTCAATCTGCGGCTTCTCGGGCTTTTTCCAGACCTGCGTGATGTTCGCCGTTACAACCCATTCTACAACCGCTCTGCTTAGCACAGTGATCTAGCTCGAAGGCGAAGTCACCCTGTCCGAACCTCATTCTACCTCACGCACTTTCTCCGACAAGCCCGCCAAGCCGAACCTCGAGTTCCCGCTGACGCCTCATCCTGCTTGCCATGCGTGCAAGTAGATCCGTGGGAAGCTTCACCACGTTAGTCCGTGGACCAATCCGGGCCGTGTGGTTGAAAACCAACCAGTCCAGCAAAATCAGATCCAGCGCCGCGGCCCGCAGCACGGCCTCTTACTTGCGACCCAGCAGATAGCGCAGGTACTGCACGTAGCCTTGAAACATGTTTCCTTCCTGGACCAATCCTTCCCGACGAAAAATGGCATGGACCTCCGCCAGTCCGGAACAGGGCACGGCCGGGTACCAGTGGTGGTAGGCGTGAAATGTATGGAAATAGAGGTCCGGCAAGATCAGGGACTCCCACCAGCGGAGCTGGATGAAAGGCGTTGCTTCCATCACGCTGGTGCGACCCAAATCATACCGGTGCTCGCACAACGCCGCCCAGCGGACGATGACTTGGAATACGCTGAATAACGGCAGCAGCCAATCCAGAAGAAACAGGTTCCAGGTGCCCGTCGCCAACAGGACGATAGCCAAGCCAGCATAGAAGGACGGCCGCAGCCAGCCGGGCACGGCATCCCGATCGGACGTCGGTGCAGATTCGTCCAGCCGCTTGCTCCGGAGCAGGCGGAAGCTGTTGAATCCGGTTGCATCGGTCAGGAAACTTTTCAGCAACCGACCGGCCTGCTGCGGAAACGCCCATTCCTCGCCTTGCTTGCGCCGGTAATCGGGATCCTTCTCGGTAAAGAAATGCCGATGATGATCCCTGTGCACCTTACGGTAGCCGTTCAGGGTCACCAGCAACGGGTAGGCGACCGTCAGCTCGCACAAGAGATCCCCCAGCCGGGAACGGAACGCGAGCCGGTGAACCTGTTCGTGCAAGAGCAGGGCCAATACGTTTTGGCGCGTGGCGATGAAGAGGATCGCAAGGACCCGCACGGCCGGGTTCGGCACCGCGGCCGCGATGCCGATGGCGCCAAGGATCAGCGTCCATGTCCAGGTCAGCCGAAGCGCGAAGCGGACCGGCTGGGGTCGGGCCAGCCGCTTGATGGCCTGTTTCGCTTCCCGCGACAAAGCGGTGCGATCCCCCTGGATCACCGCAGGAAAGGACTCGCCGTGCTCCACACAGCCGGTCGTCGATTGCTTGTTCATGGCATCTCCTGTTCAAGGAGCCTACGGACGGTCATCCGTGAGCTTTTGCAGGCGGGCTTACGGGGTCACCACCTCAGCGAAGGCAAGATAATCCGTCAGATCCGCCACCGTTTCGGCGTACCGCGGATCCGGCCGGCGGGAATCGAAGCCCAGGATTTCCATTTCGCACTGGTAATAGGGATCGAAGAAGCTTTGCGATTCAGGCTCCTCCTCGCCGAGAGGATAGCCACCGAGCCGACGCAGGATCTCGGCGGAGTGATTCCGTTTCGTGGCGGTGGCGACGGCCAACGCTTGGCCGATGAGTTGCCCGGTCGACCAGCAGGCACATGCCAGGAGAGGAGCCCTGTAGCTGCGACGGTGTTTTTGGTCGAGCGCCCAGCCACCGGCTTCCACAAATTGAAGGCTTTCTTTGCGGGCCTGTTCGATGACAGCCTCGATCGCCGTGGTGAATCTTGGGGCGATCTCAGGAGCCATCCGGCCCACCACGCCCTTAAGAGCAAGGTCACGATACTGCACGCCTACGGGGTGGAGTGTCAAGCCGAGGCAGGCCAACATCCGCCGGTCGGCATCCTGGAGGACCAGGTGCCAGCTCTGGTCGTCGATCGGTTGGCAGTGCCGGCCCTGAGCGTCAAGATCGCTCGCCGAGATCGCCCCATCCTGCCGATACACTGCTCCCCGCAGCATCTGGATCTGAGCGAGCATGGATCGGTGCAGTTCCCGGTCGGAGCGGACGTTGCGGAATTCGCTTGGGACCGTTTCCCACGCCGGCGCCAACGCCCGAAGGACCGAGTCGCCAAGGCGATCAACGAGCGACTTGCTCGCCTTCTTCGCACAGGCAGTACAGAACGCGCTGCACATGGTACACCTTCCTTCGTTGAGGTTTCCGGGCTTGGTATTACGGACGGAAATGATCCCCACCCACGGCATCCGGACCATTAGCAGAGTTCTTCTTGAGCGTGCCGGAAGGCCGCCTTCCAAATCGGCACTGGATAAACGCCGGAGAAACAATCCAAGCCATACTCGATGGCCGCTGCCGCCTCCGGGAAGTCGCGGATCACGCGGACGATGAGGTTGTGGAGACGGCGAGCGTGACCGATATCCTCCTTGGCGTGGAAGTCGATAAAGCCTTGCGCGTCCTTGGGGAAGTCCTTGGCCGCCATGAACTTCAGGACCCGCTCGGCGAGGAGCGGCGTCAGCGCCTCGAAAAAGTACATGTAACCGAGATAAGCGAAGGGGCTCTCGTGTACCGCCAGCATCCGACAGGTTGCCGCCACGGCGAAGGAAGCCGGCGTCATCCGCCGCGACCGAGCCCATTTCTCGTTGCCGCCCAGGCGAACATAATCGCGGAGGGCCATTTCGCCGTGATCCACTTCCTCGAGATCGTGCAGGATCATTGGCTTCATCAAGTCGGGACGGTTCTTCGGCAGCCGGCCGATCGCCGTGAAGGTCGCTTCCGTTACGTGCGGCACAAACGAGAAGACCTCCAGCAGGTAGTGCTTGAGCACCGCGATGACCAGGCGCCGGTCCGTCTCCGGATGAGCCATGACCTGGTAAACTTCTTCCCGCTCCAGCTGGCACAGGATCCGGCCGAGCTTCTTCTCGAGATGGGCCGCAAACTGTTCAGCCTTCTGACCAGGGGTTCGGACGGCCAAGGTAGCTATAGCGGACATGAACGTGTTCTCCTTTTTGACTGAGATCTCACTTCATCGACTCTGCCTGCACGTACTCCCGGCTGCGCCAACTGTGACAGGCTTCCACGCGACAGGCCGGATGGGGACACTGCTTCGTGTTCTTGCAGGAAGGTTTCTTTTGCGCAAAGCGATGTCATGCTGGACAAGCTGGCAAGCACGTAAAGTTAGGAAAACCGATGTCGAAAATGAGGCTCACGACGTCCGGCCCGGTTGATGTGGCGGGCCGGGATGTGCACCAAGCGATTGGAGACGAATGGCTAGACGTGCGGCATCGCCTCACCACGGGCGGCCCGGTGGTGAAGGGGTGAGAGGTGAGGATCGGATAGCTACTTGTCAGTTCTCCCCTTTCGGAACAGCTTCAGCCATTCCAGATAGAAAGCCTGCGCCATCGTGAGCGGCTGCACCTTCTTCAAGTCCTCCAGGCGCTCGGGCGTCATGCCGTCGTAGTGTCCCATCCAGCCACAGGCCGTGCCGCGTGACCGCTTCAGGAACTCCTCCAGTTCCGCTGTGGAGCAGGCGAGCGGAAAAGTTTCCTCGATGACGACCGGCTTGCCAACCGCGAATTTCTCCAGGCCGTGGATCGCCTCATCCACCTTGCCTTTCTCCGGATAGATGTGGACGCTGATAAAATCCAGCTCGGGGCCGACCTTCTCCGGAACGAAGCCCGATAAATGACCCCAACCGGGTACCCAGGGCAAGAGTCCCACCGTGATCAAGTGAACCTTGTCATGGGCCCGGATGGCCGTCGACAAACGGCGGATCCAGGCGCGGGCGATCTCCTCGCGCGGTCGGCCGCGCACATCCAGAGCAATCCACTGGACAAAATCGAAGCCGCCGAGCAGCTTGCCCGAGTACCAGTCGCCGGGTTTCTTGTCGCCGCCGCCGGCGAAGGGCTCGTTCATCAGGTCATAGCAAAACACGGCCGGGCTGGGGGCGCACCGCTCGGCCAGCGCACCCCAGAAGCGAGCCTGCGCCGCCCAGCGCTCGTCCTCCGAGAGACGGTCATACCACGGTGGAATATCCGTCTTGCGGTAGCAGCCCAGGCCAGTCAGATCGAGGTAAAGACCGGTCCTCTCTGCCAGATCCAGGAGTTTGCCGAGCCGATCGAGCGCCTTCGTGTTCGGCCGGTCGGGCCCATCCATGAACTTGCCGAACTGGAGATGGACGCGGACAACGTTGGCCCCGAGCCGTTTCATGTCGCGAAAATCGCCGGCAATCGCCGCCCAGTCCGTGTCCCAGAAATCCTCGATCAATCTTCCCGCGTTCCCGTAATTGAGGCCCCAGGGCGTGAATGGCTGGCCCGAAGCAGCCAATACAAACCCTTTGCCATCCTCGGCCACGCGGATACGATCCAGCGCAGCGGTCTCCAGCCCAATCAGCACGCACACAAAAACCAACGGCAGCGCCATCAGACGACGACCTCTACAGCAGGTTGGGCTGACCACTCGTTCCGGGCTCGGCCGGACAGAAGCTCTTGCGATGTCGCATGATAAAGTAGGCCTCTCCCCCTGTCAAATCGGCCAACGCGTGGGCCCGACCTTGCTAGCCGTGCCGCTTTCGCCTCGGAAGCTGGCGCCGCCGAGTTTTTCGCGCAGGCAAGCCCGATCGATTACCGCTTTCACACCGCTGGCTTCCGCGAACGACGGTCCTGATTATCCTGCCGGCGAGTTGACCCGCTTGGCTTGGGAAGGAATAGTTTGCTGTCGCCCGCTATGCGCCTTTCGTCAGGAGGATGTTGCCGTGACTGTTCGCACCCCTTGTTTCATCACTGCTGCAATGGGGCTGTGCATGACTCTGCCCCTGCCGGCACAAGAGCCGGCACGCTTCCCGGCCGAATCGGGCCCTGCTCTCACCGCCGGCTCGGACGCTTCGGTCAACCAACGGCTCGCCGACACCATCGCCGGGCAGCTTCGTCAAAGTGAGCGTCTGCGTCACTATACCTTGGGCATCGTGTTTCAAGACGGCACCGCCGAGTTGACGGGGACGGTCGCCGACCAAGCGCAACACGATGAGGTGCTGCACATCGTGCAGGGAATCCCCGGTGTCGAGCGCGTCGTCGACCATATGAGTGCCAGGGGCAGCGGCTCCGTGATGGCCGTTCAGGCCGTGGCACCGCCCTCGGACATGCTTTCCGCGCCGCAGATGGTGCCGGGTCCAGGGGGTCCTAATTTTGTGGTGGAGCCCGCACCCATCTTCCAGGCGCCCGCCCCCGGACCCTATGATCTGAACCCGCCCAAAATGCCTCCGTACGCCTGGCCAACGTACGCACCGTATAATAACTACTCGCGCGTGGCCTATCCGCAGCTCTATCCCCACGAATCCTGGCCGTTCATCGGACCTCTGTATCCGTTCCCGAAGGTTCCGCTCGGCTGGCGTTCGGTAAAGCTGGAATGGCAAGACGGCCATTGGTGGTTGAGCCGGTATGCCACCCCGCACGATTGGTGGATGCTGAAATACTGGTAATGGAGAAAGAGACGGCAACGGAATGGAAGTGGTACCCGTGGACCGATAGAACGCGAAGCAACGCGGATGCGGCGGATGATCGCGGATTCAAGCCGCACCGATCCACTCAAGCCGCGTTTCTTCGCGGTCTATGCGCGCCACCGAATGGCTTGCTACGGGGCTCCAAGGCAACCCGATCGGCTAAGCCTTGGCAGTCTCGTGTCGGCGGGCGCGCGTCCGGGCGGCTTTCTTGGCCGAAGCTGAACGAGCGCTGGCCGGACGAGCTGCCGAGGCGGCACCACCTTTATGACCGCCTTTCTTCGCCGGGGCCCGGTTCGTAGTTTTGCCACGACCCGAGCCGCTCTTCTTGCCCCCGCCGGACATTTCATTCACGGTCGCCCAGGCGCGCCGCTTCGCTTCGGACGCAGATGTGCCTCGCTCCTTGTAGCCTTCGGCAATGTGCTCGGCCTGGCGCTTTTGCTTGTTCGTGTACTTGGTCTTCTCTCCGCGTGGCATCGATCGTCCCTCCTTCTTGATGGTGTTTCCGCCGCGATCGGAACCTATCCAGTCGCAAATCCAAATCCCATGTACTGCCGCAACGTGAAGAGAATCGATCCCCTTATCGGTAGACGATGGCACCCTCCACGCTCGACTCTCGTTTAATTGGATGACGTTGCAAACCCCGTACCGCAAGCCCGACAAGATCGCCTCCGCGGCAAATTGCTCAGCACGATGGTCGACGGCATTCTCATTGCAACGGGAATCTCGGAAAACGAGAACCGAGAAGACTCAACTGCAAATGCCCTTGTGCGATACGGAGTGCACGGCCAAGCGGGTTTCAAGAAGGAAGCCTACCCAAGGCACGGCGTCGCGTGCAAAGTTCCGATCGAATCCCGAACAGTATGGATTCGCGCAAATAACCTGCTGGCTTCCGGCCGTTGCGAAAACGATTGCCCGCGAACGGCGTACGTTCATCGATTGGGAGGAGTGACCGCAGCTAACAATTCTTGCACGGCAGCAAACTCCACCGGTTTGACCATGTGGGCGTAGAACCCGGTCTCCTCGGAGCGGCGTCGGTCGCCGGCGCTGCCGTAGCCCGTTATGGCAACGAGTACCATGCCGTCCAGAGTCGGCATCGCGTGCATTTGCCGCGCCACGGCATAGCCATCCATGCCCGGCAAGCCAATATCCAGAAATGTCACGTGGGGTCGGTATTCGGCTGCGATCTGGAGTGCCGACGGACCATCATAAGTCGTGCGCACATCGTGGCCCAGGAACCGTAACAGCATAGCCAGGCTAGCCGCGGCATCACTGTTGTCATCGACGACCAGGATTCGGCGACCGGGGAGGCCAGATCGCTCGCCCGACGGTTCCCCTTCCTTGCGCAGACCGCCTGCCGGCGGCATGGCAAGCGGCAAGATCGGCAGACGCACCACAAACTCGCTGCCGCGACCCAAACCGTCACTCGATGCCTGGACGCTCCCCCCGTGCAGCTCGACCAAACGCTGCACCAACGTCAGGCCAATGCCCAGTCCTCCCTGAGAACGATCCAATGTCCGCTCGGCCTGGGTGAACATGTCGAACACCTTGGGCAGCAATTCGGGGGCGATCCCCACACCGTTATCTCTCACCCGGATAACTGCTTCGCCTGGTTCCAGGCAGACGGTCAAGTCAATGCGGCCGCCTTCCGGAGTGTATTTGGCTGCATTGCTGAGCAGGTTCAGCACAACTTGCGTCAGTCGGGTCGGGTCGCCTTCCACACGCACCGGCGTGGAAGACAACGACACCCGCAAATCATGGCCCCGCGCATCGATGAGCGGGCGGCAGCTCTCCGTCGCGCCCACAATGACGGTGGCGAGATCCACAGGCCCCTTTTGGAGAGTGATTCTTCCCCGGGTGATGCGGCTCACGTCGAGCAGATCATCCACTAGCCGGACGAGATGGTTGACCTGGCGTTCGATCATCTCCCGGGCCTGCTGCAAGGGTGGCTCCGTTGGCCCACTGAGGCGGAGGACTTCCACGGCATTGCGGATCGGAGCGAGCGGATTGCGCAGCTCATGGGCCAGCATAGCCAGGAATTCATCCTTGCGGCGGTCGGCTTCCCGCAATGCTTCTTCCTTTTCCATGATGTCGCTGATGTCGGTATTGGTCCCAAACCAATGCAGGATCCGGCCGTCTTCACCGCGCAGCGGCATGCCTCGGGTGAGAAAGGGCCGATAGCGACCATCCGCGCCCCGCAGTGGAAACACCATGTCGAACGGCTGTCCGCTGGCAATGGATGCCTTCCAGCACTGCAAGACCTGCGGAAGCTCGTGGGGATCGTGGACCGACTGCCAGCCCCAGCCCTCCATCTCGGTCGGGGTGGTTCCGGTGTACTCGAACCAACGGCGGTTGTACCAGTAGATGTATCCATCCGGCCGAGCCATCCAGGCCAATTGCGACATCAGATCGGCCAACTGATGAAAGCGACGCTCGCTTTGCCGTAGCACCTCGTCGCCCCGCTTCCGCTCGGTAATGATCTCGGAAAAGATGATGATGCCACCGATGGTGCCGCGTTCGTCGGTCCAGGGACGGACTTCCCAGCGCAGCCATTCTTCCTTGCCGTCCGGGCGGATGAAATGGTCCTCGTCATTTTTCTCCACCGCTCCAGCCAGACAGCGCTGATGTGTCTCCCGCCAGCGCTGGGGCATGTTGGGGAAGACTTCATAATGGCTCTTGCCGGTGAGATCCTGGTCGCCCAGGCCGTAGTCCACGAGCCAGCGCGGGCTGTAGTACAGGTATTTCATCTCGCGGTCGAACATGGCCACCGGAGCGGGGGTGTGCTCCAGCAGGAGCCGAAGGCGGGCCTGCTGCTGTTGCAAGGCCGATTCTGTCCGTCGCCGCTCACGGATATCGCGAAAGACCAAGACCACACCGATGATGTCGCCGTGGGCATCGCGGATCGGTGCGCCGCTGTCGTCAATGGGAACTTCCATTCCGTCCTTGGCGATCAGCACGGTGTGGTTAGCCAGCCCGGCAACCGTCCCTTCGCGGAGGACCCGGCTCACCGGGCTCTCCACGGGCTGGCGGCTCTGCTCGTTGAGAATGCAGAATACCTTGTCTAAGGGTTGGCCGATCGGATCCCCTTTCCAGCCGATCAAATCCTGGGCCACGGGGTTCATCAACGTCACCCGGCTGGCGCGATCGGTAACGATGACGGCATCGCCGATGCTGATGAGCGTGGTGTGCAAGCGTTCCCGCTCGCTGTGGATGGCTTCTGCGGCTCGCTGGCGGAGGGCCAGGTTCCGCTGCACCAGCGAAAAGCTCCCGGCCACCAGGCCCAGGCCAAGGGTGAGGGCCACGAGCGTGGTGAAGACCGCCGTGCGGTACGTCTTCTTGGCAGCCTCATCTCGGTCATGGAGCAACCGTTGCTCAGTCTGCACCATTTGCGCCACCACGGCGCGAATCCCATCCATCGTCAGTTTGCCCTGGTCGGTCCGGACGAGTTGGCGCGCTGCCGCGAAGCCGTGTTCCTGATCGGGGGCGTTGCGGAACAGATCGATCGTTCGTTGCAGCTCACTCAACTTCTTGGCGATGAGCGGTTCCAGGTCATTAACCCGAGCCGTTTGCTCGGGGTTATCCGCGGTCAATTTCTCCACGTGCCGCAGATGCCCCGCCAGCTTGGTCAAAGCGTCCTGGTACGGTTGCAGATAGGGTTCCGCACTAGTCAGCAGATAGCCGCGTTGGCCTGTTTCGGCATCGGTAAGCGCGGACAGGATGGCGGCCAGCTCGGCAAGGACTTCATGAGTATGAGCGACCCACGCTTCCGATTCCTGCACCTCTTGGGTGTTGCGCAAGGCAATGCCGGCATTGATGACGAAGAGGGCAACGATCCCGGTCATGCTGAGCAACTGCCCGCGATCGATCCGTAGCATGGCTCGACCTCACGTTTGCTGGATGTGCATCGGGAACGGAGTGGTCACGCACGTTCGCCCACGATCGAGGGCCTCATGCCATTGCCCAGAATGGAGCGGAGCTTGATGCTTCGCGGCAGAATCGAGTTCTTCTCCTTTCCATTACCTTCACCGTCACGTGGAGCCGAGCATCCTTGCTCGGAACTAACTTCTCGAGTCTCGCTTGGGCATCTCCGTGCGAATAAATGCCTTGTATTCCACAATTGGTCAGAATGGCGATTCCGGACCATGACTTCTATCCGGGTCCCGGTTTGATTTGCTATCATGGCTGGTCGCCCTATGGGTTGTAAGGCCTCCGTTTGTCGCCCTTCTCCCCACCCTTGCGATCCTTTTGCTTGCGCCGCTGCCCCCTCTGATCCTTCTCCTGCGTCGAAAGGCGGATACCCTTCACATGTGCTTGGGCCATCTTGGCGAACCTTCCTCGAGCAAATCTGAGGGGTTCCCCGTTTTCTGTGAAGTTTTTCATGCTGCCAACGGGCTCGTTCGTTGGGAGAGTCGTCTCCAATTCGGGCACCAGACTGGCTAATTCCCCTTCAGCGGATTGAACACCAGCCCGCTCAGGAGCTTGGGATAAAAGTAGGTCGATTTGGGCGGCATCTTTTCGAGGTTGCCGGCGATCTGCTCGACGTGCTGCATGGTGGCCGGGGGTACTAATACCGCAAGCTGGCAGCGCTTGGCCGCCACGTCTTCGCTCACTTCCCGAAGGAGATGGACATAGTGGCAGGTTGGCTGCCCGCCCAGTCCTTCGGGAACCAGCTTGCCGAGCACCAGAACTTGCAGGACACTGACCGCAAGGCTCCGCCAGGCTGGACTATGCTCGGCGGCCAAACTGGCCATCACCTGAGGGGCACGGAAACGGGCGGTCTGCCAAACGCCATCGGCCACCGTGCCGAAGCCGAGCAGATCCTGAGATCCTTCCGCTTCGATCAAGTCCCAGGTATCGCGTGCCCCTTGTTCACCGCGACCGACCGTCTCGATCTGAAAGTGCTCCCCCAAAAGAAGCTGCAGTCGATCGGCGGTGACGTTGGGCAGCCCGGCAACGAGGCGGTGCGTCGGCAAGATGACCAATCCCGGATCGCTCATCCCCACGAGCATCATCAGCACAAAGTTGGCGGCCGCCTCGGCGTCGCGGACTTCTCCAGTGGCGCGTTTTTCATCGAGATACCGCAAGGCCGTTTCATAACGATGATGGCCGTCAGCGATGAAAATCGGCTTCGGGCCCATCAACCCGGTGATCGTGCTGACCACGTGCTGATCAGTCACCGGCCAGAGCCGGCTCACCACCCCGAGGTGATCGACCGCTTCCAATGGCAAGGCGCGGCGTACCGCTTGATCGAGCTGTGCTTGCACCGCGCCCGCCTCATCGGGGTACAGGCCGAAAATGGGACTCAGGTTCATGGCCGTGGCGTGGAAGAGACGCAGTCGATCTGCCTTGGGACCGGCCAGCGTCTCTTCATGGGGAAAGATCTTCCCCTCGCCGAACCGCTCCAGGCGGACGCGCACCAGGAAGCCCTGCCGGCGGAAGCGCTGGCCCTCCACTTCAAAATCCTGCTGATAGACATAAACGGCCCGGGCCGAGTCCTGTAAGAGGATGCCCTCCTGCTGCCAATCGCGCAGGCAACCGGCGGCACGGGTATAGCGGTTGTCCGCTCCGGTGTCGCTCGACTGTTCCTGATTCAAGATCAGGCGGATCACGTTGTACGGACTACGCGCATACAGGGCCTGCTGCAGCGCCGGATCGATCACATCATACGGAGGCGCGACTACATCGCTGAGCGTCCCGACGCGGCCCAGATCATAACGGTAGGCGCGAAACGCGCGGATTTCAGCCATAGGGTCCTTTCTTCCATGTTCAAGGGCAGGTCGCTATCTTACTCCGTGTGGGTAAGCTTCGGCAATTGGGAACCGATCGCCGTCCAAACATATGACCCGATCCGAAATCGAGAATCTGTTGCGCCAGCGTTTAGCCGCGGTTGAGGAGCGGCTACAGGCTGCCTGCCGGCGGTCGCAGCGCGCGCGCCGCGAAATCACCCTGGTCGGCATCACCAAAACGATCTCCCCTTCTGTCGTCGCATTGCTGCCGCCGCTCGGCCTGGTGCACCTTGGAGAAAACCGGCCACAAGAACTATGGCGCAAGGCAGCCGCCGTACCAAGTTCGGTGCACTGGCATCTCGTCGGCCATTTGCAACGGAACAAGATTGAGCGCACCTTGCCGTTGGTGCGGTGGATTCACTCAGTGGATAGCCTTCGGCTACTGGAAGCCCTGGAGAAGGAGGCAGCCAAGGCGGAAAGCCCGGTCGCCGTGCTTCTCGAAGTGAACGCCAGCCGGGAGCCAAATAAATATGGCTTCGCTCCGGAGGAGCTACCCGGATTGGTTCCGGCGATCAGGACATTGCGGCACGTCCACGTTCGGGGCTTGATGACCATGGCCGCCCTGGAAGCCGACCCGGAGCGCTGCCGGGAGACCTTTGCGGCAGTCCGCTCCCTGCGCGATCGATTGGCCAAAGAAGTAGCTGCGCCGCATCGGCTGGAACAACTCTCGATGGGGATGAGCAATGATTTCGAAGTGGCCGTCGAGGAAGGGGCGACGCTGGTACGGATTGGCACGGCCCTGTTCGAAGGCTTGGAGCGGGAGGAGGCATGATCCAAATCACTGAGCACGCCGATGGCTGCATCGTGCCGGTGCATGCACAACCCGGAGCGCGCAAAGCCGGGATCCTTGGGGAACATTCGGGGGCGCTGAAAGTAGCGGTCACGGCGCCGCCGGAGGATGGGCGCGCGAACAAGGCATTGGTTGAGGTGCTGGCCAAGGCGCTGGATGTGAAACGGTCGCAAGTGAAGTTGCTGAGCGGCGCGACAAGCCGGGAAAAGCGCTTCTTGATTCAGGGCCTCTCGAGGGGAGCGCTGAAATCGTGGCTGGCAGCGATGGTGGATGAGTGATGGAAAATCGCATGGCTCTGCTTGGGAAACTCCCACGCCTGGCGTAAGATAGGCGATACAACAGGGAAGAGATAATCCCTTACCAGTCTGATCGTTGGAGAGGTCGAGCATGGTCAGCGGCGTGGGTCCCTTGAGCCGGCGTGAATTTCTCCGTGCTTCATCAGGTGGCGGTTTTGCTCTCGGAGGTCTGTTGGGATTCGGGGTGGACCTGCGGGCCGCCCACGAGAAGGTTGCCCAACTCAAAATTGCCAATGCCCGCGAGGTCCCCAGCGTTTGTCCTTACTGTGCCGTCGGTTGTGCTCAGATCGTCAGCGTCCGGGACAAACAAATCATCAACATCGAGGGGAATCCAGAAAGTCCTATCAATCGGGGCACGCTCTGTCCCAAAGGGGCAGCCACCTATCAGCTGGCGGTCAACCCCAATCGCGTCACCAAGATCTGGTATCGCAAACCGGGGGGCACCGAATGGGAGACCAAAGACCTCGACTGGGCCCTGGACCGCATCGCCGAACTCACCAAGAAGACGCGCGATGCGACCTTCCAGGAGTTTTGGGAAGACCCCGACAAGAAGAACAAGCGGGTCAATCATACGTTGGCCATCGCCTCGTTGGGCGGAGCGACGATGGACAACGAATGGAACTATATCCAGTGCAAATTGATGCGGGCGCTGGGCGTCGTCTACCTCGAAAACCAGGCGCGGATATGACACAGCGCGACTGTGCCCGGTCTGGGCACGTCGTTCGGCCGTGGCGGGGCCACCACCTTCGCCATGGACATGAAAAACGCCGACAGCATCCTCATTATGGGCTCCAACATGGCCGAGTGCCATCCGGTGGCCTTCCGCTGGGTGTTGCAGGCCAAGACGCGGCTCACGAATCCCTGCACCGTGATCCATGTCGATCCGCGCTTCACGCGCACGTCGGCGATGGCCAATGTCTACGCTCCGTTGCGGGCTGGCAGCGATATTGTCTTCCTGGGCGCGCTGATCAACCTGGTCCTGGAGCACCTCGCGCCGCTCTTCCAGAAAAAGCCCGAAGAACGTTCGGAGCGTGAACGCTTCTTCCACGATTACCTGGTGCACTACACCAATGCTCCCACTCTGGTCACGGAGGAGTTCCGGGACACCGAAGCCGACGACCTGGCCGGGCTCTTCTCCGGCTTCGATGCGGAAAAGCAGAAATACGACATCAACAAATGGCGATATGAAACCGAACCGGCCGGCAGGGAGTCCACATCCGAGCCGGAGGAAAAAGGGAAGGGGTATTCCTTCGCGATGCAGGTCGGCAAGCTCGTGGGCCCGCGGCCAACGCAGGATCTGACCTTACAGCACGAGCGGTGTGTTTTCCAGATCCTGCGCCGGCACTACCGCCGGTATACCGCCGAGCTGGTCGAGCAGGTTTGTGGCACGCCGCGCGAAACCTTCCTCAACGTGGCCAACACGCTCCTCCACAATGCTGGGCCGGACCGCACCGGAGCGATCTGCTATGCCGTCGGCTGGACGCAGCACACGGTTGGAGTGCAGATGATTCGCGCCGCCGCGGTGCTGCAAACGTTGCTGGGAAATATCGGTCGGCCGGGAGGGGGGATCTTGGCCCTGCGTGGCCATGCGACTATCCAAGGATGTACGGACATCGCCACGTTGTATGATATCCAGCCTGGCTATCTGAATACGCCGAGCGCGCTGAAACACCACGAGACGCTCCGGGACTACATCAACACGGAGACCTCGGCCACTTCGTACTGGTCCAACCTGCCCAAATTCATCGTCAGTCAGCTCAAGGCATGGTTCGGCGACGATGCCAAAGCAGAGAACGATTTCGCGTACGATTATCTCCCCAAACTGACCGGGAATCATTCGCATCTGCCCATGTTCGTGGACATGATGAAAGGGACCATCAAAGGCTTTTTCGTCATGGGGCAGAACCCGGCCGTCGGTGGCCAGAACGCCTCGTTTCAGCGCCAGGCATTGGCCCAGCTGGATTGGATGGTGGTGCGCGACCTCTACGAGACTGAAACGGCGAGCTTCTGGAAGGATTCGCCGGAGGTCAAGAACGGCACGCTGAAACCGCAGGACATCCAGACGGAAGTATTCTTCCTGCCAGCCGCGGCGGTAGCCGAGATGGAGGGCAGCTTCACGAACACGCAACGGCTGGTGCAGTGGCACAACAAGGCGGTGGACCCACCCGGCGATGCCCGCTCCGATAGCTGGTTCACCTACCACCTGGGACAACGCCTCAAGAAACTCTATGCCGATAGCCAGGAACCACGCGACCGTCCAATCAAGGCATTGGTCTGGGACTATCTCGATCCCCCGGCGAATGAAGAATGGCGGATCAAGGATGAGCCATCGGCGGAGCGGATCCTCAAGGAGATCAACGGCTACCCGTGGACACCGGGCCAGCCGCTGCAAGGGAAACCGCTGGTCTCGTTTGCCGATCTGAAGGATGATGGGACAACGGCGTGCGGGGCGTGGATCTATACGGGAATCTACGCGCCGACCACGGACGATCCGGCTGGCCATAACTTCGCGGCCAATCGCAGAGGAGACGATTGGGTTGCTCTGGATTGGGGTTTCTCTTGGCCGGCCAACCGCCGCCTGATGTACAACCGGGCCTCGGCGGACGTCCAGGGCAATCCCTGGCCCAAGGAAGCACGCCTGGCCAAGGAATTCGCCCAAGCCGGCGGCCCGCCCCGGCGTGGTTATGTGTACTGGGAAGCCGAGCAGAAGAAATGGGTGGGTCTCGATATCCCGGATTTTGTCCTCAACAAGGCTCCGGACGCGACGGCTCAGCCCCACGGCGTGGGCGTCGCCTACCATGACGGCGCTTCGCCGTTCATCATGAAAGCGGATGGCAAGGCCTGGCTGTATGTACCCAAAGGACTGGTCGATGGCCCGCTGCCAACATTTTACGAGCCCTACGAATCGCCGGTGAAAAACATCGTTTACAAACAGCAGAGCAACCCCTGTACGCTGACCTGGAAGGTACCGGGCAATCCTTATGCTGCGGTAGCGACACCGGAATACCCCCATGTCCTTTCCACGTATCGGTTGACGGAACACCACCTGAGCGGCACGATGAGTCGCTGGCTTCCCTGGTTAGCGGAATTGCAGCCCGAGCTGTTCTGCGAGATTTCGCCTGAACACGCCCAGGAGATTGGCGTCAACAACACCGACTGGGTGGTTATCTCCACGCCGCGCGGCTCGATCCGGGCCAAAGCACTGGTGACCCGCCGCATCCGGCCTTACCAGCTCAAAGAGAGGCAGGTCCATCATGTCGGATTGCCCTGGCACTGGGGCTACAAGGGACTCACCACAGGCGATGTGGTCAACAATCTGTCGGCCCTGGTCGGGGATCCGAACGTGACGATCCACGAGGCGAAGGTGTTCGTGTGCCAGGTCGCCAGGGGTTAACAGCATAAAAAACGGACCAGGGAGCCGCGCTCATGCCAGAACCCGTAGGCTTTTACACCGACACCACCATCTGCATCGGCTGCAAGGCATGCCAGGTTGCCTGCCATCAGTGGAACAATCTTCCGGCCGAGCGCGGGCCCAGCCGCTACGATCTGCCGGTGCTGAGCGGCAATAGCTACGACAATACCGGCAGCCTCTCCGATGTCAATTGGCGGCATGTCAAGTTCATCGAACAGTTCAGCAGTGACCCGAACCGTTCGCAGCAAGCGGCCTGGCTCATGATGTCGGATGTTTGCAAGCATTGCGTCAACGCTCCCTGCCTGGAGGTCTGTCCGACAGGGGCGATTTTGCGGACGGAGTTCGATACGGTTTACATCAACGAGCCGGCCTGCAACGGCTGCCGGGACTGCATTTCCGCCTGCCCCTTCGGCGTCATCCACATGAGCGCGGATCCGACGAGGCTGGTGGCGCAAAAATGCACCTTCTGCTACGATCGCCTCAAGCACAACCTGACCCCAGCGTGTGCCCAGGCCTGCCCCACACAATCGATCCGCTTTGGACCGGTTTCGAGACTCCGCGAGCAGGCCAAGGCACGCGTGGACCAGCTCCATGCTCAAGGCATCCACCAAGCCCAGCTCTACGGAGCCGACGAGAACATCCTGGGCGGCTTGAACGCATTTTATCTATTGGTGGATAAGCCGGGGGTCTACGGCTTGCCGGCGAACCCCAAGCTGCCTAGCCGAAGCGTGCTCCGCTCGTCCCTATGGAGCATGGTGACAGCCCTGGTAACGGGGCTGGGACTGCTTTTTGCATTTCGCGATCGGACCAGGGGCCGAGCCGCGGAAACTCCGCAGCAGCCGGTATCTTGAGGAGTTCGTCGCATGGACCTATTTGTCGCTGATCCCGATTGGCATTGGTGGATCATCCTGTATTTCTTCTGCGGCGGGATTGCGGCCGGCGCGTACTTTGTCGCCACGCTGATCGATTTGGTGGGTCATGAGAGGGAGCGGGAGCTGTCCCGGGTGGGATATTGGATCGCCTTCCCGCTGGTGCTTCTGTGCGGCCTATTCTTAACCGTGGACTTGACCCGGCCAGAGCGATTTTGGCACATGCTTTTCAAATCGGAGATCGTGCATCGGGGTCTTGAGCAGGGCTGGCCCAGCTCGGCTCAATCCTGGCGAACGATGAGCCATGCCCTGATCTGGAAATATTGGTCCCCGATGTCGGTCGGAGCCTGGGCTCTTCTGATCTTCGGCCTGTGCAGCTTTTTATCGCTCTTGGGTAGTCTTTGGCCGGACGGCAAGCTTGCATACTTCCTGCGGCACAGTGTTGTTGGCAAGTGCTTTCATCTGCTTGGATCGGCGGTTGGCTTTTTCATCGCGGCCTATACCGGGGCGCTGTTGACGGCAACCAATCAACCGCTGTGGAGCGACACGGTTTGGCTGGCGCCGCTCTTTTTGACATCGGCCACGACCACCGGATTGGCCACCATGATGTTGTTGGTCCGGGCTCGCCGGACGATGCCGCCCGTATCCTGGGAATCCTTGCAACATGCCGAGGTTTGGGCATTGGTACTGGAACTGATCGTGTTTGGGATTTTCCTGGTCTCGTTAGGGGGGCTGCTGCTTCCGGTCCTGCAGACTGGACATGGCAAACTGCTCGTCATCGGGACATTGGTCCTCGGCTTGCTTCTGCCACTGGCGCTTCATGTGATTGGGGGTCTGCGTCCTCAGCCACGCACGATGCTGGCGGCCATTTGTTCGCTGGCAGGAGGTCTGGTGCTTCGTTACGCTCTCCTCACGAGCCCACCGGAAATGTTGGCCCGCGGACCACAGTTGCGGGCCCAGGATGCCGTCCTGCAAAACCCCCGGATTGGTACGCCGGAGCCGGGACTCGTGTCAGGCTTCAGTCCGGAAGATGGGCGTGCGCGCGGCGGCGGACCAGGAGCCGATCCCGGAAACAAAACGGCGAACCTGGAACCGCGTAGCAAGGTGTTTGATGCTCCCTGAACCAGAGACAGGGCGGGCGGATTCCCCACTGCGCCCGCGTGATTTGGCCATCCTGCTCTTGGCCTCAACCGATCTCCGGCCGAGGCAACGGGCCCGGGACCAGCAAGCGGACCTCGTGGGGATGGAATTGAAACGCCGCATTTTGCAGCACCTCGCCGAGGTGGATCCCGAGCCCGCCGACCTGGAGACGACGCTGATCCAGGCCGTCGACGCGATCGGTCCACCAACCGGGCCGGCGCGTGCCGTGGCCCTGGTGGTCTGGGAGGAATGGCAGACGGCGTGCCGAAGCCCCGAGTGGGTGGCCCAACTTTTGGGAGATGCCATGCAGGAAAGTACAGGGGAGAGACGGCATGGCCGGCGGTTTGCTCCATAAATTCTTTGGGTCCGCGCCGCCGGCTCCGCCCGGAGTAGCGGCCACTCTCGAAGAGGCGGAACGACTAGCCAACGAACGCCCCGAGCTGGCCGGCTCCCTTGCCGTTGTCCGTGATCTCCTTCCCCTGCTGTACCGGGAACCGGTCCTGGAGACTGCGCCGCAGTTGTTGAACGATCATGCCGCTGTCAAGTTGCACGGCGGTGTCCCTCTGCTCCGAGGCGAACGCCTGGAGCTGGACAGAGATGCGTTCCAGCGGCGTTGGCAGCATATCTGCACAGCCATGCACCGTCACCAAGGCGGCGCGGGAGTCCAGCTTCTCGCGGAAGCGATGCGGAAGGGGACCCTGGATCCGGCCATACTCACCGGCGACGTCCTGTCCGGCCAAGCCGAGGCCCTTCCGGCACGGGCGGACGCCCTGGGCCTCGACTCTGGCTTGATGGCGACGATTCTCCGGTTGACTCTCTTCCCCGTGCTGGAACGGGTCAACGTTCTCCTCGTTGCACTTCGGGAAGGGATGCCCTGGTCATACGGCTATTGTCCCACGTGTGGGAGCTGGCCCCTGTTGGGAGAATTCCGCGGGTTGGAACAGACGCG
>DATGIQ010000605.1:0-2641 GCA_035295665.1 Gemmataceae bacterium | reverse complement strand
TGAACGATTGGGTTTGCGGACGCCAATACACTCAACTCGACCCACGCCACCCGCTCTGGACGGGTGGCTTTCGGGAAGGATTGGACGGAGAGGCCCTGGCGCCGGCTCCGCACGTCGGCTCGGCATACTATGCGGAAAGTCTGGCCGATGCCTGGCGTGTGGCCCGCCAGGCATCGGATCGCCCGCGTGCTCTGAAATACCGCGAGACTCTCGAGCGGGGTCTCCAGTTTCTGAATACGCTGCAGTATACGGAAGCGAACACCCAGCATTTCGCCGATTGGTATCGGCCGGTAGTGGTGGGTGCGTTTTTCGCATCGCATCAAGATGGGAACTTGCGGATCGACTACACCCAGCACGCCGTCAGTGCTCTCGTACAGTATCTGACGTATCTGACCGGGCCGTGAGCCTGCCCCACGAAAGGGAAATCTTCCCGTGAATTTCGTGAATCTTCCGCTTTTAATCGCCTTCGCAGCAAAGCCTGCGTGGCCAGAAGACTGCTGGAAAAGTATACTGCCAGCTGCATTGTTTTCTTTGGGTAGGGGCGCCGCCAGGATGAGCCGGACATGAGCAATGAACGCTTACCCCAGCCCCGTCCTCCGTGTCGAAGCCTGCTCGGCGTGCGCATCCTCGGGACGGGCAGCTATGTTCCCGATTCGGTAGTTACCAACGAACATCTGCGTCAACGGCTGGGCTGCGATTCGGACTGGATCGTGAAACGCACCGGAATCCTGGAACGCCGCCATGCCCCGCCGCATCAAGCCACCAGCGATCTATGCGTGGAAGCAGGCCGGCGCTGCTTGGAACAGGCCCACGTTCATCCGCGCGAGGTCGATCTGCTTGTCCTGGCGACGTTTTCGCCGGACATGCTGATCCCGAGCACAGCTTGCATGGTGCAGGATGCGATGAAGCTCAATTGTGGAGCATTCGAGATCCAAGCGGCCTGTTCCGGCTTTGTGTACGCGTTAGTGACGGGGGCTGCGTATATCTGCTCGGGCGCCAGCGACTTGGCCTTGGTCATCGGCGGGGATTGCAATTCACGCATTGTCGACCCGCGCGATCTGAAAACGTATCCCTTATTTGGCGATGGCGCCGGAGCGGTCCTGTTGGCGCGAGGCCGCCCGGACCAAGGACTCCTCCGTTACTGCCTTGGATCGGATGGAAGTGGTGCAGATTTATTAAGCCGCCCAGCCGGTGGCAGCCGCCTACCGCCGACCCCGGAGTTGCTGGCACAGCGAAAACACTTTATGCACATGGAAGGCCGAGCGGTTTTTCGTTGGGCCGTGTCCATCCTTTGCGATAGCATTCAAGATGTGCTCCAAGCTAGTGGCCTGCAGCCGACGGACATCGATCTGTATGTGCCACACCAGGCCAACATCCGGATCATCAACGCCGCCATCGACGTCTTGCACATTCCGCGCAGTAAGGTTTACAACAACCTGGAGCGATACGGCAACACCTCGGCCGGCTCGGTTCCCCTGGCACTGGATGAAGCGGTGAATGACGGCTTGGTCCAGCCCGGCAGCCTGCTCGTCTTGAGTGGCTTTGGCGCCGGCCTCGCTTGGGGCACAACCGTACTCCGCTGGTAGTCACCGGCCGCAGAAAGCGTACAAAACCCTCGATGTCTGAGCTCGCGTGAAACCGAAGCGTTTCCCCTCAGATCTCAACCTCCTGTCGGACAACGAGGTTGGCAATATCGCGCATTCTCACCGTGAGGAGCAACGCCGTGGCCGAACCCGTTCGTTGTGTGAGTCCGGATGCTGTCATCACCGGCTGGGATTTCAGCACCGGGGCGGTCAAATGTCTGGCATTTGATCTGGATGGCCGCACTCTCGCAGAAGTACGGCTGCCGACCGATCTCTGGACGGATGGGGGCGTTTCCGAGCTCAATCTGTTGCAGCTCGAAGGCCAAGCCCACGCCAGCGTCCGCGCCATCGGTTCACAATTGCGGCAACGGGGCCGCCTCGGTCACTGGGTCGCGGGTGGTATCTCGGCCACACACCACACCGCTGGCCGGATCGACGCCGATCATGTCCAGGTTCGCCGGGCGATCTGCTGGAACGACCATAGCCTGGGCGAGTATCATGCTGCGGGCCTGGCCCGCTTAGGTGGACAAGAACGAGTGCGGCAATTGATCGGCGGACCTTGGGCGATTCGCTACACCTTGAGCCATCTCTTGAAGGATGAAGCTCATTTGCCGCTGTCGGACTGGCAGCGAACACATCGGATTCTCCCGCACGGCGCCTTGGCCGCCGGCTTCCTCACCGGCAATTTGGATGTCGTCAGCGTTTCGGCGGCGGCATCGACGGGGATGATGGATCTGCGCACCAACTTGTGGTGCCCGGGGATGCTGAACGCCCTGGAACGGCCCCAACTTCGCGAATTGGCGTGGCAGCAACTCCCCGCCATCGTCGATCATACGCAGCCGATCGGTCCCCTGGCCATGTCGCTTGCCCTGGAAGCAGGCATCGCAGCCCAGGAGCGACCACTGATCTTTCCGACATCCGACGATCAGCAGGCCGGCCTCGTGGGCGGTGGGGCTGTCGATGCCGGTCAGATGGCGATCATCCTGGGGAACTCGGCCGTCGTAAATGCTTCGTCGAGCCAGCTGCCCAGTTCCGGCGAGCTCGATGCCATGCGGCTC
>DATGIQ010000604.1:0-23342 GCA_035295665.1 Gemmataceae bacterium | reverse complement strand
ATCCAACCATTCCCTTCTCTGCCCAGTACGGTCCGGATGGTCCCCGGCTGGTAGATCAGGGGCCGCCCTTTACCTGTACCTACGTGATGCAGCTGAGCCATCGCAGCCCCGAGGCGGTCCGTGACGCGGTTGCCCACCTGGGGAGTTATCTCTTTCATGACCTCACCACGCCATTGGGGTTACGGCTTGATCGCTGTCGCCAGCTTCCCGCTCCGGCGGGAGCGACGAACTTTCGCAGTTTTGGGACGTATGCCGTGTGGTTCCCGCGCGGTCTGCTGCTGCGGCTGGCAGCTCGGAACGCCTGCCGCCAGCTCCTCGAGGAGTGGCAGGCCGTCGGCGAAGTCACTGCTCAGGACTAGGTGGACGCGGCATGTGCACGGGTCCTGGCGGACGTGGAGCTTCGCGCCGAAGGGCTAGCCGTCGATTTTGATGAAGCGGCCCGCCCTTCCCTGGGAGGGACACCGGCCGAGGCGCTGACGCAATTGTTGGCCAAGCTGGAAGAACAATCCGAGCTGCCCGTGGCCGTGGAGGATTCAGCCAACTGGGCTCGGCAAGCCGTTTCGCGGGTGCGCGAACTGGTAGGGGCGGGGATGGCGAAGGAGGTGCTCGAACCCGGCAATGGCAGCAGCCTGGACGAGTGGCGAAGGAGCCGGCTCAGCCGCGCCCTGACTGCCGGCGCGGAACAGGTCGCCAAGGAATGGGACCAGCGGCTGAGCAGTGCTGCCTTTGCGTTGATGGAACATCCCGGCCGGCGCGTGGCCGCGGCGGAAGCAGCCCTGGGGCGATTCATCCAGTTCTGCAACCAGGCCGCCGCCGCTCATGGCACCCGCCGCGAGCAGCAGTCCGGCCGTACCCAGCAGGCCTGGCAGCAATTGCAGAGAGCTCTGGAGGCGTGTACGGCCGGCAGCGACCGCGGCGGGTGGGGCCTGCCATCCCTCTTGCTTTTCGGCAATCGATCGCGGCGGCTGCTGCGTGTCGTTCTGGACCATCTGGCCGCCTTCGCCCGGCAGTGTCTGGCCGAAGAGGTCATCGCCGCCGAACAGCGCTTTTTCCAGCAATTGAGCGGCCGCTTGGATGAGCGCTTGCGTGAACTGACCTTCTGTCGCCAGCGTCTCCGTCACCTGCTGGAAAACCTCGAATCTCCCACAGAGGATGGAGTGGACCTGGCCAATTCGCATTCGGGACTCGGGCTGACGCCCGGTCATTCGCCGGTTCCTTCCGCGGTGTCGTTTTGGGAATCGATCCGCCAGTCCGCTACGATTCGCGTCGTCTTGCCGGACGGAGAAGCCGACCTCGAGCGGGCAGCCGAGCGGTTCTCCAGCACGCTCACGGCGGTGCAGAAGACGCATCTGGACCAGGTTCTCCACGACCGCGTCCTGGCAGCGCTCGGCGGACTCCATGCCGCCTGTTCCGGCAACGTCGATCTGGCACGGACGTTAGCGATGCCCTTGGTGGAACAGACCGCCGCTTTCCTGGGGGAACAGTTGCCCGCCACGGACGTCGCCCAATTCGAATTGGCCGCGGGCGAACGGTCGGGCGTCGACATCTCGGTGCAGATTCTGGAATACTTGGGCCGGGCCACCCCGATGGTGGCGGGCAGCGACGCGGACCAACAAACCTCTTTCTTACTCGTCCCCGCCAGCGACGCCGGCAAAGCCTTTGGAGAAGCAGCGCAGCTGGCACTGAAGGGGCTCCAGATGGTGCGCGTGCCCGGCCAAGCGCATCTCATGTTCGCGCGGGAGCAGGGGTACCTGAGCATCGAAGAACTGCAAGGCCTGATCCGACCCTGTCATGCGCCGTATGAAGAGACAGCCGTGGTTCCCCAAGCCTCAGCGCATGCGCGATTTGATATTATCGATTGGGTGCCGCTGGATCCGTAGGCGAACAAGTTCATCTGCCCAGCTTCCGTGGCTTTTGGGAAGGCTCGAGACGGATGTAGAGAAGATCGGCTTCGTCGTCATACTCGATCCAAAGCTTGGCTGGCAAAAGCTCATCCGATGACATGATGTGATCGAAGGGTTATTTGACGTTCCTTCAGATCTTCTGCGATCCGGGCGCAAAAACTGCGCTACTTGTCGGTTGACCATCTGCCTCAATGCCACTTTCTCGGAGAAGCCGATCGATGTCTTCGCGCGAAAGCTCTTCGCGCTGCAACAGTGTCTCCGCCAACCGATCCAGATCGGTG
Organism: Gemmataceae bacterium; assembly: GCA_035295665.1. Classification (GTDB taxonomy): domain Bacteria; phylum Planctomycetota; class Planctomycetia; order Gemmatales; family Gemmataceae; genus DATGIQ01. Next base: position 21,157 of record DATGIQ010000604.1, on the reverse strand, counting down.
CGGTGTTGCTCCAGATGGGTGTAGGCCCGCTGGTCCGCTTCGCGAAGCAGTCGTTGTACCTCCTCATCGATCATCTGAGCGGTGCCCTCGCTAAAGTCGCGCGGCTCCTGGATTTCCTTCCCCAGAAACACATGCTCTTCGCCAATGCGGAAGGACATGGGTCCCAAGCGGTCGCTCATGCCCCAGTGGGTCACCATGTAACGGGCCAACCGGGTCGCTTGCTTGAGATCACTCTCGGCTCCGGCATACGGTTGGCCATACACCAGGCGGTCCGCGGCCCGGCCTCCCATGATGCTCACCAGCTTGGCCTTGAAGTGGTCCATGCCGTAGTGGAAGCGTTCCTCTTCCGGGACGTTGAGATTCATTCCCAATGATTGGCCCCGCGGGATGATAGAAACCTTGAGCGGCCGGTCGGCACCCGGCTCCAGCCAGGTGACCAGAGCGTGGCCGGCTTCGTGGTAGGCGGTTTTCCGCTTATCTTCCTGCGTCAGCACCTCTTCACGCTTCGGCCCAATTAGGACCCGGTCGGCGGCGCGTTCGAAGTGGCTTTGCTCGATCTTGTTTCGGCCTTCGCGTGTGGCCAAGAGTGCCGCTTCATTGGCGAGGTTGCGCAGATCAGCTCCGGTCATGCCGATCATTTCCCGAGCAATACTTTCCAGATTGACATCGTCTGCCAGGGGTTTGGTGCGCGTGTGGACTTTCAGTATGGCCAGCCGGCCTTGCCAGGTCGGACGGTCGATCGTAACATGCCGATCGAAACGCCCCGGCCGCAGCAACGCCGAATCCAGCACATCCGGCCGATTGGTCGCCGCCAGGACAATGACCATCTCGTTGGGCTGAAAGCCATCCATCTCGCTCAGGATTTGGTTGAGCGTTTGTTCGCGCTCATCCGAGCCGCCACCGACACCGGCTCCACGCATGCGTCCAACAGCATCGATTTCATCGATGAACAGCAAGCAAGGGGCATTGTCTTTTGCGGTCTTGAACATGTCGCGGACTCGGGAAGCACCGACGCCGACAAACATCTGGATGAATTCTGACCCGCTGATGCTGTAAAAGGGCACGCCTGCCTCGCCGGCTACCGCTCGGGCCAGCAGGGTTTTGCCGGTCCCCGGCGGACCCACGAGCAGCACGCCTTTGGGGACTTGGGCACCCAGCCGCTGAAATTTGTCGGGATTCCGCAAGAAATCGACCACTTCCTGAAGTTCCCCCTTGGCGCTTTCCATGTCGGCCACATCGTCGAAAGTCACGCGCATCTTGTTTCGCTCGTAGCGCCGGGCCGGGCTTTTGATGTAATTGCTCAAGAAGGAGCCGCCCAAAGGATCCCGGAGCCGCGGCAGCAAAAACAAGAAGAATACGCCGAGCAAGATCAGTGCCGGCAAGATGATGACCAGCAACGACGACCAGACGCCCGATCGGTTGGGATCGACGCTGATGGTGAGCGCTCGGTCGGCTTCCCGGAGTTCGGCAATGAGTTTATCGGACTCGCGCCCCGGATAGTAGGTCACGAAACGGTTATTGTGAATTTTCTTCTCGAGCTCCTTGGGGTTCTTGATCGAATCGGGCAACTTCCAGTTATCTTTGAGCTCGCCGATGATTTTTTCGTCCCCGTTGACGAACGTGACTTTGCTGAGCTGTTTCGCTTCGACCAGGTTGAGGAGGTCGCTGTAATCAACGGGATTGCTGGATCCAACCTCCCACATCCAGACCATGAACATGCCCATCCCCAACAGGAGCAGCCAGAGCCAACCACTGGGCATGACCGGACCTTGCCGGCGGCGTGGCTGCCCGGCGGGGGGAGGGGATTGACGGGAAGGCATAACGAATCCTCACATGCTCCGCTGAAAGCCTAACGGCATTCCGAATGCCGGCTTGATACTTTAAGATAGCAAAGCCTCCCTGGAGTTGCTATGGGGGGCCGGCTCGCAGGTCAGAAACCGTTTCTACCCCATCGAGGCGCGGTACCGAGCCGGGCCTAGCCGTAAGCAGCCATCTTTCGGGTTTACGGATAAGCAAACATGTTCCTGGCTCGGCTGTTCCATTGGTCAAATTGGCATCGGCGCGGCCCCTGTCTGGACCACCTACATGTCGTCCTGTACACGCGTCGGGGCTGCCACTTGTGCGAGGTTGCCGAGCGGCAATTGGAGGCGGCCCGGCGACGGCACGGGTTGATGGTGGAAATCATCGATGTAGATGGGCAATCCGAGCTGGTCGAACGATACGGCAGCTTGGTACCGGTTGTAACGATCCAAGGGAAGGTTCGGTTCCGCGGAGCCATTAATTCCGTACTTTTGAACCGCCTGCTCCGTGCCGAAGCGGTCAAAGTCCGAAGTCGGTAACAGGGATCCTCCACCGGCAATGGATGTTCCGCTGTTCAGGATGAGGAGTGTGCCGTGTCGGTGCCCGCTTCGCCGGAGGCAGGCTCGGACGCCTGACCGTGTTGCTGTGCTTCGAAATAGGCCTTGAGCTCGCCAAACGTACGCAGGGGTGCGGCACCCTCCAGGGCAGCCTTGGAGAGCTTGGGCTTGGGCGCCGAGCGCGCCGGTCTACGCGGCCGGGCAGATGGCTGCGGTGCTGGGCTGGGCGTCGTGGCTGGTTGGCTGGAGACGGTCCCAGCCGCGGCCGGCTGGCGTGGGCGCTGCGGTGGACTGGTTGCTTGACCTTGAGCTGGCGGAGCGCCTGTCTGTCCTTTCGCCGGAGGAGGTCGGCGGCCGCGCGGGGGTCGACTGCCGCGTTGCGGCCGAGGGGCTTGGGCCCCTTTCTCTGGTTGTTTGCGTTCGGTCCCCGGCTTTAGCATGGTCAACGAGACACGGCGCCGTTCGTGATCCACGGTCAAGACCCAGACCGTCACCACGTCGCCAACGGCAACCACATCGTAAGGGTTCTTGATATAGCGGTTGGCCATTTGGCTAATGTGCACCAGGCCGCTATCCTTCAAACCAATGTCGATAAAGGCTCCGAAATCGACGACATTGAGCACGGTGCCCTTTAATTCCATGCCGGGTTGCAGGTCTTCCAGCTTCAAGATCCCTTTCTTGAAGACCGGCGGCGGCAGATCGTCGCGCGGATCCCGCCCCGGCCGGCTCAGGGCCTCGAGCATGTCCTCCAAGGTCGGCAGCCCCACCTGGAGCCGAGCGCTCCATTCTTCCAACGAAAGCCCCTTCAGCTTTTGCCGGAATTCTTCGGCCTTGCTCGTCTCGCCTAGTACTTCCGGCTGCGTCCCCAATTCCGCGAGCAGCCGCAGGGCAACGGGATAACTCTCGGGATGGACCCAGGTCCGGTCCAGCGGATTGTCGCCGCCCAGGATCTTCAAGAAGCCTGCTGCCTGCACAAACCTTGCCGGACCGATACTCGGGACTTGCAGCAGCTGTTCGCGGGTCCGGAACGGGCCGTTTTGTTTGCGATAGTTGACCAGCTCGCGCGCCGCCAGCTGATTGAGGCCCGACACGTGCCGTAACAGCGGCACGCTAGCCGTATTGAGATCCACGCCCACGTGATTGACGCAGGATTCAATGACCGCGTCCAGCGAGTCTTTCAACCGGTGCGGATGAATATCATGCTGATAGAGACCGACCCCGATGTTCTGGGGATCGATCTTGACCAGCTCGCTGAGCGGATCCTGCAAACGGCGGCCAATGGAAATCGTGCCGCGCAAGGTGGCATCGTAACTGGGGAATTCTTCGCGGCCGATGGCGCTGGCGGAATAGACGCTGGCCCCGGCTTCGTTGACGATCACATAGGCCAGCTCGGGAAACTTTTCGGCGATCAACTCGGAAACCAACTCTTCGGTCTCGCGGCAGGCCGTGCCGTTGCCGATCGCAATCACGTTGAGCTGGTGCTTGCAGAGCAATTCCTCCAGCTTAGCCTTGGCTTCCTGGCGAAAGGTCGCGGCCGCGGGAAGGGCACCCGGCTCCGGCGAAGGAATCGGTTGAGCTGCAACTGGTTCGGGGCTGACGATTGGAATCAGGGGCGGCGATCCCGGAGCGACAAGGGCCGTCGCGACATTTTCGGCAGTCGGCGGAACCGCCGGTTGGCAAAGAACACCCGCCGTGTGCACCGGCTCGGGAAGAATCGCTCCCGGACCGCTGACGTCCGCCTGGTTGGCTGGCGCGGCATCGCTGGCCGGCGCCGGCGGGGCAATCACTGCCGACACAAACTCTGCAACCGGCGGCGCGATACTGACGGCGGCCAAGGGGGGAACCGATTGGTACTCGATCCTGCTGGGAGGCGGCGACGCGGGCTGTCCGGAGGCGCTTCGGTCCGGCGCAGATGCCGCTACCGCAGGATTGGGTGTGCGCCTGTCCGCGCCTTTGCCTCTGCCCCGTTCTCCCTTGCCAAAGGGGTAGATCACGGCTTCTTCGAGCAAGGTGCCAAATTCGTCAAGCGCCGCCAGTTTGCAGCCCGTCCGAAAGCCGGGATCAATGGCCAGAACGCGCCGGCCGCGGAGCGGACGCTGCAGGAGCAAGCTCCGCAGGTTCCGGGCAAACACCGCAACGGCGTGATCCTCGGCCTCGTCGGTTAACTCGCGGCGAATCTCGCGTTCCAGAGATGGCAACAGTAGCCGAGAGAGGGCGTCCTCGACGACCTGTTTGAGGAATTCGGCATGGGGATGTTCACTCGCTGGCGCCTGCTCGCCGCCTGGCTCCCCGCGGCTCGGTCCCTCCGGACGGTCTTGCGCCGGTGCACCGGCCGGGGCTGGCATCAACGGCAGCCGATCGAGGGCGACACGGCGGACCGCGGCAGCATCCCATTCGAGGCGAGCCTTGAGGATCCCTTCCTTTTCCCCACGGTTGATCGCCAAAATGCGGTGCGGCGGAATTCGGCGGACGGTTTCGGTGAACTGGAAGTAATCCTTGTACTCCAGGCCGTGGCCTTCGGCCACCGTTTCGCTCTTGGTAGTGCAGAGTTTGCCAGTCTCCCAGAGCACGCTGCGAACCGCGGCCCGAACCTCGGCGGTATCGGTAACCAACTCGGCCAGAATATGTTGAACCCCGAGTAGGACATCCTCCGGGGTGTTGAGCTCCTTCTCCGGGTTAACCATTCCCGGAAGAACCTCGTTCAGATTGAGCACAGCAGGGTCACGGTTCCAGATGGCCAAGGCGAGCGGCTCCAGACCGCGCTCCCGTGCGATGGTGGCCAAGGTGCGTTTCTTGGGTTTATATGGCTGATACAGGTCTTCGAGGCGTTTGGACGTGTCGGCCATGAGAATGGCGGTGCGCAAGGAATCGGTCAGCTTCCCCTGGCCTTCGATGCTCTTGAGAATGGTCTGCTTGCGTTCCGCCAGCTGGCGGAGGTGAGCCACGCGCGCCTGAATTTGGCGGATGATCTCCTCATTCAGGCTCCCCGTTCGCTCCTTGCGATAGCGCGTGATGAACGGAACCGTATTGCCCTCATCGAGCAATTGGACCACGCTTTCCACCTGGACCTTACGAATCTGAAGGTCCTGGGCGATGCGTGAATAGTCAAGCGGCTGCTCTAGTTTCAATCCGCTCCCGGTCTTGGGTCCGGAAGCGATGTCCACGCCTTTCGACATTACCGGTGTCTGCATGGTATCTTGCCTGCCGTCGGTTCACCCTGTCCCCGGCAGAGAAACCAGGAACATGTCAGCGCGTTTCAACTCTTAGCGAGAACGGGGAAACGTGTTGGTTCAAACGGCTTACTGTAGAGCGATTGGCGCCCACTGTCAAGATGGGTGAGGTAGCGGATTCGCGTCGGAGCGAAAAAGTCCGTAGTCCGTGGTCCGCAATCCAGCGCAGTTCGCGACGGACTACGGACTTTCTCGTGCGTGATTTGACTGGTTTGGAGGCTTGGTCTAGGCTTGGGGTGTCCACCGAGTGCTCCGAAGTGCGTCTCCACGGGAAGGTCTCTCATGTCCAAGCATATTCCTGTTTTTCGAACCCAACACGCCGAAGCAACCGGCAACGGTGAACGCCGCCGGGCCGCGCGTTTTGAATGCAAGCGGAAAAACTCATGGCGTCTATTCGCGACCACGACCTGCTCTTCGGGAGCGGGAATCGTGAATGATATTTCGATCAACGGCATCAGCCTTTCTCTCGATGCCGCGCTCCGGCCCGGAATGTTCCTTGATCTGAGCCTGGAAAACAATGACGGAGAAGGCTTTTCTCAGCCGATGTTGGTGCGCGTGCGCCGGGTCACGCCGCAAGCAGACGGAAGCTTCCTGGTCGGGTGCAACTTTGTGAAAAAACTGACCAAGGAAGAACTAAGTCTGTGGCTCTAACCCGTGGCGTGCATAGAAACGGGCCGGCCGCCCACACCCGCCCTTGGTGCTTGCCCTTTTGTTGCCCTGCTCGGCTGAGACCGGAACTCTCTTCCTGAGCCGCAAACCAGGCCCATTCTTCAAAGGTTATGGTAGAGCCTGACACGCTGATCGCCACGCTGCTGGGTGACAAAGGATTTCAGCCACTCGAGGCGCAGACCTTGGAGCAGGCGGGCTTGAACGAGTCGTTGGTTGATTCGCTCATCTGCAAACACTTAAACGTCCTGGGCAATGCGACCGGCCGGCGGCTGGCGGAGTCCATTTGCCTTCCCTTGCGCGTCTTGGAGCTGCGCTTCCAGCGCCTCAAAGCACGACACTGGTTGACTCATACGGGTGCGGCTCCGCTCAATGACTATGTGTACACCCTGACCGATCAAGGACGGATCCAAGCGCGACTCTTCTACGAAACCTGTGCCTATCTAGGTCCCGCACCGGTTCCCCTCAGCGACTACATCACGTCGGTCGATGCGCAAACCATCGCGGCCCGAGCACCGCAGCGGCAACTGGAAGAGGCGTTCCGCGACATCTCGGTCGATGCGTCTTTGCTGGCACGGCTGGGACCGGCTGTCAATTCCGGGGCCGGGCTGTTCCTTTATGGCGCTCCGGGCAACGGCAAGACCACCTTGGCCGAGCGGATCACGCTCTGTTTTGGCCAGGAGATCTGGCTTCCGCAAGTTCTCCTTGCTGACGGCGAGATCATCAAGCTGTTTGATCCTGCCTATCACCGGGAAGTGGCGACCTCGCCCAACAAGCTCCTCCGGCAAGACTGTTTGGACCAACGTTGGGTCAAGATCAGCCGGCCCACCGTGATCGTCGGCGGCGAGCTGACCATGGACTGCCTCGAAATCCGTCACGACCCCCGCACCAATGTCAGTGAAGCGCCGCTCCAGATGAAGAGCAACTGTGGCTCCCTGTTCATTGATGACTTCGGCCGGCAGCGCATCGATCCTCTGGAACTGCTGAACCGGTGGATCGTGCCCCTGGAAAAGCGCTACGATTTCCTGACGTTGGCATCGGGAAAGAAGATCCAGGTTCCCTTCGATTTGCTCGTGGTGTTCTCGACGAACCTGGAGCCCAAGGATCTGGTGGACGAAGCGTTCTTACGCCGCATCCCGTACAAGATCCGTGTGCCGGATCCCGACGAAGCGGAGTTTCATAAGTTGTTCCAGATCTGTGCCCACATGATCGGCTGCACCTACGATCAAAAAGCGGTGGAGTACCTGCTGGAATCACACTATCGCCGGGCTCGTCGGCCGCTCCGGCGTTGTCATCCTCGGGATCTCTTGCTCCAGATCCGCAACTACTGTGCGTACGTGGGGCTGCCGGTCGCCATGAAGCCGGAATACTTCGACGTGGCCGTCGAAAACTACTTTACCGTGGTAGGTTAACCATGCAGGATCTCAGCACGCCCCCGACGGAAGAAGCACTCCCCTACCTGGAGTACTGCCCCGAAGGCGGCGGCGATCGCGTTCGGATCCTCCTCCATCCCTTTCCGTTCCTCATTGGCCGCAGCCCAGACGCCAGCCATACGATCTACTCGCGCCAGGTATCCAAGCAACATGCGGAATTCGTGCGCGTGGACGAGCAGATCCGCATCCGGGATCTGGGCAGCACGAACGGCACGTACGTGAACGGACAGCGCATCCGCGAGGAAGCACTGGCGAGCGGAGATATTGTCCACCTGGCCCGCTGTGAATTCTGCTTCGTGCACCAACCCAGCGGAGCGCAGGACTTGCCTTCCGTCCACAGCACTGCCCACTCAAAGATCGATTCGCTGGCCAGCGTGATCCGCGGGAGGGAATGGCTGCGCGAGTTGCTGGACCAGGAAGCGGTTGCGATCGTTTATCAACCCATCGTGGACCAGGAGACGCAGGAAACGCTGGGGTTCGAAGCCCTGGGCCGCAGCGCCCATCCGAATTTATCCCTGAACCCCGGGGAACTTTTCCGCTTGGCGGAGAAGTGCCATCTGGCGGCGGATTTGAGTCGGCTGTTTCGTACCATCTCGGTCCAAGTAGCGCACGGCCTCCCGGACAAGGGACGTCTATTCCTAAATCTACATCCTGCGGAGCCACTGGACGACCCTTTCGTCCAGTCCCTGTGCGCGCTGCGGGACACCCTACGTATGGACCAACGGATCGTGCTGGAAGTCCACGAGGGCATGGTAACGGATGTCCGCAGCATGCGCTGGCTGCGGGAACGCTTGCACGAATCGGGCATCGAGGTGGCTTATGATGATTTTGGTTCCGGCCAGGCCCGACTCGCCGAATTGGCCGAAGCTCCGCCCGATTTTGTCAAGCTCGACATGAGCTTGGTGCGCGGCATCGATCAGGCCACGGCCCGCCAAGACTTGATCCACGCCCTCAATCGGGGCATTCGCGAGCTGGGCATTGAGCTGATCGCCGAAGGGATCGAAACACTGGCGGAAGCCAAGGTCTGTCGCTCCCTGGGTTGTCGGTTCGGACAGGGCTATTTGTTCGGTTATCCGCAACCGGCATCGGCTGTACGTACGGCTTTCAGTCCCAAGCGTCCACTTCCCTCCGACGATCTCGTCACGCTGTGCGATTTCGATTGTGAAGCGTTTTCCACGCCGTAAATCACGATCCGATAAAAATAGCCGATCTATCGTGTGCGTATGTGTTTTCGTTTGGCGGTAGTTCGCAGGGCCGCGCGGAGCCCACGCGGTCCTGCGAACCACTGCCAAACGGACAGCATGAACCAGATTGTGTGTAAGAGCTGATCGGCTTGCCGCCAGCCTGACGATTACGGCCCTGCGGGCCCAGACTACGCGCGAATCAAATACGTTTGGCCATTGTCCTTGTTGACGAAAATCGCCTGATTACACCCTGGCTAAGCGGCCGCATTGCTGGTAGCATATTCGCGGATTCTCATTTCGCCCCAGGGAGTGTTCAGTATGGGATGCAGTTGGCGCTGTTTTTTGCTCGGGATGGCAGCGATCGCTGCCGGCCCCGTTCGGGCGGATTTCCTCCCCATGCCTGATCACGTCGTTGTCGTGATCGAAGAGAACCATTCCTACTCCGAGATCATAGGAAGCCCCAGCGCTCCCTACATCAATCAGCTAGCTCGATCCGGCGCCAGTTTCACCAACTCGCACGGCATCGAGCACCCGAGCCAGCCGAACTACCTGGATATATTCTCGGGATCCAACCAGGGGGTTACCGCCGACCTCGGCGTGAGCGGCTTGGGCGCGCGCTGGCCTTTCACAACTCCTAACTTGGGGGCGCAACTCCTCGCGGCCGGCAAAACGTTTATCGGCTACTCGGAAAGTATGCCCTCCGTGGGCTACACCGGCGATGGCGATCTGAGCCCGAGCCAGGATAATTACCGGGCGAAGCACAACCCCTGGGTGATGTGGCAGAACGACCATCCCACTTCTCCCAACCAGCTGCCCTCATCGGTCAACCGGCCCTTCAGCGACTTCCCCAGCGACTACAGCAAATTGCCGACGGTCTCGTTCGTCGTCCCGAACGAACAGAACGATATGCACAGCAATACGGTTCCGCGAGCCGATACTTGGCTGCATGACAACCTGGATGGCTATGTCCAATGGGCCAAGTCCAACAACAGTCTGCTGATCGTGACCTTTGACGAGGACGATGGCAGTCAAGGCAACCGGATCCCGACCCTCTTCATCGGCCCGATGGTCAACCCGGGACAGTATGCCGACTCCATCGACCACTATAGTCTGCTGCGGACGCTTGAGGACATGTATGGGCTGGGTAATCAAGGTTATCTCGGCGGCGCGGCCAATCGGGATGCCATCGCCAGTCCCTTTGTGCCCGAGCCCGCGACCGTGCTGCTCCTTCCCATCGCGGGCGTGGCTCTCCTCGTGGCCACGCGCCGCGCTTCGTCCCCGGCTACTTAACACTGCATCCTACGACCCCTCCAACGCGGCCCGCTCCCGTGAACAGCTGCGGTCCCGCTCGTGGGCTGCTGCATCCCAGCCAGCGAAAACGGCCAAGGCTGTGGATTGGTATGGAGTTCTTGAAATACAAAAAGTAATGGCGAGTGTTGCATCCGTAAAGCAGCAGCACCGGACCTTGAATGACGATCAGACGTTTGCCGTGCTTCCCAGGAGCAAGGGCGTCCACGGAATGTCATTCCGCGTCAGCACGTGGCGCGCAGTGTCGGCAAAAGGAGCCTCGTGGCCGACGAGAATCTGAGCGACCTGTCCCAGCGGAAGATGAGCGACCTCATGGCACAGGATAATATCGCTCTCCGAGTCGAGAATGGTATGGGGCACCTCCGCCAAGGCCGTGCCGAGCATCTGCCGTAATACCGCGCTGGCCGCGTTGTTCGGCAACGCCAGCACGAGATGTTGCCAGCTCTTGGCTACTTCCAGATTGGGAGAGATCGATACGATGAAGGCCAGCAAATCACGCAGGGCTTCTTCCAGATCGTGGCGCGATTCGAGGAACAGCTTGGCGGCATCGAGGTCGCCGGTCGCATCGTGAAGTGCTGTCAGGGCCCGGCGTTGCAGCTCATCTTTGACACGCTGAGCCGATTCCCCTGATCCCGAGGCCAACGCCCACAGACCGCCCTGGGATTGGAGGACTTCAGCTTGGAAAGCTTGCTCGAACGGTTGGCAGAGTTTCAACCCCAGACGCTTGAACAGACTCTGGGCTGCTTCTTCCAGGTTTTTACAGCCACTCGGCAAGAGGACGGTCGAGTTGGGAAGGGAGAGCACCGTTTCGCCGGCCCCGCCTTCCGGGGAAGCAAGGGGAACCAGCGTCGCCCCAAATTGGCGAAGCGCGACCCGGCCGCTCCTCAACTCTTGCACGAGGCCGACGATCCGCCCGGCTACGTGCTCGAAAACGTACAGAATGTTCTCGATAAGGCTCTCTTGAAAACGGAGCCAGCAATACGTGACCAGCATATCCCGCGGTGAAGCGCCGGCTTGATGACCGCGCCGGCTCCCCAGCCAGGTAATCCCAAGGGCCCGGGCTCCAAAGTCGCCCGCCAAGAAGTGGTACCGCATTTGCCCGCGATGACTGCGCAGCTCCGCCAACTGTTTGCGTAGGTTCTTCGACGAGGCCAACAGCTTGTAGTGCGCGGACTTGGCGGCGCGATGGGCAGCGCCCAATCGTTTTTCGGGATCTTCCACGAGCGTGAGCAGCCAGTCGACAACGGAGCGGCCCAGCTGCTCGGAGAGCGCTTGGGCATGCTTGCTCAACTCCTTATCGATGGGCGTGATCACGACCGCCTTGCGGCCTTGCTCATCGGCGCCGGGACCGAGGAAGACATCGATCTTGGCCAGGGCTTGGGTTGCCAATTGGGCCGCCAAGGACGGAGCCGATGGCGGATTCTGATTCAATGGAAAATCGGCCAGGATCTTGCGGAAGGATTGCTCCGGATCTTCGCCGAACACGCACAATGCGGCCGCATGCAACTGACTCGCCAGTTTTTCTTCATCCAACCCCAACGACGCGATCCGTGCCACCGCCTCTTTGTCTAGACGCTTCTCTTCCCATTCGAACGCCTGGCCGCACCACCGGTCCAGGAGATGCTTGCAGAACAGATCCGCCGCTAGCGCCGCCAACGGTTGCCGCGGATAGCTGAAGCGGTGCAGGCCGAATAGACGCAGGAAGAAATGGTCCTCTTCGCCGTCTCCGGCGGTGTTGGTTCCTTGCCGCCACTGGTCGAGGAAGGCACCGACGTCCGTGCCGGTACCCCACGAAAGATACTCGGCGAGCGGATCCGTCGCGATCTCCGCGCTGGCGCTGTCGAGCTGGTCGCCCAGATGAACAATGTAAGCATCCCGAATCGGACTCACACCAGGCGGGAATGCTTGCAGGCCGTGCTCGGGATCCCCCGGATAAACAGCCGTGGGATGGCTAAAATGTTGCAATTCGACCAGCGTGGCATAGGCGTTGAGCCGGGCAAGCTCGTCCTCGGTCCGGCGCTGCCCCGTCGCATGCACCAAAATAGCGCAGAGGTTGTCGCTGGGGAGGTGAAATTCGGCAAGGATTTGCTGCACAGCATAAGCCAGGCCGATGATCATCCCACCCCCCGTTCCGCCCCCGATCGAAGCGACCAGAAAGACCTGGGGGGATTCGGCGGGGACATCGGCTCCCTCCCCTTGGGCAGCGGCTCTCTGGGCCGGGCTGCCCACGAGTCCCGCGATGGCTTCTCGGAGCCGGGAAAGGATCTCGGCCGCGTTGTCTACAAACGCCAACCGCCCCAGGGGCCGCGCCCCTTCGGTTAGCAGCGAACGCGGAACGTTATAGAGCCAGCGTCGGTCCAGCCAACGCAAGTAGGTTTGAGAGTGGGGACGATAGTGCTCCGGTCGGCGCAGGGGGACATGCAATAGTTCGGTACTCTGCAGGGCCGCGCCTTCCTCTCCCTGCTCGGCTAGTTGCAGTCCGGCGCGGTCGGTGTCCAGGAGCAAGAGCCGAACATGGGGCGTAGCAACGAGGTCCCCAAAGCGGTCATGCAGCCGCCGCCGCAGCCGTCGCAATGTCCACCCGGCGATGCCGCCCACGCCGACATAGAGTGTTCGCCGCATCTGACCGCTGCTGGCTCCGGCGGACGGAAGGGCTCCATTCTGCTGTTCGGGACGGCCGCTTCGCGCCGGCCGTCTCGGCATCGGCCTTGGCGTCGACAGGGTACAGGGGACGGTGGCTTCGTTGAGCCGACTCTCGAGGCCGGTGCCCAGAGGCGGGGGCTTGGGAACAATTGGCCGCAGGTGTTCAGCACGCACCGGCAAGGCGGCCGGGGCGTCGCGCGCTGCCGGAGCCGAGGGAGAAGTGCCCACTGTGAGCAGCTGCTGAACCATCTCTCGACAGGTTGGAAAACGCTGTTCCGGAACCTTCGCCAGGGCGCGGGCAATGATGGGACGGTCCGGCACCGCGAGGGAGTCCAACAGCGGGGCACAGCGGCTATGTTGCGCGGCGAGCTGATAAGGCGTGGTGCCGGGAAACGGCCGGCTACCGGTCAGCATCTCTTGGTAGACAATGGCCAGGCTGTACTGATCGCTGGTGCGGCTGATGCGACCGTCCAGCGCTTCCGGCGTGGCGTACATCACAGTCATGCCGGCCGCCGCCGACGTTGCCTCCAGGCCCTTCACCAATCCGAAATCGGCGAGCTTGATTCGGCCGCCAACGAGTAACAAGTTTTGCGGCTTGATGTCGAGATGCTGAAGTTCGTACTGGGCCCCCATGTAGTCCAGGGCGTCGGCTGCGTCCATCAAATAGCCGAGCAGTTCAGTGCGCGGAATCCCCGGCAGTCCGGTAAGCCGGCATTCCTGAAACCGGTCCATCAGGCTCTTGTCGGCCAGTTCCATGACGATCACGAGCTGATTCTCGATGATCTCAAAGCGTTCGAGGGAAAGGATGAAGGGGTGGCGGACTTCCTTGATGCGGCCCAGCGCCTTGAGTTCCTGCTCGGCGCGGGTCTCGTGCATATGTCCATAAACAATCTTGATGGCCTTATTCAGTCCCCCCGGGGCAGTTGCCTTCCAGACTTCTCCGTAGCCCCCCGTGCCCAACCGTTGGACGAGTTGGTATCCGGCGATCGGTTCGGCACCAGGCTGACAGAGCAGAGCCATAGTCGGTTACGTCCGTGATCCGTAGTCGATTGTCCGTCGTCCGTAATCGGTCGTGCGTGGCCAAAGATTTCGGACGCCCAATGGGAAGGAGCGCGTTGGCTGGGCTCCGTTCGCCGCTAGCCAAACAACAACAGCTGACTGTAGGGAGGCGTACGTACAAACTGGCAGCCCAGTTCCCATCGGCCTTCCTTTGGATAGCATCGTTTAACTTCCACTTGGATCCAAGGCATGCTGGCGTCGGCATCGACGGTCCGAACGCTCAGGATCATGTTGGCCTCCACCTGACGCGGCACGGCGAGGCACAGTCCGCCCATGGACCGGTCGCACACCCAACCCTGAAACGGCGGCGCTTGAGCATTGGCGTCAGAGACCAGCACCTTGATAATTTTGCCGAGGCGGCGGACCGAAGAGCGCCGTTCCGTCGTGCTTCCTCGTTCAAACGGGTCTTGCAGAACGGGGGCCTGTTTGACGGACGGCGCCTCCAGATCATCCCGCCGGCGCAGGACGGTACGCGCCACCAACAACATCAGCCCTGCGGAGGTTAAACCGACCAGGGGAACGGTCCAGGTTTGCCAATGCATCAGGTCAAAAGAAAGTTGCGCATACATGCTTGGTCATCTCTGCAAAGAAAGCACCAATCGAGTCGGCATCCACTCTGGACAGAATCAACTCTCAGCGGAAGCCTAGCATCTCAGATGAAGCGGAGCAAATGGACCGGCAGTTTCCGATGAGGATGAGTGGAGAAGAAACCGAATGTCCAGACTTGCTTTGTCCGGCGAGCCTGGAGCTCTAGGAATTGCTCAGCCTACTGGCTGAGGTAAAGAATTCAGCTGACGCGATGAATAGCTCGCCGACCTGTTCCAGAGAGACCCGGCCGCTGTGCAGCAGGGCCAGCCAGCTCTGTTCCCCGGCGGCATCTGCTTCGCGGTGAAGGATGTTCGTATAGTAAGCATCCAGGTCGCGGAGGTGAGCTTCATCGGATGTCACAAATGCCTGGGCAACCTGGACCCTCGTCATGCCGCTCTGGAGCTGACCTTGCCATAATTGTGCCCCGGCCGTGTCCGGTGGCCTGCCCAGAACATCCTGATAAAGGCCGGCTACGAATGGGGCAGCGCCGCTGTGCGTGGCTTGATATTCCGCAGACGTCAGGAAACGCTGTTGCACCTGTTCTTCGGACATTCCCGAAAGGAATGCATTCACCCAACTCTGGCGGCCGGCCGAGTCAGCTTCGCGGTGCAGGTAGGTTTGATAGTAACCATCAACTTCCAACCCGCGGTGCTCGGCCGAATCCCAGATGGCGGTGGCTACCTGCTGGCGGGATAGGCCGCGGTTGAGCTGCTGCACCCAGTTATTGAGGCCGGCAGCATCAGGAGCACGGTCCAGAAGGGTGCCATACAGCTCGGCCACGAACGCGGTCGTGGTGTTGGGCTGCATGGCCAGGTTCCCGAAATTGACATTGTCGATAGTGCTTCCCTGAGGAAGAACGACACGAGTGGAAGGATCGCCGGACCCAGAACCCGCAAAATTCGCGGCAGCCAGATTTCGGACAGTATAAGTTCCCGCTGCCAAGCCGGTGAATTGATAGAAGCCATTCTGGTCGGTCGTCGTCGTGGGATCGTTCGGGTCCCATTGACCGGTGTTTTTCAGATCCAGATAGATCGTTTGCCCAGCGAGTCCAGGCTCTCCCTTGTCCACTTGGCCATTGCCGTTGTAATCCAGAAACACCTGTCCACGAACGGTACCGCTATCGAAAGCGAAGCCGGGTACTTCACTGCCATGAATCGCGCCGGCGAAAGAGACACCGAGCCGATCTAGCTTGGCGATGATATCCGGTGTGCCGCCGTCGCCGCTGCGGCCAAGCTTGGAAAAGCTGAAGCTGACCGAAGCACCACCCGGACCAAACGGATCATAGAGCATCGCCGTCGCGGTGTTGAGCAGGTTCATGCCCAGGATCCCATCCAGCCCCTGGCCCAGATCCGCTACAAAAACGGGCACATTCTTGAACTGAAGGCTGCCACCGTCGCTGGAAGGCAGATCGAGCTCCGAGATGGTGTAGCCGCCGACGCGCTGGCTCCCGCCCACGCCTTCCAGAAGCGTCGAAAAGTCCGGATGCTGCAAATCCAGCCCCAGAGCCGTTGCTTCCCGGGTCGAGATCACTGTCACCTGGGCGCCGGTGTCGAAGAGAAAGTTTTGCTGGCTGACGGACCCATAAGGGAGGTTCCGTAGCGTTACGTCCTTCTGGAACGGAGCACGTGCCTCGGTGATACCGCTCCCTGGAGAATTAAAACTGTCAAAGCCGACCAAGCTCAGAGAGATGCGAATCGGTCCCTGGCCATCAGAGCCGACGGGCAACGGAGTGCCGGGGGAAACAAAGCGGAGGTCTGGCAAATTCAGCTCCAGATTCGGGATCTCCTGAGAAAAATCGAGCGTGGCCCCCTCCATGTTGATGAGCGCTGCGTAGCCGCTATCCAGAATTGGCATGCCCGTGATCGTCGGTAGCATCGGACTGCCGGCGGGGGTGCCGACGAAAGCCTGGATGTGCGGCGCGATGGCGCTGCCCGAGTCGAATTGGATCGTGAATTGGGCGTGCCCCAAGCTATCAAAGGACAGACCAGCCGCATGCAGGCCGTCCGCGTAGATGGTGCCCGGCATGGAGATATCGCCAACGACGGGACCGGCGAGTCCTTCGGCCCTGGCGCCGCCGGCCACCTTGATCGGGATCGGTAGACCGTTGGCGATGAACCGCGCCTGGTCTCCGGCGGAAAAGGTGAGTGCGGACGCCCCGGTATCGAAGATCCCGAATGCAGAGCGGACCTGGTCTTCGTAACCCTGGACCGTGATGATCTGATTGCCGAACTGGTCCAGGTCTTGATCCAATGGAACAACCACGGTCATCCCGGCCGGCGCCAGGCGACATTCGAGGGATTCCAGGAAGAGTGTGGACCGATGTTTCGCGAACGGGGGCGGCGACATCGATGCGACCTCAAGCGCGGCGGGAGCAACTCACCATCGAAACGCAAGGCTTCGGGCGTTCATCCCTGATCCAAACCTTGAGCATTCAGGATAACATTTGCCGGCAAGGGCGCCTAGCAAAGAACGGCGCTTGCTGCGATGAAATCCTCATTTTCCGGCTCTGCGTTCTCCGCGCCGCTGCGCGGAAAACGCGGAGAGAGAATCGAGCCAACGGCTTGCTTTGAGGCGGCGGAAGAATTCGCGTGTCCAACGACTCAGGGCATTGTGTGGCTGGATGCAGCGAGCAGCGGATACCAGCCCGGCGGGCGAGCGACGGGTTCCAGCGTACCAACCCGTCGCTCGCCCGCCGGGCTGGTATTCCTATGCGAAGCGCAGATGCAAAGCGCTTTAGTTGGCCGACTGGCCGTCGCGGCCGCGGGCTCCGACAGCTGTGAACCGTTCTTCCGCTATCAGGTGCGCGCCCGCGAGTTGAAAGCAGCCGCATGGACGGGACCAAGTTCCTATCCGTGGATGCCCAGAACCCCCGAGCCCGGTCGACGGCGCAGATCCTGGCCAGTGAGGCATCTCCATGCTCCGAGCACAAACTGTGCGCGTTCGTGCAAGAAGACGGGTCTGTCGGCACCACGTTTTTCAAGGTTCGTCGCAAGCTTCATCGTGGCGCCTTGGAGAAGCGGGCCAAAGTGTGGCAGTCAGGTAATCTACCCGATTCGTCGGCGGAGACGGACGATGTGTTTCCCTCTCCGCACGCTTCTCTGGGATGTCCACGCCAAGCGTCATCGGAACAGGCGTGCAGGAAATCTGCGGTCGGACATTTCATGACAGGCTCCTGCGTTAATCTAGACGAGGATCTCAATGGCTCCGCGCGCAGGTTACAGGCGGCTTTTGAGGATTCGGAGAAAAATGAGAAAACCGGGATAAGTATCTTGACAGACAATTTTCCAGACGTTGTAATACCGGAGAATGGGGCGCGAGAACGATCGCCTTTGGGTGAGATCCACACCCACCTCAACGGGAACGATCGGGTGGAATTCTTGACAGCGTGCGCGAGCCTTGCTGGAGCGGCCGCGGGCCTGTGAACAAGAGTCTCGGCAAAGGTCCTCTGGTATGAGGTGGAGTGTGAATTTCGGTGGCACCCAACGTAGCGAGCGCCGTCTCGCCAAGCTCCCGGTCCTTTGGGACACGTTCTGAAACGTGAGCAGGATCATCGAAGGGGTGCGCCGAGATTTCAGTAGACATCGATGACTACTGCCCCCGGCACGCTCAACTCCCCTGTGGCAATCCGACCGTCGGCTCTCTTCTTGGCCACGGTAACCATCGACGCGATTATCGCCAACCGGGTCCGACAGCGTGGCCGCCATAGAGGACCGCGGGTCAGTCCTGGCGTTCCAGGCCACCGCCGGCGACCCATCGCTTCGTTTCTTCGTGCCGGCGAGAGCACTCGATGCGGCTGGCATGGACTAGTCCGAGATAGTGCCCATCGGTTTTCCATCTCTGCGGTCCATGTGTCGCCGTAAATAGAGGTTCTGGAGAATAGCTCCCAAGGAGAGACAATGTGGATCGCAAGCTGGTGGAGACAGCCTGTGACGATCTGGCCCGTGCCGCGGCCGTGCTCTTCCGCGCGGACCGCTTGCCGGTGAGCGTCAGCGTCTGCTACTCCGACTCCAGTGCTTGGCAGCCCAGTCTGGACTGCGTTTGCCGCACTCCCGCAGACTGCGAGACGGTGCTGGCGCAGCTGCTGCGCGCAGCCCTGGCGCAGGCGCACAGCCCCGAGCGCCGGCTGGTGTGCGTCGCCATCTGGTTCTCGGACCATACCTGGCTCCAGAGCAGTCTGCCGCCACTGGCAGTGTCCGAGGCGGTTGACCGTGAACAACCGGGGCAGTGCGAACACGATATCCGGAAAGTGTTGCGCGCCGCCAATCAACGTCTGACGACCAGTGCCATTCTGCGCGCCTTGGAGGCCCGCCACATGGATTGGGGTGAGTCGACGGTCAAGCGGGCGTTGGCAGCCATGGTGCGGCGGGGCGAGCTCACCAATCGCAGCGACCTGCGGCCGCGCGGTTATGGCTTGCCCGGCAGCTAACGGCAGACAGAGCTCCCTTCGGGAAGTTCGGAGGCTCCGGCGGCGCCAATGCGCGATCGCGCCAGAAACCATGGTATCGTGCCGATGGTACCACAGGATACCACGCATGAGACCAAGAGGCCGGGAGCCCGCGCCCTTCCTTCTCTCACCACGCCACGGAGGCCCCGAAACGATCGCAGAAACATTCCGAAAGCGCACGTCCCGGTGCGAGCAGGATTTACATTTCCCTTTTGTGCAGACAAAGAGCACGGAGCCAGCGCCCTTTCAGCTCTTGCAGGCCGTTGTCCAGGCTCGTGCGAGGTGGTATCCCCCGGATACGATTCGGTACCATTCCGTACCTCCGCAAGATACCAAGAATGATACTGACACGTACTGTTGAGATCGTCAGAATCCGGGAACAAGAGCGAAAGACGCAGCGGCGTTTGCATCTTGCGGGACTCCCAGCCATGATGTGCCCACTCTGCTCCGGTTCACTGCCGGCGTTGCCAGGATCTCAGCGTGCGCTAGTCTTGCTCCGGCAAGCACAGGACTATTTGCGGTGCCGTGCCCAGCGGCAGCATGCTGGGTCGGCCGCTCGAGCCTGGCACTGGCTGTACCACAGTCATGTCGACCAATTGAGGCGCTGGCTTCTGGCCTGCCATGTCCCACGCGATTGTGTAGAAGACTGCTTGCAGGAAGTATGGATCGTTGTACTCCGCAAGCTGCCGGGATTCGTCTCCGACGGCAAGCCAGAGCGGCTTGGCTCATGGCTGCGAGCGATTGCCCATGCCAAGGTGATGGACCTATGCCGCTACCAGTCGCGGCACGCTGCCGAACACGGGGGCTTGGACACGGAAAGTCAGTGCGTCAGCCGGGAGCCAGAGCCTGCGGCCGCGGCGGAGCAGCGAGATCTGCAAGCGGAAGTGCAGCGTGTTCTGACGGTCCTGCGCACCCGAGTGTCCCCCTTGACCTTTGCGGCATTCCAGCGGCACTGGCTGTTCGAACAGCCGATTGCACAGATTGCGGCGGAGTTCCAGGAGACGCCGCGGCAGATCACGCGCCGTCTCTGCACGGCCAAGCAGAAATTTCGGCTGCTGTACGAGGAAATCGTCTTCAAGTCCTGAGGGACAGGTCTGGCGCCATGGCCAGCCGGAACTGCCGGTTCCGGAAAATCTTTCCAAAATACTCGGGGACATTTGGGCGTCTGAAACGATTCTTTATATAGACCGGCGCGCGACGCTTCGGACGTGCCGAGCGGAAGCGTACCGTCCACCAATCCTTTCACCAACACCGGAACCCGCGGCAGGACCGCGGGCACGGCACAGCACCGGCACGATCGTGGCCGGGGAGAGGCTGCGCCAGGGCTGCTATCCCAACCCTTGGCACAGGGAAGAGCCCTTGCGCGGTCGTGCTCCCTGGCCGGCGTGCCGGCAGCGCAGCGCATGCCCGCCGGCGCACGCTTGGGATCGAATTCAGATGGCGGAACAGGAAGTCATGATTTTCCCGCGCGGACACGCGCACACTCCGAGGATTCTCTCATGAGACGCATGCCCCAAAATAGTCACCGCAGCGGTCGTTCCCTTCGCCTACCCTCGTGCCGGCCCACGGTGGAAGTATTGGAAGACCGTCTACCACCGGGAGATATCCTCCTGGGACAGCTCCTGAACTCGGCCTGGGTGGGCCAGGGTGCGGCAGTGCTTGGCAGCGGGGGTAACAAAGGCTGGATGCAGCCCGAACCCGCAGCGTCGGAATACCGCCTCGAAACCTTGCGGCCGGCGGTGGTTGCCGAGGCCGGCGCTGTGGCTTCGGTACCGTTCTTCGCTGCTTGCTTCGTGCCCGGGGCAGGTGCTGTGCCCGAGACCATCGGCGAAGCCGGGAGCCAGCAGCCGCGCACCAGAAGGCCGGACTACGCCGAGCTAGCGGGATTGGACGAAGAGGAGCTCGATCGGCTAATCGAAGATGACTTCGACACCCTCGCTAGCACGACAGGAGGCGTGGCGCCGCCGAGGCGTGCACCGATCGGTGCCGAGGATACGATCCGAAGCGGACTGGCCACTGCGCAGGAGAGTGCCGGGGCGGGAGCCACGACTCCGGCGACGGCAGGGCAAGCGGCCGCCGGAGTACCCGGCCAGGGAAGCGCGCCGCCCGGATCCCCGGGCTTGGGCGGGCTTGGCGCTGTCCCCGCTCCGTTCCCACTTTCCAACGTGCCAAGTGCGCTTCTCGGGACAAATCCTACTGTCTCCCCATTCGCCGTGTCCGGCGGCTCCGGCGGCTCGGGGGGGAG
>DATGIQ010000603.1:0-3377 GCA_035295665.1 Gemmataceae bacterium | reverse complement strand
CGCGGGCTTGCCGCGTGTCGTTGACCATGATTGTCAGGAACGAGGAGAACACCCTGGGTGATTGCCTGCGGTCGGTGGCGGACCTCGTTGATGAGGTGGTCGTCGTGGATACCGGGTCCACCGACCGGACGCGAGAGATGGCGGCTTCCTTCGGCGCCCGCGTCATTGACTTCGCCTGGTGCGACAGCTTCGCCGCCGCCCGCAACGAGAGCCTCCGCCACGCCACCGGCGACTGGGCCTTCTGGCTGGACGCCGACGAGCGCCTCGACGCAGCCAACCGGCAGCGGCTGGTCGAGCTGTTCGGCCGGCTCGGGGATGAGAACGCCGGCTACGTCATGAAGCAGCACTCCGGGCCGGAGGGCGATACCACGCGCGGCACCGTGGTCGAGCAGACGCGGCTCTTCCGCAACCACCCCGCCGTCCGCTGGGAGTATCGCATTCACGAGCAGTAGTCGTTCACGGCTTGAAGTGAGGTGGCCGAATTGCGGAGCAAACCTCCGCTATGAATCGTAGTATGAGGCTTCAGCTGCCTCTATTATACCTCCATAGCTCTTCGAATAAACATAGGCGCCCTTTTCCAGGCCGGTAGCGAATCTCTCCACCCACTCCTGAAAGCTGGCGCCAACGATACTTCGCTCCGGGGCATCGTGCCATACGGAAATCATCTGTCCGACCGCTCCACCCTTTGCAGGGGCCAAATCGATGCATAGATGGTCGCCACTCGCATTCTGGGTGACCGGTATCCATTTGACGTTCCACCAGTCATTCCGCACCCCTTTGTCAGGTGTGGACCGGACACCCTGGAATGCCCCTCGTTCAAGCACCTCCTTCCAGCCTTTCCATTGATGCACGACTCTTTTCAAGTTGGGCACCTGCCAGCCGTACAGGAACATCTGGGCCGTGAAGCCGTACTTGTCTGTTGCTTGACCGTTGTGGATGCGATAGAAATCTCGAACCGACTTCGGTAAGGCAACTCGTAGTTCATCCTCGGCCTGTTGGAGTTCTTCTGTCGTCGCTCCTGGCTGGAGCGTGGCAAGGATTTCCGGTGCGTTTTCCCGTATCCAGGATTCGAGCCGCCTCCAGAGAGTCTCCATTGCTTTATCTCCCTGCCGTTTGCGATTAGGCTACCCCGAGGCGAGAGCCGCCCTTCGGCAACAGCGAGGGAGCTTGCCTTCCCTCCTGGCCGGCTTGGCAGCATTCCACCAGGTAGTCCAAGAGGCCACGACCCTGCTGCCGGCATGTCTGCCGGACGCTGAGGACTCGCTCCACGAACCGACTACCTCGGCTACTGTCCGTACCGCCGCTGCCCTTCCGCCACAGGACGGCATGGCGCAATGCCCGCTCGGCAGCATTATTCGTCGGTTCGACACCCTCGTGCCACACGAACGTCCACAGTTTCGCTTCGCTGGCGGTCAAATCACGGCACGTCGCCGCCGTCTGCGGACAGCTACAAGCCGTCCCCTGAAGCAATGCCTCACGGACCTCAGCCCGAAGCCCACTAATATAGACTCGGAAGCTGGATCGACTGAGCGTCCCATCCCGCACTCGGTGCCACCAGGCGAACATCGGGTCGGACAGGCTGAGCAACCTCTTCCCAATGGGCGTCCCGCTGTTCTGGCGGTCGATCATCGCCTGAAAATCTCGACGCAGGTGCGACCAACAGAACTGGCGACGGCGGAACCCGTTGTACGCCTTCCAGCGATCTGACGTGACCACCTTTCGGTAAGCCGAGCCGAGTAGCCTGCCAGCGACCTTACCGCATCGAGTGGAGGCAATATGGAAGACCGTTACCAACGGCGTGACCACGACCCACAACCACGCCTTGTGCATGGCCTCTCGCCAGGACGTTTCATCGACGTTGGCGTGCTGCATACGGACGTAGCCTTCCAATTCGGCCACCGGCTTTTGCAGGGCGTCGGCGGTGGATCGCTCCAGCTTGGCCACCATCCCCGTCGAGATCGACAGGCCGAAGAGGTCGTGGGCCAACTGCCGAATGGGACGCTTCCCCAGGCGGTAGCCACCCGCCAGGAGAGTCAGCAAGGCTTGCAGCCGAGGGCCGAACGCCCCGGTCGGCACACCCGCAGGCAGCGAGGCACAGGTGCGGGTGCCGCAGGCCGTGCAGGTCAGCCGGTGCAGGCGATATTCCGTCACCTCGGCCTGGACGGGCGGTGTCTCGGCGACCTGGTGCCGGCGGGGCTGCGGGTCTTCGCCGTGAAGGGCCTGCCCGCACTTACGGCAGGCCGAGGGCATCACGGGGATGGTCTGCTGGACCTGCTCGGGCGGCACCAGGGGGCGTTGCTGGCGTGCGTGACCGGGCTGCCCGCCCTTCTGGCGACCCGACGAGGGCTGGGGCGGTCGGCGTTTGACGTGGGGCGGGTCGCTGGACGGAGGGCGGGAGGAGTTGGTCGAGTTCTGGTTGAGCCGCTGCCGCAGGTCCTCGACCTGCTGTTGGAGGGCCTGCAACCGCTGTTCGTACTGCTTGACGAGGGCGAGGATCGCCGCCTGGGCGGCAGGCGGTATCTGGTCCCAGAGTTCAACAGGGATTGGCGGAACAGACGACATACGCTCATTTTAGGGCATCTGGAAACCTGCACAAGTTCAGGGCGTGAACTCCTACCCCTGCGGGAACTCTGGGAGGCCTCTTCTGCACAAGTCGCGCCGGTCGCCCGCCGCGATGCGCACGGGCAAACGGTGTGGGACTTGACTCTCAAGTCCCCGGACGGCAAAGCTGCCTTCGTAGTGACCCTATCGCCCGCTCACGCGTATGCCATTGCCGAAACGCAAGCCACGCTCGGAGCCGCCGGGAGGAGGGCTGACCGAGTTCTGGAGTTCCAGGAGCCTGCGCCCGGCATCTTCTTGCCGAAGACGGTGCGCCAAACGATGTCCTGGGCTCCTGCCGTTATCATAGAAAGGGTCATCCGGGACGTGGCCCTCAACATCCCGTTCGCCGGCGAGGAGTTGGCGTTCCGTTTTCCCGAAGGCATCCACGTCTCCGATAAGACGAGGAATGTCGAGTACCTGTGGGGGAAGGGGGCTCCCACGCGGATGTTTAAGACGACCGAAGAACTGGGTGAGTGGACCAGGTATCAGGTCAACGCGGATGCCCTCCCGGTGCGCGAACTCGCCGGTGCCTCCTCCAAGGCCGCCGAGCGGTACGAGGCTTTGGTGCGGGAGTTCAAGAACCGCTCGCACGAGTTCGTTCGCATGTCCCGCGCCGCGAAGACCGAAGCGGAGCGGCAGGACGTGGCCCGTCGGCTGCGGCCTGACTCCGCGGCATACGCGGTTCGCTTCTTGAACCTGGCCAAAGAGGACCCCAGCGCTCCCGCCGCGCTGTACGCGCCGACTCGCGCCGCCACCCTGAGCGGGTCGCCGGTGAT
>DATGIQ010000602.1:0-2012 GCA_035295665.1 Gemmataceae bacterium | reverse complement strand
CTTGAGATCGAGCACGGTTTGATAGATATTCTTGCCGGTACCGAGATAGACTCGGAACTTCTCCGGCGCGGCACTGGTTTGGGCCGACGCGATGGTTGGCGCCAGCAGGAAGAGGGACAGGCACAGGATACGCTTCATGGTGGCTGCTTCCCTGGTGGAAAGAGATCGCTGAGCAGGCTTCACTGGAAGCGATTCTACGAACCCACTCCCTTCGTGTCCCCGATCGAGCATTTACGCAGAGATCATTTGGGCGTAACCGGCCGCCCGCATTTGAGCCTGAAAGGCTGGAACAAACCAGCCCAGGGCAACGCCCTGGGGATGGTCCATCGCTTTGAAACCAAGCCCTGTAAAGGCGGTACAAGCTCCTGTGGCCACAATCCTTGTGCCGCCCTTACAGGGCTTGGTGCCACGACTCGCCTTGGTCCCAGGGCGTTGCCCTGGGCTTTCTTGTTGCGCCCCTTCTATGAGGACGGGTGCTTTGTCAAGCGGTTTTCCCCGAGTTTTTTGCGATGATGACCCCGAGTCAGCACCGCTGTGTCCGCACGCTGAGCGCGGCCCCTGCTCCAGCAGAGAGGAGGCTAGCCAGGGGTCCAGGGGGCGGCAATGAGCACCCCTGGTCGGCTCACGGACGAGCCGAAACGCCAGCACGGAGGCCACACGAGCCCCGACGCCGGCTGCCCTCCGTGGCCTGGATGGTTCCACTCCGCCTGCGTGGCTCAGCCTTCTATGGCGGGTCACCGGCAGCGCCCGCTGCACGGGCCCGAGGATGGTATAGGAAGCTTGGCGACCGATTCTTCGGGAGTTGGGTCCAAGCCCAAAAGGGGCGTCCGCGGCTCGCCAAGCGGACCCACCAGACGGCAGGGAACCAGGACGTCGCTTCACTCCGGAACTCCACGGCGCTGCGGGACCGCGGTCGGCCTCGGCCGTTCGCCCGTGAACGCTACGCCGTCCCGCAACACCTTGTAGATACTGCGCAACAACAGGCGCGCCACCACCAGCCGGCCGATCTTGGCGCCCCGCCGTTGGGCCACGCGCTGGTACGTCGTCTGATAACGCGGCAGCTCACGGGCCCAGATAGTCGCTTCGATCAGGTAGTGCCGCAGGTGCCCGTCCGTACCGCCTCCGCCGATGCGACCGTCCCGGCGGGTCTGATCCGACTGCCGCACGCCGGGCGCCAGGCCGGCGAAGGCGATCAAGGCGTCGGCGTCGGCAAAACGCTCGATCGGCCCGATCCGTGCCGCGATGGCCACGGCCGCGATGACGCCGATGCCCCGCACGGCATCGAGCCGTTGCGCCTCCGGCCACTGCCGGTACACCGCGTGCAGCTGGGCCTCGATCTGGGTCAGCGGCTCGGCCAGGCGCTCCAGTTCCGTCAACCGGGCCTCGAAGACCACGCGGTCCCAGGCCGGCAACCGTTCCAGCAACTGCCGCAGTTGCCGCAGGCCTTTGGCCGACCAGAGGCCGGCCCGGCTCTCCCAGGTCTCGTGGGCCAGGTAGCGGTCGATCCAGTTGCGCAAGGCGGTGCGGCGATTGACCAAGTTCTCGCGCAGGCCGACCAGCCGCCGCACTTGCCGCCACCACGCCGACGGCTGATGCGCTTGGGGCAACGAGCCGTTGCGGTATTCACGCAGGATGCGGGCGGTATCCGTGCGGTCGGTCTTGCGGCGGTGTCCTTTGGGCAGCCGCGGCATTTGCACCACATTGGCCAGCAGGAACTGGGTCTGCGTGCCGAGCAAGGCTTGGACCCGAGCCCAACCGGTGGTGCTTTCCTGAATCCAGACGACCCGGCCGCCGCGGGCGCGTTGCCGCCGCGCTTGCTGGACGACCTCGGTTAGCGTGGCGGCCGTCGTGGGCACCGTGCACGTGGTTTCGACCCCGGTGCGTTCATCGAACTGACGGATCACGGTGTTTTCGTCGTGATAATCCACAGCCAAGATGATATCGTGGGACATGGCGGTCTCCTGTTTCTCGGCCTCACGGCCAGAACCCCTGAACACCCACAAGGTCTTCTT
>DATGIQ010000601.1:0-28867 GCA_035295665.1 Gemmataceae bacterium | reverse complement strand
CTTTCGTAACGCTGATGTCCGCCGTCACCGGTTGGTAGCCGGGAGTATCAGTAGCCACCCCGCTCGAGTCCAGGTAACCGGCTGCCGAGTCGCCCTTGACTCGGACCTCATACTCTTTGCACTTACGTGCCCCGCGAATCTCGTAGCGGCCCTGCGCGTCGGTCTTGGCGGACAGAAACAGCCCCAGAATGGAGTCAGCGTTACGGGGTAGCACGACCTCAACCCCCGCCAAGGGCTTGCCGGTGTCGGCTGCCGTCACCACACCCTGAATCGGCTTATCCGCCTCCACCACGACCGAGAGGTCTGGACCGTAGAGCAATGGCTCAGATCGGATAGGACCGATCGGCTTCGGGGGCATGATGCCCGTGCCCACCGTGTAAGGTTTCGTCTGTTCAACGCCATCGCAATTGAGGATAGTCAACGCCTCGTCGGCGATACTTGCTCCATTCACGCGGACACCCACGAGCCGGTCGGCCCCGACGCCAGTAAAGGTGAATTGGCCGTTGGCGTCGGTTGTCGTCTCCAGATAGGAGTCAGCGTTGAAGTACACGTACTTGGCCCCGTCCGGCAGCCCGAAGTTGAAGTTTCGCTTCTTTCTTTCAGCCAGGAACGGCTCGAGCGCATGATTGGCGTATACGGTGATATTGCGTATTTGGACATGCACGCCGGCGGCCGGCTTCCCTTCGGTGCCCATAATCCGGCCACGGATGAGCCGGTCCGCCACCAAGCGAAGCTCGACCGGAGCGGTTCGGTCCCATTTTTCTAGGTTGACAAAGTCGAGGCCCGCGTTATCGGCTCGGGCGACGAGAAAGTAGCCCTTCAGCTTCTCTGGAACCTCAATCATGAACTGCCCGTCAGCAGCCGGACTCCCGAGATCTACAGGCTTGCCAGGCGTGCCATAGAGCAGGAGGTTCGCCTTGGCCATCGGCTTCCCATCGATGTCGAGCACCCGGCCACGGAGTCTGACGCTCTCTTGGCTCGGTTCGCTGGCAGGACGTTGCGAGGAGGGCTGATGTTTCCCTAGCTGAGTTGGTTGTGTGGCCTGGGGTGAGCCCGCCATGAGCCGGGTTGCGATGGCACCGGCCCCTAGGCCTAACGTGCCGATCGTCAGAAGGACTGTGGTCACGATTTTGATCTTGGTGGTCAGCATGATCTTAAGTCCCCCCTCCACCAAGGCGGCGGCCCGGGCGGAAACAAGAGTCGCAGCAGCCTTGCCGGCTCCAAACGCTATCGCGGCGCGCGCGGTTGTCTGAATCAGTAGCGGCGGTACGGTCGCTGACGGAGCGCTCGCCGCCAGCCCGGCCGTCAGAGCAGCCGCAGACAGGCATACACCCCGGCGTTCCAGCACCGTTTTCAATCGTTCCCGTCCGCGGGCCAGCCGGCTGCGGACGGTCCCGAGCGGGCAGCGGAGTTGCCGGGCGGCCTCTTCCTGGGTTTTGCCTTCCAGATAACAAATCACGAGCGGAAGCCGATATTTCTCCGGCACATGCCGCAACGCCTCATCCAGCGTCCGTTGTAGCTCCCGCCATGTTGCATCGGAAACTTGCCCAGTGCTGCGCATATCTGCCGCCCGCCTCTCGATTGCCTGCCTTCGACTCTCCTGGGATCTTGCTTTCATCGCTAAGCGCTGGGCTACCCCGTGCAGCCAGCTGGCCAACGACTCCGGTTTGCGGATTGAACCCGCTTTGCGAGCAAGCAGCAGAAACGTTGCCTGCAAAACATCCTCAGCATCGTGGTCGTTGCCCTGCACGCGACGGCAGACCTGGAGCACCATCGGTCCGTGCCGCTGGAGCAGGGCGACGAACGCGGCTTCCTCCCGCTGGATGAGGAACTGCTCCAGGAGCTGGCGATCGCTCAACTCCTCGCAGGCTTTGGCGTGGACCATCGCGCGCAGTTGCTCCAATGCGCTGGCTAAGACGGCGGTGCCCATGAATAGACTCCGGCAAAGATTTATCTCCTACAACTATAGTGGATACGCGGAGCCGAACCTATCCACGATTTTGCGGATGGAGAGGATGCATGCGTCTATTGCTGACCGGAGCAAGCGGACAACTGGGCGGGTATCTCCTGCGGGAAATCGTATCCCGCGAATTGCCCGTGGTCGCCTGGAGCGGCTCCCGTACCGGCCGGCTCTTCGGCGTCGAACTGCAACCGGTAGACCTGGCAGACCCCGCACAAACGGTCGCGGCGTTTCGCCAGGCCGCCCCGACGGCCGTCATCCACGCCGCGGCAATTGCGGCCATCACGGAGTGCCGCCGCGATCCGGCACGAGCCCAGCGTGTGAATACACATGCCACCGCTGTCCTCGCCGACCTGGCCGAGCAAGCAGGGGCCCGCTTTCTGCTGGTTTCTACAGACCTGGTATTTGATGGCGAAAAGGGCTGGTACCGTGAAGCGGATGCGCCCTGTCCGCTCTCCATGTACGGCCGAACCAAGGCCGCCGCGGAGACGCCAGTCGTCGGCATCCAGCGAAGTCTCGTGGTGCGCCTGAGTCTGCTGTTCGGTCCCGGCATCGTCGGCCGGCCTTATTTCTTCGACGAACAAGTCGCCGCTATTCGCGAAGGCCGGCCAATCACCCTGTTCCGCGATGAATGGCGGACCCCCGTCAGCCTGGCCACGGGTGCGCGGGCCCTGGTGGCGCTGGTGCAGTCCGACGTTGGCGGCATCTTGCACCTGGGCGGGCCCGAACGCTTGAGCCGGTGGGAGATGGGCCAGCGCCTGGCGGCTTTCCTGGGCGTGGAACCTTCGGGCATCGAAGCTGGGCTGCGGAGCAGCGTGCCCGCTGCGGAACCCCGGCCGCGCGATACTTCACTCGATTCTTCCCGCTGGCGTGAACTCTTCCCCAAACAGCCGTGGCCGACGTGGTCGGCGGCACTCAGCGAAATGGCAACCGAGCCACACTTTCCTAATCGATAAAGCCAACCGTTCCAGTCGGTCGGATCGAATGCATTGGAACGCCCGTCCTCTGTTCCGAAGTTCGGCCGGCATCTAGAATTACTCGGGCGCGTGAGGATGGCGGCCGATTTTGCTTATGATTTGGCTGCGTCTTTTTCTCCAGATGGGCAGGCGCTGTTCCCTATGCACCGAACCTCCTCGCACCTGGGCATGACGCGGCGGCTGTGGGCGATTCTGTGTCTGCTCTGGCCCTTGGCCGTCTTCCCCAGCAATCCGGGACGCCATGCGGCCGAGGCTGCCACATTCTCCGTCCAGGAATCGACGCCCGAATCTACCACACTCCCCTATGCGAACCCGCTCCAGGCACGCTTGCAGCATTTGACACGATTGGGCGCCGACCGCTGGCAGGCGGCCGGCTGCCGCGGGAAAGGCGTTAAAATCGCCATCCTTGATACCGGTTTCCGCGGTTACCGGGACTACCTGGGACGAGCATTGCCGGAACACGTCACCGTCCGGTCATTTCGAACGGATAGCAACCTGGAAGCGAAGGACAGTCAACACGGCATCCTCTGCGGAGAAGTGATCCATGCACTGGCTCCTGACGCGGAGCTTCTCCTGGCCAACTGGGAGCCGGATCGTTCGGACCAATTTCTCGCGGCCGTTCGGTGGGCGCGCCAGCAGGGTGCACGGATCGTCTCTTGTTCGCTTATCATGCCGAGCTGGAGCGATGGCGAAGGGGGCGGGGCGGTTCATGCGTCTCTGGCTCGCCTGCTCGGCGATGGCGGGGACGCGGGTGACCTGCTCTGCTTTGCCAGTGCCGGCAATACCGCTCAGCGACACTGGAGTGGCGTTTTCCAGGACGGCGGGCGTGGGTTGCATGCCTGGCTGCCGGGGCAGGAAACGAATGCACTGACCCCCTGGGGAGAAGAGCGCGTCTCCGTGGAGCTTTGCTGGCAAACCAAGGCCGATTACGATTTGATGGTGTACGACGAAACCGCAGCCACCGAGGTCGCCCGCTCGAACGCCCGTGCGGGCTCGCCGCGCGGTTCAGCAGTGGCCCGCTTCGTGCCGAAAGCTCAGCACATATATGGCGTCCGAATTCGCCTTGCCCACGGTCCAGGTGGTCCCTTTCACGTTGTCGCGCTCGGGGCTAGCTTGCAGGTTGCCAACGCGAAAGGGAGCATTCCCTTCCCGGGGGACGGACCGCGCATCATCGCCGTCGGGGCAGTGGATCTGAATGGCCAGCGGATGCTCTATAGCTCGTGTGGGCCGAACTCCCCGCAGCCGAAACCAGACTTGGTCGCTCCCGTGCCGTTTCCAAGTCTGTGGCGTGCCCGACCATTTTCGGGTACGTCGGCGTCGGCACCCCAGGCAGCCGGATTGGCCGCCCTGTGGTGGTCGCATTATCCGGATTGGACCGCCGCACAGGTTCGCGCGGCCCTGAATTCGTCGGCCTGCGACCTCGGACCGCCGGGCCATGACTACGAGACAGGATATGGTCTGATTACGCTTCCCGGGATCGAAGGGGTATCAAACCTCCGCCTGGGCAAGGACCAGTCCAACAAAATCGAGCAGCACAACGCGAACCGTTAACTTGCTGTGCACGTGTTCGGAGCAGCGCTGCGCTGCCAATTCACACAAACGGCTGAAGAAGGAATCCAATTCCCATCCCTGCACGAGCGCCTGCACATGCCGAGCCGTATTGGCCGAGGCAATCGCTGTCGCCAGCCCATCCGCGGCCCCCAGCTCTCGGGCCAACTGTCCCAGGAACGCGCAATCGACCTGATTACCGGCGACATGGGTTTGCATCTTCCCGGCGGCAATCTTCGATAACTTGCCGATCATGGCGCAAACAGACACCAACGGTACGCCGCGCTCGGCTGCCCGCTGGAGACACGCCCCGGTAAAGATGCCCATTTGCACGAAAGCCATTTCTGGGAGTTCGGCGAGAAGACGGCGTGCGTAGGCTTCGCTGCGGCCGCCGGTAGTCAGGACAATGTGCTGGATGCTGTTTGCCGCGGCCACGTCAATGGACTGAAGCACCGAGGCCCGCCATGCCGCCGTCGACATGGCGCGGACGATGCCCGTGGTGCCCAGGATGGAAATGCCGCCGACAATACCGAGGCGCGCGTTCAGGGTTCGTTTGGCCAACTCTTCGCCGTCGGGAACACGGATGGTCACAAGAACGCCCGGGTCCGGTTGATCACTACCCATGATTTCTGCGACGGCCTGGCAGATCATGCGCTGCGGTACGGGATTGATTGCCGGGCTCCCGACCGGCAACTCCAGGCCGCGCTGCGTGACCACGCCGACGCCTTGGCCCCCCCGCAAATGGATCCCCGGCTCCGAGACCCGTTGGACGGCTGCAAAGATTTCTGCTCCGTGTGTCACGTCGGGATCATCACCGGCGTCCTTGACCACGCCGCAGCAGGCGACGTCATCCTGCCATTCCAGCGTGTTGATGGGAATCTCCAACACACGCTGGATGGGGAGATGGATGGGAACGGTTTGGGGCCAACCCTGTTCGAGCAGAACGATGCAGGCGGCCTTGGCAGCGGCGGCAGCGGCGGTTCCGGTGGTAAATCCCTGGCGGCGACCGCTGGTGTCCCGCGGCGGCACGGTAAGCCCACGGACAATCTTGCGTGCCGGACGACTTGCCGACATGGTTCAGCCAGCCTTTCGAGCCGCATGACCGGCTCGGCACCGAAGTACGGAGTACCCGGGACTCCGTACTCGGAGAGGTCTTCGCACGGCCACGCCGGAAAAGGAATTCTACTACGCGTTACTCCCTTGCCACTCCAGCAACGCATTGACAGCCGCGGCCGTTGTCGCGGAGCCGCCCTTGCGGCCCACACACGTAAGGTATGGCACCTGCGCTTGATTCAGCAAGCGGTCTTTGGCTTCGATCACTCCGACAAATCCGACGGGCATGCCTACAATCGCTGCCGGCCGCCATGCTTCCTCTTCGATGAGACGCACCGCTTCGGCCAACGCGGTCGGCGCATTGCCGATCGCGAGGATGGGGGATGGATGTCGCCGGGCCGCCAACCGAATCCCCGCGGCTGAGCGCGTGAGCCCAGCAGCCTCCGCCAAGGCGAGCGTCTCTGCGTCGTTCAGATAACAGGCTAGCGTCTGTCCCCCCCACGCTGCGCATGCACTGCGAATCCCGGAGAGGACCATTTCCGTGTCGGTGACGATCGGAAGCTGGGATCGGCAAGCGGCGTGAAATGCCTCGTCGAAATCCGGGCTATAGCGCAGGGTCTCGACAAACTCGAAATCCGCACTTGCATGAATCATTCGCCGGACGATCGAATGAGCCCATGGAGGAAGCGCGTGCGGGCCCATTTCTCGTTCGATGATGGCGAAACTCTCCTCCTGGATATGTCGGCCCAGATCGCTTTCGTGGCGCGGCAGCGGGTTTGCCGGCTGCATAACGCGGTAACCGCGCGGCGTGACCATGCGGCCGTGGAGGACGTTTGTCTGCGGATTACCGACGATGACGACCGTTTCCATGCTGACTCCATCCGGCTTCAGGTCCCCCAAGGTCGTTTGCCAGACACGCTGCCCTGGACGGTACGCTTTCTCGACCAGACCGACCGGCGTGCTCGGCCGGCGTGAACGCAGCAAGATATCCCGTGCGCGGGCCAACTGCCAGGTACGGCGTTGGCTGGCCGGGTTATAGAGAACAACGACAAAGTCTCCGTGTCCCGCGGCTGCCAAACGACGTTCGATGTGATCCCAGGGCGTGAGGAGATCGCTCAGGCTGATACAGGCGAAGTCATGGCCGAGCGGAGCGCCGAGTAGAGCTGCGGCCGCCGTCGCTGCGGTTACGCCAGGAACGATTTCGATCTGAATTTGGGGGGTTTTCTCGGCACACTCCACCAA
Organism: Gemmataceae bacterium; assembly: GCA_035295665.1. Classification (GTDB taxonomy): domain Bacteria; phylum Planctomycetota; class Planctomycetia; order Gemmatales; family Gemmataceae; genus DATGIQ01. The sequence goes on along the minus strand of DATGIQ010000601.1, from coordinate 22,087 downwards.
GAGGCTCGCCATCCCGTAGATCCCGGCGTCTCCGGAGGAAACCAGGGCGACGCGCCGGCCGGCCTCCGCTTGGGACAATGCATCGGCAGCGCGCGCTGTCTCTTCACCGATCGGGCTGGGCCGCAGTTCTGCTTCGAGCCGCAGCGGCGCCAAGAACCGAAGGTAGCCCTCATAGCCCAGGATGATTTCTGCTTCGTGCAGAGCGGTGCGTGCCTCCTCCGTCAGCAAACGGGGATCCCCGGGACCCAACCCAATCACGGAGACTTTACGCACTCTGGCTGATGGCTGCTCTTGGTTGGCTTTCCTTTTGCGTTCGCCATCCTGGCGGACGATCAACAGGGCAAAATAATGGTTTCGCCCGGCCAGCGCGGCACGATCGTGGGTGATCCACTCCTTTGCCGTACTCCCCTCCTCCACGTAAGCCAGGGAATGCGGCAATTCCGAATCCTCGAGGGCCCGCACGATTTCGGGCATGGCGGCCGACGGCTTGAGCAAGCACACCGTCTGAAAGTTCTCGAACACTGGACGGAGATCCTCGCGATGGTAGTTGGCGGGAACTACGGCTAGTAATTCATCCTTCTGCGCCAACGGCCAGCCCACCCGTGCGGCGGCGGCCGTGATCGCGCTGACACCCGGAACGATCTCCGTGGCAATTTCTGGATGCGTCTCGCGCAGCAATTGCCACACGTAAGCCGCTGTGCTGTACAGGGTCGGATCCCCTTCGGTGATGTAAGCCACATCCGAGCCGCGGCGGCACGCATTTGCTATCTGTTCCACGGCGGGACGGTAGGCTGTCCGCCAATCGGAAGCACTCACGGCGCTCATGGGATCCGTGAGCGCCACGCCGATTTCCTGATCCGGCCGCAGATAGGAATGGACAATGTCCCACGCTCGACCTCGCCGGGGCTCGGGGCCCGCATGGTAAATGACGGCGACACGCTGGAGAAGGTGGATCGCCTTGAGCGTCAGCAACTCCGGATCACCGGGGCCGACACCGATGGCCCAGAAGCGGCCCCAAGAATTGACAGTCATGGGTTTCACCGAATGCGTATGCAGGCTTCGGACACGACCACCAAGTGGCCTTCTAAATCCAACTGAAGCAAGCTGAACAAATACTGACGCACAAATGTCAATACAAGATCACGGCCCATCCTCCGCGGCCGGAAGAGAACGATTCCGGAGTACTGCCTGGGCAGATAGGTTTGGATATTGGCGATGCCCTTGTCCAGAGTCAGCAAACCGCGTCCCCCTGCTTGAACCTTGGCGAGAAGGACAGCATCCGGCACGCCGGCCAGCCGCTCGTCTTTTCCAGTGTCGGCATCGTGACCCAGCGCGCACAGATCGTCGCGAACCTCGGCCGGCAGGTTCTCGTCAACTTTGAACCTCATAGCTCCGCCAACGGCAGCAGGCTCTCTTCGCGAGCTAGTTCCGCCGCATAGGCAATCGTTGCATCAATGTGCTCGGGCCTCAACGATGGGTAGCTCCCCAAAATCTCCGGGCGAGTTGATCCAATGGCCAAGCTGAGGGTCGCTCATCCGGTATTGCCGCCAGTTGACCATTGATGACGTCAGTTTAGCATGGTTCAAAGAGATCCCACCCCGCGAACTTCGCCGCGCATTCTCCATGCTAACATGCGAAGGCAACAGATGCATCCCGACCGTCTGCGCGCGGAAGAATGCCGATTCCGACGTGCCCTCGTTCCCCTCTTGCATCAGCGCCAAATCCTGTCAAGATAATGCCACTTGTGTATCCTACGCTGGCCGACCGATTCAAGGAGTCCCTGCACCATGCGCACCCTGGCTGCCACAGCAGTTTTCTTGCTTGCCCTCCCCTGTGTCCGCGCCGCCGACGCCGATCAACCCAATACGCTGACACCGGCCGAAATTGCCGACGGCTGGATTCTCCTGTTTGACGGAAAGACGACGTTTGGGTGGAAGGCCGAAGGCGAGGCCAACGTCCAGGATGCTTCCCTGGTCCTGGGCGGCAAAACGGCAACGCGCGCTATTTCGACAACCGAGTTCGGCAATTGCGAGATCCGCCTGGAATACAAAGGACGGATGCAGATGGCCTTTGATGCCGACGGAAGCACGGCCGCGCTCGGAGCCGTCAGTCCGTCGGCTTGGCAGACATGGCATGCCAAAGTCCAGTTCGATGCAGCCAAAAGTTCCGGAGGTGTATCCTTCACATCCAAAGTTGCACACCAAGTGGAGATGGACGTGACGTACAAGTGCGATCACCTCCGGTTCCGGTTGGAGGTTCCCGCGGGTGAGCAGGTTTCACTCCGCAACATCAAGCTCAAGCCCCAGGGTCTCAAACCGCTTTTCAATGGCAAGGATCTCACGGGCTGGAAAGTATTCCCAGGAAGGAAGTCGCAGTTTACCGTCACGCCGGAAGGCTGGATCCACGTGAAGAACGGCCCTGGCGACTTGCAAACGGAAGGACAGTGGGATGATTTCGTCCTGCAAATTGACTGTCTCACCAATGGCGACCGCCTCAACAGCGGCGTTTTCTTCCGCTGCCGGCCCAATGAGTATCAGAACGGCTATGAAGCCCAAATCCACAACGGCTTCACGGCCGAGCCGACAAAGGAATATACGCTTGAAGAATATGATCCCAACACCCATCAGCTCATGGGCAAGAAGAAGGCCAAGTATACGGCCATCGATTACGGCACCGGTGCTATTTATCGCCGCATCCCGGCCCGGTTCCAGGCAGCCAAGGATCGTGACTGGTTCACCATGACCGTCATCGCCCGCGGCAACCACATCGCGACCTGGGTGAATGGCATTCAAATGGTGGACTGGACGGATAACCGTCCGCCCAGCGAGAACGCCCGCAACGGCTGCAAGCTTGGCAAAGGCCCGATCAGCCTGCAAGGGCACGATCCGACCACCGATCTAAATTTCCGCAATATTCGTCTTGGGGAATTTCCCAAGTAATCCAGTTTCTCTCCACTGAACGAAGGGAAGGACCATCATGACTGAACTCAATCGCCGGACATTCCTTGGCGCCTCGGCCATGTGGGCCGCGGGGCTGGCCAGGGCGGACGACAAGAAGCCGGTATCGGCCAACGAAAAAGTGACTGTCGCCCTCATCGGCTGCGGCGGCATGGGCCGAGCCAACTTGCACGATTTCATGCGTCTGCCTGACTTCGAGATTGCCGCCCTCTGCGATGTGGATCCGACGCATATCCAGGATGCTATGAACGACGTCCGCAAGGCAAACCGACCAACCGACAAAGTCCGGACCGAAAAGGATTTTCGCAAAATCGTCGACCGCAAGGATATCGACGCGGTCATCGTCGGTACCCCAGACCACTGGCACGCCTATGTGTTGATCGCAGCCTGTGCCAATCAGAAGGATGTCTATTGCGAGAAACCGCTGTCGCACAACATCGTCGAAGGCCGAGCTATGGTGAACGCCGCCCGGCGGAACAAGCGGATCGTGCAAATCGGCACGCAACAGCGCAGCGGCCAGCATTTCCAGGACGCGGTCCACTATGTGCAGTCGGGAAAGCTGGGCAAGATCACGCTTTGCCGTACCTGGATCACGAACCGTTCCCGGCCGGACGACATCGGCGACCCGCCCGATGGAGGCGAGGCTCCCAACGGTGCCGATTACGACCTCTGGCTCGGACCCGCTCCCAAGAGGGCGTTCAACCGCAACCGCTGGCATCATAACTTCCGCTGGTTCTGGGACTACGGCAACGGTTTGTGCAATGATTGGGGCGTGCACCTCAACGACATTATCCTCTGGGGCATGAGGGTGTCCGCCCCTCTTTCAGTTTCGGCCGTCGGCGGCAAACAGGAAATGAAGGACAACAGCGACACGCCGGACACGCTCGATGTGTACTACGAATATCCCACTTTCACGCACATCTACACCGTCCGGCGTGGACGGACGCTGTTCGGCTTCCATGGCAAGGACCACGGCATGGAGTTCCAGGGGACGGACGGCATGCTCACGCTGGACCGCGGCGGCTGGTTCGTCACACCAACAGGGGATCGGCTGGCAGCGGAGAAGCATGGCAGCTCGGAACAACATTTTGCGCACGTGAAGAACTTCCTGCACTGCATCCGCAATCGCAGCGAAAAGACCGCCTCCGATATCGAAGACATGCACCGGGCGACCATTACCGCGCACCTGGCGAACATCTCCTACAAGATCCAGCGCAGAGTTTACTGGGATTCCGAGGCTGAACGCTGTTATCGTGGCTATGATTCGGTGACCAAGAAACCGGTGCACGAAGATGCCCAGGCCAACGGGTACCTGTTACGGGAACCACGGCCACCATGGTCGTTAACGATTTGACAGGGTTCCCGACTGACCCGCGTGGAGGTGCTCGGCACGATGGTTGGATGCGGTCAAACGAAACCTTTGCCCCACACCTGGGCCAGTTCCACGAGCATCCGAACCGCCGCGGCCATCTCCTCCAGGCAGGTCCATTCCAGAGGGGAATGCAGGTTGTGTTCCCCTGCGAAAAGGTTCGGCGTAGGCAGGCCCAATTCCGTCAGCCGGGAGCCATCGGTGCCGCCCCGCACAATCGTTCGCCGGGGCTCGATTCCCGCCCGCCGCATCGCTTCTTCGGCGAACTTGACGGCCCGAGGTTCTCGCGCCAGTCCCTCGGTCATGTTGCGGTACTGCGGCGTGATCTGCACGCCGATATTCGCCAGCGGAAACTCGGCCATGAGCAGGCGCGCCGCCGTCCGCAAGAGCTCCGCCTGATCCGCCAGGCGGGCCGTGACGAAGTCCCGCAGCAGGATCCGAAGCGTTACTTCGGCAACGCCTCCTTCGATCCGATACGGGTGCAGAAAGCCGTCGCGGTCGGCCGTCGTTTCCGGAGCCAGCGTGCGGCGCGGCAGCCGGTCGAGGAGCATTCCCGCCAGGCGCACGGCATTGATCATTTTGCCCTTGGCGATCGACGGATGAATATTGACGCCAGTTACCGTGACGACGGCCAAGTCGGCGGAAAAGGTTTCCACATCGAGCTCGCCTTGCCCGCCGCCATCGAGCGTGTACGCAGCGGAAACGCCGAGATTCTTCACATCCAGGTGATCGACGCCATGTCCGATCTCTTCATCGCACGTGAAGCAGATGCGAACGGGACCATGGCGGATCTGCCGATGAGCCTGTAGGTGGGCCGCAGCCTCCATGATCACTGCAATCCCCGCCTTATCATCGGCTCCGAGAAGAGTGGTACCGTCGGTGGTGATGATCGTGTTGCCTTTGAGCCGGGCGAGCTCCGGATTGTCGGCGGCGCGCAGGATCTTGCGGGCTTCGCCTGGCAAAACGATGTCGCCGCCGGCATAATCGCGGTGCACGATGGGTTTGACATTGTGGCCGCTGGTCTCCGGCGACGTGTCCAGATGGGCCATCCAGGCGATGCCAGGACTGGAACTCGCCACGGTAGACGGAATGGTCGCAAGAATGATTCCGTGGCGATCCTGGGCCGCGTCATTCAAACCCAAGGCTTGTAGCTCGCTCACCAGGAGCCGGCCGAGCTCGAGTTGACCGGTCGAGCTGGGATAGGTGGTGGCCCTCTCATCGGCCTGTGTGTCAAAACGCACATAGCGGCAAAAACGATCCAGCAAGCTGTTCATCATCCCTCCGCATCCGAAGAGTGTCCATCGACGCCGATTTTTGGGCAAATCTTGGCCAACGTGCACTCCGCACAATTAGGTTTGCGCGCATGGCAGACTTGGCGTCCGTGATGAATCATGCGATGGCTGAACATCGTCCATTCCAATGGCGGGAGGAGGCGCATCAAATCGCGCTCAATTTTTTCGGGGTCTGTTTCTTGGGTCAAGCCCATGCGGTAGGAAAGGCGCTTGACATGGGTATCAACCGTAATTCCCGGTACATCATAGACATTGCCGAGGATCACATTGGCGGTCTTGCGGCCAATACCGGGCAGCTGGACAAGCTCCTCCATCGTTTGGGGCACTTGGCCATCATACTGACGGATCAATTGTTCACAACATGCTTGAATGTTGCGTGCCTTGTTGCGGAAGAAGCCGGTCGATTGGATCGCCCTTTCCAGCTCGTGCGGTTCCGCCGTGGCGTAGGCCTTGGCATCGGGGAAACGGGCAAACAAGCCGGGCGTAACTTGGTTCACCCGGGCATCGGTACACTGTGCGGAAAGGATCGTGGCAATGACGAGCTGTAATGGATTCTCATAATGGAGAGCACATTGGGCGTCGGGATACCGTTGTGCGAGAGCCCGAAGGATCCGCCGGGCCCGTGTGCGGACTGGATTGGAGCTACTCATGAGTCCCAATGGTAACACGGCCGCCGGAAAGGTAAAGCGGAAATGGACCGTTCGCCAAGCTCGATCCGGCAGCAACGTGGAGGATCAGCCGCTATCGAAGGCAGTGGAGTGCTATTCCCCGATTCTCCAAACCACTTTATTGCGCGCCATGCGGAGCAGGTCGATCACTTCTCCGAGCCCCGTTCGGTCCAGGTTCTTTGCCATCGTCAAGCAATCGTCAATCTGTTCTTCGAGCGTTTCCAGGCCATTGCTGGCCCGGCTGCGCGTGCTTACTGCGGCCGGAGCGGCCGACTGCTCGCCAATGCCAAGCCCCAAGCGGCGTCGCTTCCGCAGCAGGCTCTTCAAGTTGGCCAGGTTGGAGCGGATGGGGTTGGGCATGGCAGTCGCACCATGGTCCGCTTTCCAACGCTCCACAAGCACCTGGTTGCTCTTGCTATCCAGCAACTCCGGATGTTGCGCAAAGATTTTGCGAAAATAGCCACTAACCGTTTCTCCACCCTTCGATCGCCGGGTGCGCGTCTTGGCCATGATTTCAACTCCTGTAGCAATGAGAATACCAACAGAGGAATTCTATGGGCGGACTACGGTACTGCAAGTGGCTGGCACGCCCGCAATTGTTGGGCTAACATCCTTTACGCATGAGCAATGCGATGGATATGTGTGAGCAATGATATGCGAATGGCGACATCCAGAGTAGAGATCACCCTGTTTCAATACGGGAATTTGTCGTCTAGCGGTGCGGAGGCCAACTCGATCAGGAATGTTGCCAAACGCTCGACGAGCACGTCCATTAGACGTTGTCCCTTCTCCGCAGTAGCTGTGCGTGGATCTCCGAGCCCCGTATTGGTGCTGACCAGATGCCAGGGACGCGTGATGCTTACCCAGTTGCGATTGAGGGCATCGAAGCGGCTCGGCCGTGCGGCGCCATCATCCGCCAATTCGATGTGGACAAGCTCCGGGAAGAATGCCAGGCCCAGGCTCGTCTCGACTTCATCCGCATGTTCCCCGGGCTTTTCAAAAATCTGCGGATAAACATCCTGGGCCATACGAAACCAATCACATAGGAATAGCACGACGCGGCTGCGGTGGTGCAGTTCCCGCATCAAGGGCTTGAGCTCATTTCCTCCGTGGCCATTCAGCAGGACCAATTTGCGCACGCCTTGCCGTTCGAGCGAATCGGCCAAGTCGGTCAAGATCCGAAGCAATGTGCTCGGGGTGACGCTACAGGCCAAGGCCCCAGGCACCTTCAGGTGATTGGTGTTAACGCCATAGGGAACGGTGGGCAGGAGCAGGACACGGGCACCGGCATGATAGGCTTTCGCGCAGCAGCGGTCGGCAATCGCTTCCACCTCGAAATTGTCAGTGCCATAGGGCATGTGCAAGTTATGCGGCTCCGTCGCCCCGAACGGCAGCACGGCAACTTCCCAGCGCTGCGCTCGGATCACGGCATGACTCTGTTCCGCCAGTCGCCACTCGCGCATGAAATCCTCACCTGGCTTCCGCCGCATGCAGCTTAGAGTTTCGCGGCGGATCGCAGAACCGCGCGGTTCTGCGATCCGCCGCGAAGCGGCAGAAAACGATTCCTATCGGCTGGCGATCCCATCCGCCGGATCCTTCCCGTTGACCCACGGACCTGCCAGCTTCTGGTAGTCCGGCGGCTCCAGCAAGCTGCCGACTTCATCGGCGTGCCAACCGATGACTTGATTCGGTTTGCCGTGTTTCTTGCTGCGCTGCTCCCAATGATGGGACCAGCTGGCGTCGGCAAGGATCGGCTTGCGTTGTTCCTTGTCCCAGAAGAATGCCTTCCCCTCTCGATAGCTCTGCACCCCCATGTTGACAGTAGTGAATGCCGCGGCGCCCAGTTCTGGTGTGCTCAGCGTTTCTCGGTTGCGGCTGCGGACGCATTCCAGATAGTTTTCCCACAGGGCCTGCGTATCCTGATTCCCCTTGGGCGGGTTGCAATCGACAAATTCGCCCTTGATCGATTTCTCCAATCGTGCCGCGGTGCCGGCTCCTCCCTTGGGATCATCCGGAATGATTTCAAATCCGCCGTTTACAAACTTGATGGTGCCCAGGTGGCCGCGGATTACTTCCTCGATGGGATACCGATTGATCATGGTGGCCGTGATGATGAGCTGACAGCCTTCATTGTAATCAGCAATCACGGTGGCTACATCGGGCACATCGCGGCCGTCATATTCCAGGTACAGGCCACCCGCGCCGACTACACGAGCAGGATACCGCACGCCCATGGCAGCGATCATATGGGTCGTTTGATGCACGAAGAGATCGGTAAACATTCCGCCGCCGAACGGCCAATAGCAACGCCACTGGCCATAAATGGCCCGGTCGAAGGGAATACTCGGGCCCAGCGGCACGCCGGACTCAACGCTGAAGTTGTGGCCCAGGAACATGTCCCAATCCACGGTTTTCGGCGTCATGTCCTTGGTGAGCTTGTAATACCGCCATTGCCCAACCGAGGAATTGCGGTAATAACTGGTCTGTGCCTGGGCGATATGGCCGATCTTGCCATTCCGAATCAGTTCGTTTGCCTTTCGCCACGTGGGATCCGCCATCGACTGGACGCCGACCGTCATCACACGGTTGTGCTTCTTCATCGCATCGACGACGGCGTGCGCCTCGGAAATGGTCTTGGTCATGGGCTTTTCGCAATAGACGTCCTTGCCGGCGGCGGCGGCATCGATCGACATCTTGGCGTGCCAATGATCGGGCGTGGCGATGCAGACCACATCGACTTCCTTGAGATCCAGAACACGGCGATAGTCCTTGGTGACATGATCCTTGTCCTCGGCCTTCAGCCCGCAGCGGGCGGCCGATGGATAAAGTCCCCGTCCGCCCGGATACGCTTCCGTGTTACCATCCCACACATCGCAGACGGCCACCGCGGCCACTCCCTTGTTTTGTTTCTGCAGCTTCGTGATGATGCCAATGTGTTCCTGGCAGCGGCCCCCGGTGCCCAGGAAGGCGACGCCAATGCGGTCATTGGCGCCCAGCACCCGACTGGCGCTGGCGGCGGTCAGCGATAAGGCGGCCGTTCCGGCGGCGGTCGTTTTGAGAAAATCCCGACGGTTGACCTTGGATTTCGGCATAGCAATATTCCTCCCACAAAGTAAGTCCGGGGTATGGCCGCGAGCCGGTGGCGAGCGCTCGCTGTTGCTGCGCGGCTAGACCGGAGTTGATGAACCACTCAGGGCCGATGCTGCTCGAGCAGCCAGGTATATAGTTCCGGCGTCGCATAGGCCTTGTCCCAACTGTTATGGCCGACGCCCGGGTATTCCGTGTACTCGGGATGCCCGCCGGCTTTCTTGAGCGCCTCCACCATGCTCCGTGAACGCTCAACGTTAACCGTTGGATCCGCTTGGCCGTGAAAACACCAGCAGGGAATATCCTTGATCTTCTCCGCCTGCATCGGGTTGCCGCCGCCACAAATCGGAACGATGGCCGCCCAGCGATCGGGATACTTGGCGGCCAAACTCCACGTCCCAAAACCGCCCATCGACAGGCCCGTGAGATAAATCCGCTTGGCATCGATCTTGTAGTCTTTCTGCACTTCGCCCAGCATGGCCAGGGCACGCTGCGCATCGGGACCGTCTGCTTGCCAATTGTGAGGGTTGGCCTCACAGCGTGGGATGATCACGAAAAACTGGAATTGTTCTTCGCCAAGCTTCTTGATGGCGGGGCCGATGCCCACGTCGACGGGAGCCTTTTTGCCGCCCTCCCGTTCACCGGCGCCGTGCAAGAAAAGAAGCAGCGGATAGGGCTTCGCGCCGGTGTAGCCTTGGGGCACGAACAAAACATACTTCGCCTCCTTGCCATCCGCGTTTTTGTGAACGCGCTCCACGAAACCGTGTTCCTTCGCCTTGGCAGGCCGGGCAAAGCCTAGCCATAGGACCGCCGCCAATGTCACCACCACGAGTTTCAGTGCCGTCATCCGGAATTCCCTCAGCAAAGACCGTGTGAAGATTCCACCATAACATACCGCCGAAGCCGCTGCCACCGACTCTCGATGAATTCTGTGACTATGCTAGCCCGAAGCGCCAGTACGGAACCTCTTCGCTAACGATTCGGGCTGGTGGGATCTCCTCTGCCAAATACATTAGCCGGTAGGCAAAAATAGGAAAGGCTTCGGATCCTGTGGGGATAAACCATGCCAACCTGCGATATCCTCATCGTGGGCGGTGGTGTCATGGGCGTCAGCATTGCGCATGCTCTGGCTCAGCACCGCGCCGGCCGGATCATCGTGCTGGAAAAGGCCTACCTGGGCGCCGGCTCCAGTGGCAAGTCCGGAGCCATCATCCGCCAGCACTACTCCAACCGGCTGACTGCTCAGATGGCCCAAAAAAGTTTGCGAGTGTTTGAGCATTTCGACGATGCGGTCGGCGGTCCACCAGTATTCACACACACCGGCATGGTTGTTGTCGTCAATCAGCGCGACCGATCCGGTCTGGAAGCCAACGTGACCATGCAGCGCGAGCTTGGGATTGATGTACGCATGGTTTCACGTCAGGAGCTGGCGGACATCGACCCGAACGCCTGCCTTGCCGAGGATGAGCTGGCGGCCTATGAGGCTGAAGCGGGCTACGTCGAGGCGGTGCAGGTCGTGGCTTCGTTTGCCGAGGCCGCGCGCCGGCAGGGCGTCGACATCCGCCAGGGGGTCGAAGTCAAAGCCATCCTCCTCGAAGGTGGTCGCGTCCTGGGTGCGGAGACCACTGAAGGGCAGTACCATTGCAGGACGATCATTCTGGCGACCGGCCCATGGGCGGCACGGCTGGCGCAAAAGATTGGCGTTGCGCTTCCGGTACAGGCATGTCGGACCCAGGTCGCCCTCTACCGCCGGCCAACTGATTGCGGCCGTTCTTGCCCGGTCTACGGCGACTTCGTGCAGGGACTTTACTTCAAGCCCACGCATGGGGATATCCTGCACGCGGGCAGCATTGCCGGGGAGGAGGTGCAGAACCCGGTCGATCCGGATCACTACAACGAGGCGGCCGACGGCGATTGGCTTCCCGGCGTGCGGCAACGCCTGAGCCGACGCTATCCCGCCATGCAGCGCGGCTACGGCCGGGGCGGTTACGGGGCCCTGTATGCGATCACGCCCGACTGGCACCCGATCCTGGACCGCTGTCCTGGCCTGGAGGGCGTCTACTGCGCAGTCGGCTTCAGTGGCCACGGGTTTAAAATGTCGCCGATCGTCGGGCAGCTGATGGCCGAGCTGATCGTCCACCGTCAAGCGACAACCCTCGACATTACCCCGCTGCGCTTGGCTCGCTTTGAGCAAAAGGAGCCCATCAAGACGCCGCATGCTTACGGTGTCATGGCCTAACCCCCGTCCGCTCCTTGCGGAGCTCCTCCAGACGTTGGCCAAGGGGTTCGAGCCGCTCCTGCTGCACCGCTAATGCATCCGGCGTTGCGGTCCAGGCGGTGATCGCCAGGAGGCGTTTGTCTTCGCTCCACTCCTGCAAGTAAAGCTGGGGCGGTGGCTCGGCCAAAATCCGCGTGTCGGCCCGGAGCGAAGTCAGCAACGCATTCTTGACGGCTTCCAGATCGTCCTGCGGTTTGAGCGGCAACAGCCATTGCACCCGGCGGGTCAGCAAAGCAGTGAGGTTGCGGACAGGCAAATTGGTGAGTTGCGTATTCGGAACGGTGATCCGTTGGTTATCTGCCGTGATCAGCTCGATATGAAAGGGGAGCAGCTCCGTAACTTTGCCGCGGATATCACCCAATTCGATTTGATCGCCGACTCGGACCATCCGAAAGGATAAAACCAGGAGCCCGGAGGCGAAGTTGGCCAGCGAGCTTTGCAGCGACAACGCCACGGCCAGGCCCGCGGCGGCAAGCACCGTCAGCAAGGACGTGGTCTCGACCCCCAGCTGCTGGAGCACGGCCAGGATCACCACGACGACGATAGCCGCCCGGAGCGAGTTCACCACAAACGAAGCCACGGACGGATCGGCCCGGCTCCGCTGCACCCTGTGCCGGATCGGGCCGACCAAGAAGTGAACCGCCAACCAGCCCGCGGCCACGATCAGCACGGCGCCCAAGAGCCGGCCAGCGTAGGCCCAGGCGACACCACCGGTCATCGACACGTGCTCGAAGGTGATCTGTCCCAATGGGTGCATCGGTGAACCTTGCTTCCACCAGCTGGACGAGGAAGATTAGATGACCGTCCCATCGGGCACGATGCTCGCCTTGGGGATGACTACGACCCCGTCCCGGATTACATAATTCGTCCCGTCATCGGTTTGCAGTCGCCGCCGGTTGACGATCTGAACGTTGCGGCCGATGCGGCAATCTTTATCCAAGATGGCTTGTTCGACGGTCGACCCGTCCCCCACGCCGAAATCGGGGATACCCCGACGGCGATTCTCCCCTCGTTCCCCTTCGGTCTCGAACCGATCGGCCCCGATCATGATGCTGTTGCGCAGGGTGGCACCCTGGCCGATGCGACTACGGACGCCGATCACACACCGCTCCAGGCGCGTCCCGGGTTGGATTACACAACCGTCGCTGACCAGGCATTGCTCCAGGCGGGCATCGCTCATGCGGGAAGCGGGCAGAAAGCGCATGCGGGTATAAATGACCCCCTCAGGGCTATGAAAATCAAACGGGGGTTTATCGCTGGCCAAGGCCAGGTTGGCCTCGTGATAGGATTTGACCGTCCCCAGGTCTTCCCAGTAGCCATCGAACAGATGGGCCTGAACATGATGCGTGCGGATGCTGCGCGGGAACACTTCCTTGCCAAAATCGGTGGCCAAAGGGGGCGAGTTGAGCAATCGGATCAGGATGTCGCGATTGAACAGGTAAATGCCCATGCTTGCCAGGTACTGCCGCCCCTTGCTCTCGATGCCGTGCTGCCGAATCCAATCTTCGGACATGCACAGGGGCTTGAGCTGTTCCTCGGTCTGCGGCTTTTCGACGAAACCGACGACCCGGCCGGTGTCGTCCAGCCGGACAATCCCAAAGCTGGCCGCCTGACTGGCGGACACCGGCAGCACGGCAATCGTCACATCGGCCTGGCCCTCGCGGTGGACCTTGATCAGCTGCCGAAAATCCATCCGATAGAGCTGATCGCCGGAGAGAATCAACACCTCGTGCGCCCAATCTTCCTGGATGTAGCGGATATTTTGCCGGACAGCGTCGGCGGTTCCCTGGTACCAGTCCGCCGCTTCGTTCGTTTGCTGGGCGGCCAGCACTTCGACGAATCCCTGGCTGAACGGGTCGAATTTATATGTGTTGGCGATGTGCCGGTGCAGGCTCACGCTCAGGAACTGCGTCAAGATGTAGATCCGGTTGATGTCGCTGTTGATGCAGTTGCTAATCGGAATATCGATCAGCCGATACTTACCGGCGATCGGAACGGCTGGTTTGCTGCGGAGTTGCGTGAGGGGATACAGACGGGTACCGCGCCCGCCGCCCAGGATCAGGCTCAAAACGCTTTGCATCGGAAGCCCCCGCTTCACTCGAAAGGGAAAGGAGCAATCGGTGTCACCCCCGTCTTGCGTTGGTTGTGCCGTCGGCACCTTTCATGGTACCACAAGGAAGAAGCGGAAGGAAAAGTGTATTCTGAGGAAAATGGCGCCGGATGACTGGCTCTCCTTTGAATTGACAAGAAGAATAACCTGTAGCGGCAATACCGGGCTGGGTTCATCCAGCCGGAATGGGACTTGATCGGATAGGGTAACGAAAATCGAATGGGCTCAGCTTTGGAACACCGGGAGGTGTTCGAAGGACCCGCCCAGCGCGGCATGGGCCGGCAGCCCTAGCCAATCCTCGAGTACCGTGGCGTAGACCTGCCGGAAATCGAGCGTGCGCCGCAAGTCGCCGTGGTTGGGGTCCAGATCAAGCAAGCTTGGAGTTCCGCCCACAATTCCGCCGCGGAGATTGGCTCCGGCAAGGAAGACTGGGCCGGCGGTGCCATGATCGGTACCGCCCGAGCTGTTCTCTCGGACTGCGCGGCCAAACTCGCTGAAGAGCAACACCACGACGCGGTCGGCCAGCTGAGCGGCCGCCAGGTCGTCCAGAAAGGCTTTCAGAGCGGCCGACAGCTCAAATAGCAGATTGCTGTGCGGAGCCAGCTGCGCTCTATGGGTGTCATAGCCGGGCTGAAGCGTGTAGAAAATGCGCGTATCCAATCCCCCCTTCAGCAGCTGCGCGATGATCCGCAGCCGTGCGGCGAGGCCGCTTTGTGGGTACCGGCTGCTGTCCGGAATCGCCGCGAGCCGTTGCAGGCGATCGGCTGTGGTATAGGCGTCCAGCATGCTCCGTTGAACAAACGCGGCCATCTCGTCGGCCGGCTCGCCCTCTGCCAAGGCCTTGCGCGGATCGATTCCCGAGTCAAGGGCGAAATCTTCGAGCCGATCGATGGCCGCGGCGCTGCAGCGCCGGCCCCGGATGGCCACGGGCGGCGGGCCGGAACCTACCAACAAGGCCGAGCTGCGCCGGCCGGGCGCGTCGAGACCGCGTCCGAGCCAGCCCGGGCCTTTGTGTTCCTCCGGATCGAGGCGGGCCGTGTGCCAGGTGGCCATGCTCTGGAAGTGCGAGCGGCTCGGGTTCGGGTAGCCGACGCCCTGGATAATCGCAAGCTGTCCTGCCTCCAGGAACTTGCCGAAATTGCCGAGCGACGGGTGTAGGCCGATCTCATCGTTCACCTTGATCAACCGGTCCTTCGGCAGACGCAGCGTCTTCCGGTGCTTGGCATACCCTTCATCGGCGAACGGCACGACGGTGTTGATGCCATCGTTGCCGCCGTTTAGTTCGAGAACCACCAGGATTCGACGGTCGCGCTGCGGGGCAGCGGCATGGGCGGTTCGGGCCAGGAAACCCGGAATGGTTGGGGCCAGAGCGAGCAGGGACGAGTGCTTCAAGAAATCGCGTCGGGTAACCATGAACGTCTCCCCAGGTGAAACGGTCAGATCAGGTGCGCTTCCGGCATGGCCAAGATCCGGGCCACAGCTCGCCGGCCGGCGTCCGCCGTGTCCGTCTCCAACCGAGTGCGCAGCGCCGGTGTTGGGTCGGTTCCGAGCAACAGGCGGGTAAAGAAGGCAACAAGGTCCTGCTCCCCGTAGCGCTCGGCCAAGGCAAGCACTTTCATCGGACCCGGACGGCCGACACGCTTCCCCTCCACCAGAGCCGCGGCATAATTGGCCCGGCCGATGACCGCGCGCGTGGTCAACCAGGATCGGCCTCCCGGCCAGCCGCCGACGTTGGGTGGATAGAACAGATCTTGGCCTAGTTGGCTGCACCACTCGGCCAGTACGAGCGTGCTTGACGGCGGCTCAAACAATTCCAGAGCGCGAGCCGCGCCGATGATGTACTGCACCGGGCTCATCACGCGGTTGCCCAGATTGCGGTCCGCGAAGAAATTCTGCGACCGGAGAACTGTCTCCACGGCCCAGCCGATATCAAGGTTGCGCGCGCGCAGGCCATCCGCAAGGGCACGGGTATCAGCGGTCGAGAGCATCGGCTCGCTCAAGAACAGTTCGCAGATCCGCCCGGTCAGGCGGTGTGCGGTCGCTGGATGCTCCAGAACCATCCGCACCAGATCATCGCCCTTCCAGGGACCGGTGTGGCCAAGGATCGTCTTTTGGCCTGGATCGTGGCGGACCGGGACTTCGGCAAAAAGCTCCTCCTCCAGACTCCAACCGGTGAGGGCGCGGGCGGCTTCTTGGACATCGTGCTCGGTATAATGGCCGATGCCCATGCTAAACAGCTCCATCAGCTCGCGCGCCAGGTTTTCGTTGGGATGGCCCTTACGATTGCTCGGAGCATCCAGCCAAATCAACATGGCCGGGTCGTGAACCACGGCGTTCAGCAGATCCCCAAACAAACCGCGGCCGAGGTTGCGGAACAGTTCATTTTGTCGCCGCATGAGGCCGAGGTTCTCGACTTTGAGATTGCTGGTGGCGAAGTGGTTGTGCCACAGGAGGGCCAGCCGTTCGGTCAGCGGGTCCGGCCCGAACAGCATCCGGTAGATCCACCACGCCTTGAGTCGTGCCGGATCACCGGAGGCAACTGCGGTCTCGCCCAGCAGGTCTGCGGTGCTCTGGAACTCCTCCGGCACGCCAGCGCTGGAGGCCCTGCCGGCGAGGACGCGATCCACACTGGCCTGGGGCCCGTCCCTCAGGTCACGCTGGATTTCGTTCCACGTCGCCGCAAAGCCAGCCCGGCGGTGCAGGTGGACCACGCGGCGGAGGTTCCAGGGCGCCGATGCGCTCGGCACATAAACGGCCCAAGTGCCGACAGCTCCCGATGGACCGATTCTCGCTGGTGATTCCATTGGTGGCTCGCTCCCGGTTAATCCATCCACTTCACTTCCAGATCACCCAAGTGTTTGGTTTCGCCGGGTCGGATCGTGAGGTCCACAGTTTTCTCGTTCCCGATGGCCACGCGAGAGCCCCCCTTGCCGACCACCAAGTTGTAGACCAGCCCGGCCGCAAGGCCTTCGATCCGGAACCGGCCATTCTTGTCCACATCGATCTTTTGCGGGAAGGAGCCTGCCGGGGCACCGTCCGGACGAACCCGGGAACCAGAATGGATTGAAACATTCGTCACCGGTTGACCGTCGGGTGACAAGAGCCTGCCGGTGAGCGTTCCCCACGGTTGAAGAGGGACGCGCACCGGGGCTTGCTCGTCGCCGCGGACCAACAGCCAGCCAGCGAGTTTCTTGGCTTCGTGGACCATCTGGAGCAAGCGGGGTTCATTCGGACTCAAACTCATCAGCGTGAACTTGGCATCCTTCAATGGGTCGTGCTCCCAGTACGCCATCGCGCGCAGGCCCGCCGCGCGGACGCCAGAGATTGGCTTGCCGTCGGGGTCGACGACTGTTCCCTTGAGTCTGGCGCCGGGTTCGAGGACGATGTCGCAGGTGACCGATCGGTCTTCAGGCTTGGGCGTAACCTCGACAAGCGTGTGAAAGTTCCCCGGATAGAGAGAGTAATGCGCTGTTCCGAGGAGCTGGCCGCCCTTGTCCAGCTTATCCTTGAACTGCCCAGCGCCCATGGCCATGCGGTATTTGTCCTCATGAGCACGCACACCGATCACCCCTCGACCCGGCAAGGCCACGAGCCGGAACGTCCCGTCCTTCTGTGTCCAGTCCGCCGGTACATGACCCAGCTGCGGCAGCTCGGCCGCGAGCGGGTGGTCCAGGAAACAGAAATAATCGAACCCTGCTTGCACGCCCTTGCCGGTCTCCTTGTCCAAAACCCGTCCCGTAACCCAGACGCCACGCTTCAATCCCAGATCGAGGTGAACCGGCTCAAGGCCTGGTGCCGGCTCGATGCGCTTGATTACCGCAAGATAGGGGAGGTCGCTCGCACGGGGAAGGTGGCCGAAGGCTTCGGCAATGATCGCATTGCCGGACCGCTTGGGAAGGCCCACGAGCCGGTAACGTCCGTCCTCGTCGGTCGTCGTTCGGACCAGGCCGTTGAGGTCATAGGCGCCGCCCAACCGCTGGCTGCGCACGGTTACACCGGCAAGGGGCTTACCGGAGTCCTTATCGCGGACCACCCCGATAAGGACCTGCGTCGGTGCCGCCACAACGTCAACGGTTGCACCCGAGTAGGTTACGTTGCCTCCAAGCGGCGACGACAGCTGAATCTTGTCCACCCGTCGTGTGATTGCCTTGACCTGCTGGGTGGCAATCTCCGGGCCTTCCACAATGAGACTCACGACGCGGTCCGGTCCGATTCCTTGGATGCGAAACCGGCCATCAGCTCCAGTCTTCACCGGCGGAAACAAAGTAGCAAAGGCCGGGCTATGCAAGCTGGTGAAAACGGCATCGTCCATGCGGTTCGGGTTTTGCTTCTTGGTCCTGAGCGCTTCCAACCAAGAATCCAGTGTGGCCGTGGTAGGCACGTACAGCGTGTCTTCCATCCGGACCGTGGCGTTCGCGACCGGCTTACCCTGGAGATCGAGAACGCGCCCTTGGATCGGCACGTCGTCCTTGACAAGGTGCAGCGCCAACTCACTCGGCTGATCGGGACGGGCCTGTGCCCAGGCGAAGCCATATCCTTGGGCGACCGCAACAACGTAGGTATGATCCCAAGGGTTCCCTCGCAGAGCCGCCTCCTCAATCTTCTTCGATACCGAAAAACGAAATGCCCCGTCCGCGCTGGTCGTGGCCCAGACCCTTTCCGGGACTCGCTCTACCGAGGAGTAAACAAAAACAAGCTTAGCGTCTACCACTGCCCGGCCCTCGGGGTCGAGCACATGGCCACTAAAGATCACAGTTTTTTCGTCGCTTTCGTTTGCACCCGTGGTTGCCGGATTGGTCTTCCCTGGAAGAGCTACCGTGGATTGGCTGCGCTGCGGAGCAGGCAACGGGGAGGCTTCCTGTTGAGCGGGAGACTTGCCAGCAAGCACTTGGCCGGTGAGCACGCATGCACCGGCCAGGGAGCTTACCGTGAACAGCACGACCGTGGCGATTTTGAGCGGGGTCATGGACATACTGGATAAGACTCCTTTGGCCAAGCTGGCGACCTCGGCGGAAGCGACATCGGCCGCGAGTTTCTTGCTGGCCACAAACAATCTGGCGTTCTTGATGGTGGCCCGGACCAGTGCGGGAGACACCGCTGCGGACGCGGCGACCCGGGCCGACTCGGCGGCACACAACGCGGCCGAAAACACCACACCGCGCCGGACCAGCCGTCGGTGGAGGATTTTCCGGGCCTCTGCCAGACGGCTCGACACGGTGCCCTCTTTCCAGCCCAGTTGAGCCGCGGCCTCGGCTCGACTCTTCCCTTCCAGGCAGCAGAGCACGAAGGGGGCCCGGCACCTTTCGGGAAGACGATGAACTTCATGGTCCAGGATGGACTGGAGTTCCCGTAGCGCGGCTTCCATGACGGGTTGCTGCGTGGTGCTCCCCTCGACTTCCCGCAGTTCTTCACTGCGGCGACGTCGGACTCTTTTGGCATTCATGGCGGTCCTGTAAGCAACTCCATACAGCCAGCTCGCCACCGAGGTCGTGCTTCGGATGGAGGCGGCTTTGGTAGCAAAGACCAGGAACGTGACCTGGAAGGCATCGTCGATGTCCTGTTCGTGGTGTAGTACATGCCGGCACACCGAGCGCACGAGCCGGCCATACCGGCGAACCAGGGCGCCAAACGCATCCTCGTCCCTGGTGGCGACGTACTGTTCGAGAAGCTCGGCATCGGTCCGCCGCTGTGCTGCGGACAAACCTGCCACCCGTCGCAGGTGGCCCATTACACAGTCCAATTGTCCGTGTGGCATGGTGGTCAGCCTCTGAAAAATGGGTCTTTCCCTATTAGTGTCTCTCGGGGGGATGCGCGTCTAGTTTTTTGGGAAAAATTCGGGGGAGTCTGTCCGAAAACGGCAGACCCGCTAGTGTGGTCCAAGGGATCTCACCCCGCTTGAATTCCCGAAGGGCATGACGATGATACAACGCATTCAGGTGATGGACTCACACACTGGGGGAGAACCGACCCGGATTGTCATTGATGGCGGTCCGGAACTGGGCAGCGGAACGATTGCCGAGCGCCGCCGGGTTCTGCAAGACCGACACGACTGGCTGCGGTCCGCCGTCGTCAACGAGCCGCGCGGCTCGGATATCCTGGTTGGCGGCTTGCTTTGTCCGCCGGCTGTCTCTTCGTGCACGGCCGGAATCATTTTTTTCAACAACGTTGGCTATCTTGGAATGTGCGGCCACGGCACCATCGGTCTGATGGCCACCCTCGCCTATCTCGGCAGGATCCAGCCAGGAGAGCACCGCATCGACACACCCGTCGGCGAAGTAATCGGATCCTTGGACCCGTCCGGTAGCATTTCGGTACGCAATGTGCCGAGCTACCGGTACGCCAAAGATGTCGCGGTGGAGGTACCGGGGTATGAGCAAGTCGTGGGCGATATCGCCTGGGGTGGAAATTGGTTTTTCTTGGTCAACCATTCACCGCAGCCCCTGATTCTTCAGAACGTCGAAAAGTTAGCTGACTTCACCTGGGCCATTCGGCAAGCTCTCCAACGGCAACGAATTACCGGGAAGGATGGTCAGGAAATCGATCATATCGAGGTCTTTGGTCCGTCCCCGCGATCGGATGTGCATGGCCGAAACTTTGTGCTCTGTCCTGGTAAGGCGTACGATCGGTCACCGTGCGGCACCGGCACCAGTGCCAAATTAGCCTGCCTGTACGCCGACGGAAAGCTGGCGCCAGGGCAGGTTTGGCGGCAAGAGAGCATTGTCGGGAGTGTTTTCGAAGGAACCATCGACGTCGTGGACGGCCGGGTCTATCCGACGATCAAGGGGGAGGCCTTTGTTACGGCAGAGGCCACGCTCCTGCTGGACTCGCGTGATCCGTTCGAGAAAGGAATTCGTCCATGAGCGCAGGACACGGCAAGGTCATCATCGTCGGCTGCGGCGTGATCGGAACGGCCTGTGCCCACTACCTGTCCCAATCCAGCTGGTCTGTCGAGATGATTGACCAGGGCGAATTCGGCCAAGGCTGCTCGCATGCCAACTGCGGCCTGGTTTGTCCCAGCCATGTTTTGCCCCTGGCCGCACCGGGGGCCATCGGCATGGCTCTCAAGGCACTCTTCCGCAAGGATTCGCCCTTCCTCATCAAACCGCGGCTCGATCTAAGCCTTTGGAGTTGGCTGGTCCGCTTTGCGCGGCGGTGCAATGCGGAGGATATGATGGAATCAGCCCAGGCCATCCATGCGTTGTTGCAATCGTCGCGGTCCCTCTACCAGGAACTCATGGAAAAGGAGCCGCTCGATGCCGAATGGGAAACGCGCGGGCTCTTGTTCGTGTTCCGCTCCGCCAGGCCAATGGAACACTACGCCGAGACGGATCGACTGCTGCGCGAGGGTTTCGGCGTGTCGGCCGTGCGCTACGATGGCGAGGCGGTAGTCCAATTAGAGCCGGCGCTCAAATCCGGATTGGCGGGAGGCTGGTACTACAGCGGTGAGGCTCATTTGCGACCCGATAAATTGTTGGCGTCGTGGCGGAGCTTGTTGCAGAGCCGAGGCGTGGCCATCCGCGAGCAGTGTGGATTTCAAGGATTGGATCAGCAGGGAAACCGCGCACGGGGTGTGGTGACAGCCAAGGGAACGTTGCCTGCGGAAGCCATCGTCATTGCCACCGGGGCCTGGACGCCGCTGCTTGAGCGTCAGCTGGGTTGCCGCATCCCGATCCAGCCGGGCAAGGGTTACTCGATCACCATGCCACGTCCAACCACGTGTCCCGCCATCCCTCTGATCTTTGAAGAGCATCGCGTGGTTGCCACACCGATGAAATCGGGCTATCGCTTGGGCTCCATGATGGAATTCGCCGGATACGATACGACGCTGAACCGCGGCCGGCTGGAACTGCTGCGTGCCGGGGCACGCTGCTATCTTCAGGAACCGTACACCGAACCGGTGCTGGAAGAGTGGTATGGCTGGCGTCCCATGACAGCCGACGGTAAGCCCATCATTGGTCGAGCGGGGACTCTGGAAAACGTTTTCGTGGCGGCCGGGCATAACATGCTTGGGCTGTCGATGGCCCCGGCGACAGGGAAATTGATCGCCGAACTGCTCGGTGGCACGGCTCCGCATATCGATCCGACCGCATACCAGATCGGACAGGGCCGGTGAGCATTGGCCCATGCCCAACGAGTCCGTTGTGTCGAATGGGCTCCTCATGGAGCCTGCGCGGGCGCAGGTGCCGGAGCCGGGGCTGGAGCCGGCACCGGAGGCGGTGGAACCGGTGCGGGCGGCGGCAGGGGTGCGGCTGCGCCGGGAACAGCACCGGGCCCGGCAGCCGCTTCCATCGAAGCCAACTCGCGTTGCAGCGGAAACGCAGGGGAG
>DATGIQ010000600.1:0-23979 GCA_035295665.1 Gemmataceae bacterium | reverse complement strand
GTGACAGAGAAAGTGATATAATCTGTATACATTTATCCGTACCGCAATTACCAAACAGCTAAAACGGCAAATGCCCAGGATTCCTGCCCTCGAACACGCGGGAATGTTAGGTCAACTCGGTAGCGTGGAAATCGAGGCTAGCCTGAACCACGGGAAGGTACTCCTCGAAGTGGGGAACCCATCCGCTCCGTTTACTTCCCCGTCACCCAAGCCCCGGGATCAGCCTGATCCGCGACCGCCAACGTGAACTCCACATCCTCGACCGGTCGAGCCTGGAGGTCGCCTCTTGCAGGTGCTAGCAGTTCAGGGTGCTGCATCCCGGGGGCCGGCACATGAATTGCAACTCTGTTATCTAGAAAGATTGGGCGGTGTCCAGTCAGGATTGCCCGTTGCCGATTCCTCGAGGAATCTGGTCAGACTACGGGCTCCGATCTTCACCCGGCAGAGTCGCGCAACATTCGCGGCACATCAACGAGTGCTCAGTCAAACGGATCGATATCGGTACCGAGGAGATTCCACGCGAAAGAGGGAGACCATTTCATGAACAACCTTCCAAGGCGTACGAACGACGCCAGCCGACCGGCCAGCACGCTCAATGTGCTTGCGGGCATCTGGCTCATCATTTCGGCTTGGGTTCTGGGCTACTCCGGCGTGTCGGCTGCGATGGGGGATATGCTGATCGTCGGCATCGTCGTCCTGATCTTGGCTGCCATCCGGCTGGGAACGCCAGGCGCGGTTGGCCTCAGCTGGATCAATGTTCTCTTGGGCATCTGGCTCATCATTTCGCCGTTCGTGCTGGGCTTCACGGCGGCATCGGCGGCGATGAGCAATGCGATCATCCTCGGCATCCTGGTTGTCCTCTTCGGTCTGTGGGCGGCCTTGGCCAGCCAGACCCCGCGCCGTCGCCACGCTGAGCGCCTGCCGGCGGTGGCACGCTGCGCCATGATTGTCGGCCTCGGGAAGGGACGTCTGCAGTTCCGGGGCAGAGGGGCGCCGTCTTGCTCGGCCGCATGAAGGGGCCTTTCGGGCAGACCGCTGGGTACCAAGCACGGGCCATCGTGACCACCGATATCCAACAGAGCCCAGCCTATGCTCCTTCCAGTAGCCGACCTCCATAACTGTCTCCACCGCCTTCCAGGCCTCGGGCAATCGACCCCGACCAGTGACTGCGCGATGGTGTGTTCCTCCGCGTCGAGGGCCAAGCCCGTAACCCATTCGACGAAGCATTGCCAGCCGCGGCACGTAAACGCGCCGGCGAAAGGCTACGGCAACGTTTGCCAGAAGGCCCACAGTCGTTTAGCCTGCATGAGGTACCTCCCGTAGGGGACCAAGTCAGTGATCGCTCCGTTGCTGACTGAGTCGTCACGGGCGGTGCCTTCAACCCCTCCACCAGTGAAGGTCTCGACGATCACTCATGCGGCGAGCAGGCGAAGACATTGCTCCTTGGGCGGCTGGGCCTGCAGCGTTTGCAAGGTGCCTACCCGAATGTTGCGCTTCTACTCCGAGTCCTGCATGTTCCGAGGGTCTAACCCGGCAGCCACCGGCTTGGTTCCTTCGTCGCCGAGCAACCAGGCTCGTACATAGTCGGTTACGGCCCGGAGCTGCTCGTCGGAGATGCGCTCGCGGTACACGCTGCTCATGTTCCGAATCTCATGGCCCATGATGTGGTCGGTGGCCACTTGGTCCCTCGACCCATCAGCGATCGTTCGGAAGGTATGCCGCAAGGCGTAGTAATTGCAATGGCCGTTGATGCTAAGTGAGTCGAGCAGTTTTCGTGTTTCCTTCGTAATCGGGCTATCCGCTATGGCTTTCGCTCAGCCAAATCCCCGCTGCGTGATGAAAGCGAGTCCGGCTTCGGCTTCGTTCTTCGGCTCTGGTCGTTGGGCTAACGCTCCGCGAGGAAACAACGAGAACTCCTCCATGGTCCGGTTGGTTGTGTCCGTTTCGCGGCGGTTCGCAGAACCGCGTGCAGATGCGCCCCGCGCGGTTCTGCGAACCGCCGCGAAACAAGAACGGACGCATTCAGCGGGACTGGGTATCAGGATAGGGCTTCGGGGGTTTGTTTCGAACGGAAGACGGGGTAAAATCGAAAGCGGTCGTGGCAACAGTTCCTCAAAAACAGGCGTTGCTGTGAGTGCGGCCGGGGACGCTGCTAACGGCCTGAGCATGTGATGTCGCCAGGGTGTCGGGTGTCAGTAAGGCTACCAGGGACGGAATCAAGAAGGGAATGATAAAGCAATAAATCGTTTCTTTTCAGACGCTTGCCCCCGTAGCTCAAATGGACAGAGCAACGGACTTCTAAAGAATGAACATATGTAAAGCACTGGATGTATGGTTGTTTTTGCATTCTGGGGTGCCCTAATCGCACCTGTGCGCGGGCGTAGTCGGGCGTAGGGAAGGTGCCACCCTCACTACCCGGCCAACATCGCGTGGGGCGATAACACGGGCGGCACGACCGGCACTAATGGCTTTAGCAGCGGCATCTTCACGGTCAGCGGCATCCACACCTTCGCCAACGAAGGTTCGTACACGATCACCGCCACGATCAACCACGAAGGCGTGATCACGCTGGCGCAAGGCACGGCCACGGCGACGAGTGTGGGACAATTCGTGCCGGCGCAAATGGTGAAGCCGATCAGCTTCTGGGAAGGGCTCCAAGGCCAGCAGCTCATCCGCCGCTTTGGCTTGACCACGAGCGGACAGATGTTGGGGGAGTGGTTGGCTACGGCCTATCCCAATCTCTATGGCGGCGGTAACGGTGCCCCAAACTTGACTCCCTTTACCAATGCGCAGATCGCCAGCTATTACCAGAGCCTCTTCTTGGTATCCAAAGGAACCGAGCTCGATGCCGAAGTCTTGGCCACCGCTTTGGAAGTCTTCACTACCACCGCTTCCTTGGGCAGTACGGTGGGCCAAAGTTTTGGATACTTGGTGAATGCCCATGGGCTAGGCGCCTATTCCTGGAACGTCGGCACCGGTGGGCCAGCCTTCGGCGTATCCAATTTCACGGCGCTCAACGTCTTTCAGATTCTTCGGGACGCCAATAACAGCGCGGTTGGAGGTGAACCGTGAGACAGCAATGTCACGTTCCGCAATCAAGCGCTTGCGGTCTTTCATGGCATCAACGGCGGGTAAGACTCACACCGGGGGCCCTTGTGCACCGGCGGCTGGCGGCGGAGCTGCTGGCGAGCGAGGCGTACCCGACCACCGGGGAGAAGGAGAATGCTTTCGTACAGCAAGGCGGTGACTGCCGCGCGATGTTCTAGAATTGCCGGCGGAGGCTCAGTAACGGGACGGCTGAGAATTCAAAAAGAGCAAGCGAGAGCGTGACATAGCAGTGGCATTATCGCGAATGTCCAGAAAGCCTTGGACAGAGCTAACTCACTGCTCCCCTGCGGGACGGACAGAGAAGATGCTTTTCATCACTCCCAACCGAAAGGCTCGAACCATGAACGTATTCCGCAAACTCTGGCTGGCCATCGAGAACCTGGCATCCAGTCTGAATTGGCTGGCGGCGACCATCGATAGCTTTAACCAGGAAATCGTCCAGCGCAGCGGCATCCGGGTGGACGTAGGTCCCTTGCTGTCCAGCAATGGCTCGACCGGACTCGCCGAGATGCCCGTAACACGAAAGCGCAAGACCGCGCCCTGATGAACGCTCCGCTACCGAACAGAGAAGAGACGCCCATTTCCAGGAAGCCAACGAAAGCGAGAGAACAATGGCTCAAGCAGAAAGTACGAGAACGGCTCCAGACATTGCCGCTGCTCTGGCCGAGCCGGTTGATCCGGCGGAAGTGCATTTTAAGCCGGCCGTTGTCAGCGGCAACCGGGCGATGGCCATTGCCTATGTCGATGCCCGTGTCATCCAGGATCGGCTGGACGAGGTGCTGGCGGCCGAAGTAACGCAGACGTAGTGTAGTACTTGAAGCAGAAAGCAACTGCCGAGCAAATGCAACGGGAACTGGACATGTTGGGTGGATGACTCGCGCCGGGCCAAGAATGAGGGCAGATTCCCGAGCCGTGCCCTTGCGGCCCCGCGCCCGGCGCGCAGCGACGCCGGGTTTCGCTCCCGGTATAAGGGGCTTTGCAATCACCGGAGAGGGAGGCCAAGCGCCAGCGTGAGCTCTCGCTGGCAACTTGCCAGGTTTTGCCTTCTCGCCCCTCTTTTCTTGCTGGGGCATGAAGCGGCTCCAAAGTGGAGAGCGCTCAAGTTCGGCGATCGATTTGCCGTTCCTAAGATGGGATGAGCGCTGCTTTTCTATCAGTGAACTCTAAAGCTACAGGGCGAGGCGATTTTCCCAAGCAGGGCTGATTGCGGAGTTAAGGCAATGAAACCACTCTCTCTGCTCGTTGGCGTCCTGTTGTTTAGCACGGGTTGTGCAGGCTACAGCCCGAAGGAACAATGGGACCACTTCGCCCAAGAAATGAGTGATGACGTCTTCTTCAAGACTGACTTCGTTCAAGTCAGGGCACCCCTAAGCGACGGTCCAGCGGCGAAACCCACGAATTGATGGGTTCATCCGAATGATTGCGATCTTTGACGGCATGCTCTGAAGCAGTGCTTACCGGTGGTCTGACCCCATCTCGCGATCGCCTTCGGCGAACTGCCGGCCACTCCATAATCTGTCAGCGCAGCCACCACGGCTGGATCTCCGGCTCGGTGTCATCAAACTCCAGCTCCAGGCCGCAAAGTTTCACGCGCTGCCCATCTCCGTAACAGTAGGGGTCTGTCTCTTCGCCGCTGCAAATGAGATCGCCCTCGATGCGCGTCCTGAAGTGCGCCCCTGAGATTGGACCAGTACGATAGTCAATACTGTCCTCCCAGGAGCATCCTTCCATGCCCAAGCGCCGCCGCCGAACCTTCACCCCCGCATTCAAGCCCCAAGTCGTCCTCGAAGTCCTCGCCGGTACGAGGAGCCAGGCCGAGATCGCTCGCGAACAGAATCTGAAGCCCGAGCTCATCGCCCGCTGGAAGGAAGTCGCCCTTGAAGGCCTGCAGACTCTCTTCCAGAGCGGGGAACAGCGCGACCACGATCAAGACCGCATCGCCGAGCTGGGGCGGATGGTCGGGCGCCTGACCATGGAAGCTCGAAGTCGCAAAAAAAGCCTCGGCCTTGCTGCCATCGGCCCTGAGGCGCGACGGGAGGTCGTCCTGACGCTCGCGGCCGAGTACCCGGTCCGCTTCATCTGTCCGGTGACGGGCTGGACTCGCAGCGGCGTCTACCACGAAGCCGTCCCGACCGCCGATGAGGGCCGGCTGAGGCGTGCGCTGGAACGGCTGGCCTGCCAGTGGCCGACCTACGGCTACCGACGGCTGACGGCCATGCTCCGACGTGAAGGCTGGGCGGTCAACGGCAAGCGGGTCCCAGAAGGTCAGCGCCCTACTATGAATTGGAGAGGACGATGTCGACAGTTGGGATAGCCGGGGACAGGCCGCTCCTGGTATGCTGGATCTGGCGCATCAGGGCGCCGCCGTGTCCGCGGGAAGGACCGAGTCCCCCTGAGTCTGACCTGACGCCTTTCGTTACTTCGATGAACTCTTTTCTGCCCGGGCGAGCGGACACCGGGCGCAACGGCTCACGCGTGACGCGCGCAGCCAGGAAAGGAGTTCGTCATGAGGCACCCTTTACCCACCCGCACCCTGCCCGGACAGCCGGACTTAGGCCAGCTCAAGCGCCAGGCGAAGGAGCTGCTGGAGGCGTTCTGCGCCGGCGCAGGCGGCGCCGTCGCGGAAGTGAAGCGATTCTACCGCGACGCCGACGCGGCGACGTTCGCCCTGCACGACGCCCAACTCGCGCTGGCGCGGAGTTACGGCTACGACAGCTGGCCGAAGCTGAAGGCCTACGTTGATGGCGTGACTGTCAAGCGTCTGGTCGAGGCCGTGCGCGCCAATGATGTGGGACACGTGCGCGCAATGCTCCAAGTCAGGCCGGAGCTGGTCCGCATGGTCGAGGCCTGGAACTACGAGTTTACGGCTCTGCACTACGCGGTGATCGGGCGGATGCCGGAGATGGTGCGGTTGCTCATGGAGTTCGGAGCGGACGCGCACGCAGGGATCAGCCCACATAACGACGCGACCAGCGCGCTCACGATAGCGACCGAGCGCGAGTACTCCGAGATCGCCGCTATCCTCCGCGAGGAGGAACAGCGGCGCGAGGTGTTCGCATCGGCCGCGGATGAGGTCCTCGGGGAGTTGCGGCGGGCACTGCGGGCGGACGACGAGGACGGGGCGGTCGGCGTGCTAGCCCGCCATGCGGAGTTGATCCCGTTCCGGATGCCGGGTAACCGGCGGACGGTGTTGCATCTGGTGTCGGCACTGCTATTTCGGCGGATCGCGGCCTGGCTGCTGGACCACGGCGCCGACGTCAACGCGCGAACGGACGACGGGGCGACGCCGCTGGACGTGGCCGGAATGTTGCGCGACGCGGCCGAACGCGCCAGGGGCATGGGCGCGATGGTCGAGCTGCTGCGTGGGCGCGGGGCGAAACTCACGCCGCGCGCTGCGATCATTCTGGGTGACGAGGCGTTCCTGCGCGCGCGGCACGCCGCGGGGGACTTGCTGACCCCGCAGGACGACCAGGGCTGGCTTCTCAGGCTCGCCGTGGATTGCGACCGGCCGGAGATGCTGAAGCTGCTACTGAACCTCGGCCTCGACCCGGACGCCCGGGCGCGCGTGGACGGCGTCGATGACGTCACCTTCACCTGGGGGATGCCGTTGTACCAATGCGCGCGATACGGCAAGCACGCCATGGCGGAGCTGTTGCTGGAGCGGGGGGCTGACCCGAACGCCCAGGTGTACGCAAGCGGTACGCCGCTGTCGGAAGCGTACGGGCAACGCGACGAGAAGATGATCGCGCTTCTGGAGCGGTTCGGCGGCAAGCCGAACCCGTCGATGGCGGGCTTTTACCGGCGGAAGGACCTCGCCGAGCGGCTGTTGGCCGAGCACGGCGACGCGAGGCTGCCGGATGACGGGTTCGGGTCGGGGACGGTGGCGGAGCAACTCGTAGGGGCAGCCGCTCGCGGCGGCGACCCGGAGATCCTGCGGATGGCGCTGGAACGGCTGGACTGGCCGCACGGCGACCCCCGGTGGTACGGAGCCCTGAAGCCGCCGCTGGAGTTCTGGAACCACTGGAGCGGCCCGTGGTGCCATCCCGAGTGGGACCGGAGCACCTACCTCACCTGCTTCCGAATGATTCTGGAGCGCGTCGGCCCGCCAAACCGGCAACACCGATTCGGGGTGACAATCCTGCATGAGGTCGTGACGATGGGCGACCATGTCACCGCCGAGGAGCGGGCGGCGTTCGCGGCGGCGCTGCTAGACGCGAGGGCTCGGACGGACCTGCGGGACGACCTGCTCAAGAGCACGCCGCTGGGTTGGGCGTGCCGGTGGGGTCGGACGGAGCTGGTGAAGCTGCTGCTGGAGCGGGGGGCCGACCGGGTCGAAGCGGACGCCGAGCCCTGGGCGACGCCCCGGGCGTGGGCGCAGAAGATGGGAAACGACGTGCTGCTCGCGGTGCTGCGGCAACACGGGCTTTAAAGCGTCGCGAACCGCGAAGGGATCGTCAAAGGTCGCGGTAGAATGTGGGGCCGTTTCCCGCCCCGTACCAGTGGCTCCCGAGACGCAGGTCCACGCTTAATTGCCGGCCCGTACTCCTGCTCGACGGGAGTGCAGCGGTGTGCCTTCCCCGTGCAAATACGCAGCCGTCCAACCCCGACGGTGATAGGTCTTAGGCCGATCTGGCACATGTCCTGGTGGGATGAGCTTCTTCCGAAGCTCCCATCCCATCGGCATGTGTTGAAAGCAGCGGCACTTTTCGTTCCCGATCACGCACAGTTTGCAGCGTCGGGGGGAAGGCTGAGGGAAGGAATTCCGCCCATTTGCGGTCGTCAAGCCGAGGAAGTCGCCGTACCATAACGATGGCCCCCAGTTGGTCCATCCTCAAGGGCGCACTTCAGGCGGCCATCATGTCGAGGGTGACATACTGCTCGACGTTCGGGCTCGCCCGATGCTGAACCACACCATCGACAAATTCCCTCCACTCCATGCTGTTGATTTCCGACAAACTTCTGCCCGTGCGTTCCGTCAACTCTAGGCGTGCCCGATGAAGACGTTCCGGGGTAACCTGGCCATCCAATTTATGGCAGTACAGGGTCCATCGCTCGGAAGCCTCTACGTTTTCAAGAGAGGAGAACCGGCAGATTTTGCGTTGCCCACTTCGTATTTGCCTATCCACTTCGAGAAGAGAAGTACGCTTCTTCTTTGCCGGATGCTCCTGATGCCGAATCTCCTTCATCAAGCCGTCCTGGTCCTGGAGCCATTCGCATACTTTCGCGCCGAATGCAGCCAGATCGGTGTTAGGACCATATTCCTGGATTCTGTTAACCATCTCTTGTTCTCGCCCGTTCTTCGCGAGCTGGCAGAGGTAGACGGCTTCCTGCTTCGCTTCGTCACTGCTGGGAAGAGCTTCCACGTGTCTCCACCAGTTCACTTCAATCAAGGCTTTCACCCAATCGATGAGTCGCCGGGCAAAGCAGAGGTACAGTTCCTCTCCTTGTGGTAGCCGACCGAACACCTGTTGAAACTCATCTTCCCCGCACGAAGCCAGCAAGGTCCAGGTTTCCCTTATCCGAGGGTACCTGGTTAGCGATTCGCGGAGCATCTTAAACTCGGGCTTAGCGATCCCTTCGGCAAGCGCCTGTAACTCGGCTTGGTGCTTCGCTACCTCTGCTCTTACCCGTTCGATACGTGCCTTGTGCTCTTTTGGGGAGTGATCCGACATGCTTGTCGCCTTCCTTTCCAGTGGGCGGCCACAGCCGGCGAGTAGGCGAAGACGATTCCTAGTCGGCCGGCTGGGCCTGCGGCGGTGATCAGCCGCCTACCCGCATGCTGCGATTCTACCCGGATGGCTGCATAACCCGAAGGTCCATCCCAGCAGCCACCGGCTTGGTTCCTTCGTCGCCGAATAGCCACAGTCTGACATGCTCGACCACGGTCCGCAGCCGCTCATTGCGGATGCGCTCGCGGTACACGGAGGACATATGTGATGTCTCATGCCCCATAATGTAGTCGGCCGCCGGCTGGTCCTTGGCCTCATCGGCAATCGTTCGGAATGTGTGCCGCAAGCAATAAAAGTTCCGGTGGCCATTGATGCCCAGCGAATTCAGCAGCTTTCGCGTTTCCTTCGTTACCGGGCTGTCGGCGATGTCCTTTGCCCAGCCGAAGCCGCGTTTCGTGATGAAGACGAGTGCAGCATCTTCCTCTCGCTTCGGCTCTGGCCGATTGGCAATGGCTTCCCGCAGTGCCTGCACAGTCTCCGGCCAAAGCGGGCAACGGCGTGGAATGCCAGTCTTCGGACGCGGATAGTCTACCCAGCACGTCTCTAAATTCACGGCGGACAGCGGCAGGTTGCCACAGTCCGAGTTGCCGAAGCCGCAATTGATGCCAAGCAGGATTATGGCTCGCAGCGGCGTACCAGCTTTATCCAGCATCCGGCGGATTTCCTCAGCCGTGAAGAGCTTGGAACCCTGCTTGGCGCGGTGCAAACGGAACGTCTTCTTACTTGGCCGCTGAAACTCTGTGCCATAACGGATAGGCGCCGGCAAGACGCCGGTTTCAAAGGCAAACTTGAAGACACTGCGAATGCACTGGATTGTTTTGGCCAGCCGGTGCGGGCCAAACTTCTGAGCGAGCTTGTTTCGCAGGGTTCCGAAGTCGTCGGGAGCCAGATCCGCCAACAGCCGCTGCTGGCCGAACGCTGCCACGATCTCATCGCAGGCATCCTTGTAGTCCTTCCAGGTTCGCGGCGACAACTCACCCACGTCCGCCCGCTGTTGCTTGCGGTTTAGAAACAGGTTGGCCAGCTCCTTGACTGTAATGACCTCCGTGTCCGGACGTGGTGTCCGGCCGGCGTGGAGAGCGTCCTTCTGCTCCAGGTACTTGGCCAAGGCTCCGTCCGGATCGGCCCAGACTCCGAAGTAGTGGACGCGGCCACGGATCTTCTTCGCCCATACGCCCGCATTGTGGGCGTAGAGCGGGTAGCTGGCATAGGGCTTCGCTGGCTTGGTATGCGGTGGTTTCGTAGAATGACATTTGGACATGCTCTGCACTCCAGATGCACGAGTGTGTCTGTGGCCGGCCTGCTGACATCAGGCTGGCCTTCTTTATCAATTGTACGGAAGAGGCGGGCGTAGTAAGGGGCGTAGTGAAGCCAATTAGAGAAATTGATAAATCAGCGCAAGTCTTGAATTTGCATGCACTTGCCCCCGTAGCTCAAATGGACAGAGCAACGGATTTCTAATCCGTCGGTTAGGGGTTCGAGTCCCTTCGGGGGTAATGACTTACGTCGATTCGCGTTTCTGAAGTGGCAGAGATAATCTGCCCCGTTTCAGCATGGTCAATGGCGTAAGTCGTTTCCTGATTGTCACTTTTGATTTTGGCGTTCTGGCAGAGATGCGTCAACCAACGGAGCAGCAATCCGTTGCTCTTTTCCGGTAGTATCGCCGATACTCCTTGCCTTGCATGATCTTCCGTGCTAGCGTCCCCTCATGCTGACGACTTTTCCCATCCACATTGGCTCTTCTCCGCAGCGGGCGCTTGTCGTCAGCAATCGTCTCGCGTCCGCTGCGCAGAGGGGCTGAAGGAGGAAAAAATGCGTAAGGAATTTGAAATGTCGGAAGATGATTTGAAGGAGCTCCTCAAAGCCTGCAAGCCAACTCCGGTAATGTTCTTGACCGGCGGAACGCCAATGTTTGACAGTCCGCAAGAGAATGCGAATCGGGCGTGGCAAATGCTCGGAGACAAGTTGGGGTTCGATTACATGACCGTGAAGCCCGTGTCCGGTAAGGGGCAGCGTTTCTTTACGGCCGAGAGTACGGGTAAAGAAGCCGCATGAGGGAATTCTGCATCCTTTATTGCCCGATTTTAGGGCAATTCACGAAACTGACCGTCAGAATCCGGGCCAGCAGCCGGGAGGCTGCCTTATCGAAATTCTGGGCGCGGTACGACGACAACTGCGATGAGATTCTGGAAATCGAGGCCGCATGAAGCACAAGGACTTCAAACCCTGCCACCGCTGTGGGAAGGGCGTCATGCACGCCGGGCATCCCTTATTCCTGCGGATAAGTGTTGATCGCCTCGGCATCGACATGAAGGCCGTTCAACGGGCGCACGGGATGGAAATTCTTATGGACGGGAATGCCTTGCTGGCAAACGTCATGGGGCCGGATGAGGACTTGGCGAAAGTAATCGACGGTAAGCACGACATGCTGATTTGCATCAAGTGCGCTGGCGAACCGCTGCCGCCTTATTTTTGGCTGGATGATGGTGATGATGGTGAAGAGGAAGGCGAGGTTGCATGAGCACCAAAGATACCGGAAATCAGCGGGGGTGACGAGAGTCGTTAAAGCGCAGATTACCTCACGAGCGAAATCCCGCATAGCTCTGTGGCCGGAGGCACATGCCGGAAGACGTTGTGCAAGCGGGGGCGGTCGGCTAGCGCCGCCCCCGTCCTCTACGTTCAAAGCCTTCCTAGCTCTTTGAGATACTTTGCGTACAAGTATCCAATGACGGTTTCCCACGATCTTGTGTCTTCGGGTAGATGGCCATATTCATTTGGCATATCGCTGATAACCTTGTTTGTCTTCTGGGCTATGGCATCGATTCCGATCTTCGTATTCTCATGCAGACACGCCAGAATCTCATTGAGAACGACTTGAAAATCGCTCTTTCCAATGGCTTTATCCTTCGGCACGAGCGGAAGAACCCTCGTGACAACACCTTCAATTTCATGCATCAGGTCTTCTTGCTTCATCGCAATGCCTCCTTGTGCCGAATAGGCTCCCCCCTAATCGAGCTATCATCATTCTAGTCATCGTCTATAGATGTCAGGCACTCGAAGCTCCAGGTCGCCTGCCGCGAATTAGCCGCCCTTCGAGCACCCAGTCCCAGCAGAAGCGAGGCAACCTGGTCACGGCCTCCCGTGGGCGCGGGAGTTAACTGCTAGGGTTAGACTAGGCTTCAGAAGCCAGCCGAGTAGCTTCTCGACCAACTTCATGGTTGGCCTCCTTTCTTGAAAGGGAGCCATCGATCAAGCCTTACTTCATTGTATTCGCTGCCCGATGCCGAGCATTTTCTTGGCCGTGCAACTCTGCCACCGGCAGAGATGCCGTAGCAAATCGTCGAAAATCCCCGTAAAATATAAGAATGAAGCCGAGCCGGAAGCGTTTCACCTGCCAACGTAAGTCCTTATCGAGATGCTGCTTGCAACGACGGTTTGAAAAGCGAGCTTGCGGTTTCTAATCCGTCGGTTGCAGGTTCGAGTCCTGCCGGGGGTGGTTGCAGAGTAAGAAGTTATATCACTTCGGCTCTGGCGATGAAAGCCAGTCCGTCCCATATCCCGCCAAGCTGCCCAGCAGTGCCAGGAGGGACGAATTATACTGCTTGGCCCGCGTCTGGCTGCACTGGACCATGCGGCTGCTCCGCTCGTTTCCTTTCTTCGGCGATGACTTCCTCCAGCTGTCTACTTAGCGGCGGTTCGCAGAACGGCGCGGTTGTGTACCGCGCGCGGTTCTGCGAACCGCCGCTCAACGAAAACGGATGTCTTCAACCGGACCGTGAATGAGAGGAGGATGGAGCCTATGCTTTCTGATTTCCGGCCCGCCCGGGCGAACGAACTGTGCGGCCTCATTTCTGAAGCGTGCGAATTCGCACACCGCTTAACCACCCGGAGGGATGTCGTTCCCTTTCCTCACAGTTATGGGAATCAAATCACCCAGGAATTCGCCGCTTTCCGCGCCGAGTTGCCTGTCATTGAAGGCGACGGCACCGACTTTGCGTAGTCAACGATGCCCGATCATTAGGGAGAGCCCTGACCGAGGATGCATGGCAAGGCTGCTGGCGAGGTCTGTTGCAAGGTGCTTCCATTCGGGTGTGATACAAGGTGCCCCTGGCGAACACAGAAAGTGAGAGATGCTATGAATCATCCAGTGACCGAAGTCTCCGATCGGCTAATGTTGTGCGCGGATACGGCTGCGGCTCTCATGACGCCGGACCCGCTGTCGATTCGCGCGGATGCGGCCGTTCGAGAGGCGGTCGCCTACTTGACCGACAAAGGCTTCAGTGCTGCACCCGTGATCGACGGGGCAGGCCGGCCTGTCGGTGTCTTGAGTCGCGCGGATATCATCGTTTATGACCGTGAGAAAGTGGAATACCTGGAACCGGTCCCTGAGTCCTACGAGCGTATACGCTTGATTGCCCCCGGTGGAGAATCGTTGGCGGAAGGGTTCCAGGTCGAGAAAGTCGATAGGGTCCGAGTCCAGGACATCATGACTCCGGTCGTTTTCTCAGTGACTCCGGATACACCTGCCCGTAAGGTCATCGAAGAAATGCGTGCCCTGAAGGTCCACCATCTGTTTGTGGTGGGCAGCGATGGCGTTCTCGTCGGTGTCATCAGCACGTTGGATGTGTTGCGCTATCTTCGGCCGGAAGAGCCTTCGCTATCTGCTCCCGTACCGGCAGCGCCAAAGCACGAAAAACTCCGCCCACGTAAAGGAGCCTTGCCACGTTAGCGCTTCGGACGATCCTTCATGCGACCGACCTGTCCCCCCTATCGGAGTACGCATTCCGCCTGGCGTGTTCGTTGGCTCGGGACCATGGTGCCCGACTCATCATCTTGCACGTTCGGCCAACCGAAGTTCTGTTTTTATTCCAACACCGGCGGCCAAATGTCCAAGTCCACACCGCGCGCGGCCGTGGCCAAGTTTGCCACCGGCGGCAAGGCGCTCTCCAAGAAAGACCTGGCCGCGATGGCCATGAGCTATGGCAACGTCTACGTGGCACACGTGGCGCTGGGAGGAAATGATATGCACACGCTGAAGGCTTTTCGGGAGGCAGAGGCCTATGACGGACCTTCGCTGCTCATTGCCTACAGCCACTGCATCGCGCATGGCTACGATTTGGTACATGGCATGGAACAACAGAAAGCGGCGGTCTTATCGGGCCATTGGCCACTCTTCCGGTATGACCCACGTCAGGCCACGGCCGGGAAGAACCCGTTCCAGCTCGATTCCCGGCCGCCTACTCTCCCCTTGCAAAAGTACGTCTACAACGAGACCCGCTACACCATGCTGGTCCAGAGCAAACCCGAGGCGGCGCGGCAGTTACTCAGCGAGGCCCAGGAAGATGTGATGCGGCGCTGGCGCCTCTACGAACATTGGGCGACAATGAGCAATGGTGCCCGGAAGGAGGGACAGCCATGATCGATCTTTCCACCACGTACCTGGGCCTGAAGTTGCACAGTCCGCTGGCAGTATCCGCCTCTGTGCGAAGACTTGGACAAACTGGTCGCGATGGAGGAAGCCGGTGCCGCCGCTATCGTGCTTCATTCGCTTTTCGAGGAGCAGTTATCGCTGGAAAGCCAGGACTTGAACCGCAACCTTTCCCGGGGTGCGGAGAGGTTCCCCGAAGCACTGAGCTGCTTTCCCGATATGGCCGATTACAACCTTGGACCAGATGGCTACCTGGAGCACATCCGTCAGGCCAAGGCGGCCGTGAAGATTCCCGTGATCGCCAGTCTAAACGGGACTTCTCCGGGCGGCTGGGTTCGTTTTGCCAAGGACATCGAAGAGGCGGGTGCTGATGCTCTGGAGCTGAACATCTACTCCATCCCGTCGCATCCTGATTGGACGGGCGCCCAGGTCGAGCACAGTTATTACGAGCTGGTAAAGCGCGTCAAGAGCCAGATCCGGATTCCGCTGGCGATCAAACTCAGTCCGTACTTCTCGGCCCGCGCCAACCTGGCACAAGAGCTGGCCAGCGCCGGCGTGGATGGTTTGGTGCTATTCAACCGCTTCTATCAGCCGGATTTTGATCTGGAAAATCTGGAGGTGGTGTCGTCCCTCACGCTCAGCACGCCTCAGGAACTGCTGCTCCGGCTGCACTGGGTGGCCATTCTGCACGGCGCGGTGCGGGCCGACCTGGCGGTCACCGGCGGCATCCATAGCGCCCAGGATGTACTCAAGGCGATGATGGCCGGGGCGCAAGTAGCCATGATGACTTCCGCCCTGCTGAAACATGGCATCAAGCATCTTACGTATGTCCGCGACCAGCTGGTGCGGTGGATGGAAGAGCACGAGTACGACTCGATTCGGCAGATGCAAGGGAGCATGAGTTACCGTGCGGTGACCGACCCGGCTCCCTTTGAACGCGCCAACTACATGAAGGTGCTCCGCTCCTATGCTCTGCGCACTCCGGCGGGCATGGGAACGCCGTGAGCGTGGAGATTTGAATTTCGAAATGAATGGAGGGGATCATGATTCCGGAAACCGAGCTTACCGAGTACCTGGATGAAATCCGCAAGCAGGTGTGCGGCTGCTGTCCCGAGCGGCCGCCGGGTGGCCCGCCCTGTGCTCCGCTGGGAAAGCAGTGCGGGGTCGAGATGCACTTGCCCAAGCTCATCGAAGCCATCCATGAGATCAAGAGCGGCTCGATCATCCCTTATTTGGAGAACAATCAGCACCGGATCTGTGAGCCTTGCGCCAATCTTCATGATAGCTGCTGCCCATGCCCGCTCAACTACCTCGCCGTACTGATCGTGCGAGCCGTGGAGACGGTGGACCTGCGTCGCCAACAGCTTGGGCAACCTGTTGCATGAAGCGGCTCCCGCTTCACGGGCCTTCATTCCCTTCCGCAACCACCGGGGCCGGGTGCGAAGGATCGGAGTCCACGCGCAACCACTGGGTCAACTCCGTTCCATCGACGGTGAGCACAACTCGATAGACGCCCGCCGGCGCACGCGTGGACTGCCCGCCAAAGAACAGCGGCATTTCTTCCGGCGGCTCCTCTTCTTTCTCCGGGGGCGGAGTGGCGGGACTCTTGCCACCAGCCGCGGGTTTGTCTGAAGGCGCTGCTGTAGGACTTCCCTTGGCGGCTGACGCGGCGCTTGCCGGTTTCGCGGGCGGTTGTCGCTCCGTCAAGTCCCACACGACTTGGTAGAATCCTGGTTCCTTCTT
Source organism: Gemmataceae bacterium (assembly GCA_035295665.1). Classification (GTDB taxonomy): domain Bacteria; phylum Planctomycetota; class Planctomycetia; order Gemmatales; family Gemmataceae; genus DATGIQ01. Next base: position 7,971 of record DATGIQ010000600.1, on the reverse strand, counting down.
TGTCGGAAACTCTCGGACGATCTTCCCGGCATAATCGACCACCTCGAGCGAGGCGGTGGCCGCCTTCTGCGCCAGCGAGTAATAGAGAAGCGCACCCGACGGTGGATTCTGACCGACAAACCGCCGGCTGCTCTCCGAAAACCAGTTGCCGCGCCCCGGTTCCATCTGCCACTTCACGACTGGATTGGGTTCATACAGATGCGCCTTGGCTTTCAGCAACTCCGGCGTGATCTGCCGTAGCGCACTCACATCCAGGAGCCACAGGCTTCGCCCGTGTGTGGCGGCGACAATCTCTCCGCTTGTCGGATGCTGGGCGAACTCGTGGACGGCAACCGTCGGCAAGTTGTGGTTCATTTTCGTCCACGACCCGCCTCGATTCACCGAGATCCAGGCGCCGAACTCGGTACCTGCGTACAGGATGTTGGCATTTTTCAAATCCTCACAGCAGCAGCGCGTTGAGCCCACGGGCAAGTTCGCGCGGAGCGACTTCCACGTCTGGCCGTAATCCTCGGTGACATAGACGTAAGGCTCATCGTCATTGGAGCGATGTGCATCGAAGGCGATATAGGCCCGGCCGTCCGCAAAGCGCGACGCCTCGATGCTCGCCGCCCAGCGTGGCCCCGGCAGGCCTACCGCAGTACTGACGTTGGTCCACTTGGCGCCGCCGTCGCGCGTGACCCAAACGGCTCCATCGTCAGTGCCAACCCAGAGCACTTCGGCGCTGCGCGGCGACTCGGCAAGAGCTGTGGCGCTTCCCTTCTTCGTGCGGGTGATCTCGGGTGAAATGATTCGTAGCTCTTCTCCTCGTGTGACTGACCGGAACACGTACTCGCCGGCACAATAGAAGATGCTGGGATTATGGGACGAGAGGATGAAGGGCGTATTCCAGTTGAGGCGGTGCTCCGGTTGCCCCGGGACGCGTTTGGGTCGAAGGAAGGCCTGCTTGCCGGTTTTCAGATGCAAGCGCTGGATAAAGCCTCCTTGGCTTTCGGAATAGACCAGATCCGGATCAGTTGGGTCGGCACGGCAAACAAAACCGTCGCCGCCGCCCAAGAGCAGCCAATCGTCGTTAACGGGGCCCGTGGACCGCAGCGTCCGCGCCGGTCCTGCCCAGTTCGAGTTGTCCTGCAAGCCGCCGTAAACGCGGTAGAGTGGCCGTGGGTCCACCGACACGTGATAAAACTGACCCAGAGCCAGGTGGTTCAGATGGTCCCAGTGTTCCGCTCGGTCGTAGGTTTGATAGAACCCCCCATCGGTGCCCAGGATCATGTGCCGGCCATCTTTGGGATCGATCCAGAGCGCATGCAGATCACTATGCACGCCCCGGTTGCCCTCCGCCCGGAATAGCTTGCCACCATCCTTGGAGCGGAACAGCTCGAAGCCGCAGACATAGACCATGTTCTCATCCAATGGGTCGACGCGAATCTGGGAGAAATACATCGGTCGCGGATTGAAGCTGTTTACGCGAGTCCAGGTTTCGCCGCCGTCGGTCGATTTGTACACGCCACCGGTTTGGAAGCCATCCGGGCCTTGCTGGTCCTGGACGTTTTCGCGCTGGCCGAAGGCGGAAGAGTTCGGCCGCTTGACGTACCCGGGGATCGGCTTTGGCACGAGACGGTCGAAATCGACATAAGCCAGCGCGACCGCGATTTCTTTCTTCTCTTTGCCGCGCACAATCTGGAGCGTAACCTTGTCGCCCTCCTTATGGTTCCGGGCTAGTTTGCCTATGAGCGGGAAGAGTTCCTTGACTGCTTCGCCATCGATGATAGTCACCAGATCCTCGTACTGCAGACCGGCTTCGGCCGCCGGACCATCCACGGCCAGTTCGTCAACGATCACGCCGCCCCCTTCGGCTGGCTCGGCCGCAAAACCGAGATTGAGCATTCGGATGGCTCTGCCGCCACCTGGCCGGGACAGGGTCAGCTCAACTTCCTTCTTCTCGGTTCCACGTTGGAAAGCCACCTTTACCTTGTCGCCGGGCTTGTGGGCGCGAAGCCCTTCAACCAGAGCTGCGTTGTTCGGGATCGCCTTTCCATCCAAGGACGTGAGAAGGTCGTCGGGTTTCAGACCCGCTTTGGTCGCCGCCCCCTTTGGCTCGATCTCAGTAAGTTTGATGCCGTCGGGCGCGTCCGACCCGCGTGCGTCCATCGTGACGAGTAGCGGCGGCAGGCCGGTGCCGAACTTTTCCGTGTCGAGGATGGCAAAAACGACTTGGGGGTTCTTGCGCGCGTAGTCGAGGCCGATCCGTCCCAGGTTGCACGTCGGCAAGCCGTTCGTCAATCGGTGAAAGGTCTTTCCGCCGTCGGTGGTCTTGTAAATTCCACCGCCCTTGCCGTACTTCCGCACCGGGTCATAACGCTCGATGCCATCGGGGGCTGGCTCGCCCAGAAAATCATCGAATTCGTCTCGTTGCCGGTCCCAGGTCGCGACCAAGAGCGTCTCCGGATCAGTGGGATGCATCTGAACATCAATAACCCCGGTGTGGTCATCGATGTAGAGGATTCTCTGCCAGGTCTCACCACCGTCGGTCGTCTTGAACAGGCCGCGCTCCTCGTTGGGCCCGTAGAGCCGGCCGAGGGCACCGATGTAGACGATATTAGGGTTCTTGGGATGGATTTTGATCCGGCCGATCTGATAGGACTTCTTGAGTCCCATGTTTTTCCAGGTCTTGCCGCTGTCGGTCGATTTATAGACCCCATCACCATAGGAGACCGAGTTGCGGGGATTGGCTTCACCGGTGCCGACCCAGAGGATGTTTCGGTCCGAAGGCGCGACGCAGACATCGCCGATCGAGACCGTGGCCTCGTGATCGAACTGATGGTCAAAGGTAATGCCGTTGTTCGTCGTCTTGACCAGTCCGCCAGAAGCCGTGGCCACCCAGTAGGTAGACGGGTCAGCCTCGTAGACCGAGATGGCGGTAATTCGGCCACCCATATTGGCTGGCCCAATCGATCGCCAGCTGATCGCCTTCATCCACTCGGCCGGAATGGTGCCATCCGCCGCGGCGAGCGTAGTTGCTTTGAGCTCATCGAGTTTCTTGTTCAGGGCCCGGATTTCCTTTTCCAAGTCCGCGAGCTGCTGCTCGCGGGTTTTTTCCTGACCAAGAGAAGGATCGATCCCTGCTGCCCAAACCAGCCCGACCACGAGCCATCGCCAAAGAATTCCCGTGCGCGCCATGAGTAGGAACCTTCACTGTCTGAACCAGGGTGCAAGACAACTGGGAATAGTGTATTGGCCAGCCAAGGGAAGTTCGGAGGAATTCGTGCAGTCCGCGGGCAATGACGGCGCTGCCCCTGGAAGGAACCGGTGTCCGGTTCCTTGGAGATCGACTTCGTCTCCCACGACGAGGCGCCGATGTAAGGCACGATACTGATCTTGCCGCTTACACGGTATTTGAATAGCGCGTCCGGCGCCACTGCCACTGCTGTACGGCAAAGCCATTTGCTACGATGACGGTATGCAACCCGTTATCTGTCCCGGCTGCCAAGCGCTGAAGCGCCGCCTCACCCATCTGCAAGCGGAGATCGATTCTCTCCGCGAGCAACTCGAAGAAGCCCGACGCGCCGGCAAGCGCCAGGCCGGTCCCTTCGCCAAGGGACCCCCCAAGCCCGACCCTCAAAAGCCCGGCCGCAAGCCTGGACAAGAGTCTGGCACCAAGGCCCATCGCCAGCCCCCTGCTCCCGAACAGATCGACGAAGTCCACGAGGCGCCGTTACCCCACGTCTGCCCGGACTGCGGCGGCCCCCTCGACGAAACCCACATCGTCCAGCAACTGGCGAGCCGAGTTGGCGATCCGCTTCGGCGTGATCCTGCGCAAGGTCTGGGGCGGCAGCCGGACCTGGGCGGGAGCGCGGGCCCCGGCGGTGCTGATGTCGGTGTGGCGGACGTGCTGGCAACAGGGGTGTTCGGCCCTAGACTGGCTCAGTCAACTCCTGCGCGGCGCACCGGCGGCGCTGACCTTGCCCCCGTGACCATCCCGGCGAAAAGCAAGCAATCGGAACGCCTCTTTCGCACGCGCCTTGGCACTGCTACGATGCGCCAAGGGCAATCGAGAATCTTACCGGCCGCTGCGGCGGGCTGCTCGTTCGGCAGCAAAGAATCCGACGGAGGTGCGCGATGCGGTACACGTGTTGCCTACGGCTGTTGCCTGCCGTGGTGGCGCTTGGCCTGTTCGTGGAGGGGGCTTCCGCTCATCCCAGCTCTGGGATCGTCGTCGACGAACAAGGGAATGTTTTCGTCGCGGACATCAACACGGGTCTGTGGAAAATCGACACGGCAGGCAAGCTCACGCACATCCATAAGGAGGCGGGGCACTGGCTCGCTTTGGACGCGCAAGGGAGCTTCGCCCACGTGGATTTCACAAAGTCAAACCACTGGCCCCGGTGGTTCAAGAGGCGGACGCCCGACGGCGCCAAACCGGTCCTGATCACCGACGGCGGTTCCCCGCTGGTCGTTCTGCAGGACGGCAACCTCTACTACGTCAGCAGCGGGGAGCAGTTGCAGCCGGGTGGACACGAGGTGATTCGACTTACGCCCGACGGGAAGCTCGACCGTGTCGCCACCGACCTCGCCAAGACCTCCGAGAAGCTCGGCGGGATCAAGGGCCTGGCGGCTGGCCCCGACGGAGCACTTTACCTCTCCTACCCGAAGGCCGTCCTGAGAATTACGACGGACGGGAAGGTCACGACGCTTGCGGATCCCGTGGTAGTAACGGGTGGCGACAAAGACCTCCCGGCAGGTACGCCGGAGAGTCAACAGCCCTCGTTGAGGGGGTTGGCCGTCGATGACCGGGGGACCGTATATGCGGCCGCTACTGGGTGTCGCCGGGTGGTGAAAATCAAGGCCGACGGTAAGGTGGAGACCATCCTGAAGGCCGAACGACCTTGGTCGCCGACCGGTGTCGCCTTGCAGGGGGGAGCGCTCTACGTGCTGGAGTATCCCAACGCGAACGGCGAGAGACATGCGGACTGGGTGCCGCGGGTTCGGAAGGTCGGCCGCGATGGCACGATCACGACGCTGGTCACCTTCCCCAAGAAGGATGGATAGCACAAGCTCTCAAGAACCGGCCGCCGAACCCCTGATGGCCTCTTCAGTTAATGCACGGACGAGATACAGGGGCGATGCTTTCCTTCTCCCCGCGGGCTACAGCCGGAACTGCCCCTAACGCGACACCTCCCGGTGCCGGCGGCATCGGGCTCGGATAGACTGTTCCCGACCCGGCGACGATGGGATTGGGCGGGCCGGCTGTCGCGACGGCGGAAGACGGGTGACTCCCATTCCTTCATTGGAGGTTGGAACATGAGCGCAGAACCGACCCGGTGTCCCAAGTGCAACGGCGCGATGGTGCAGGGGTTTATTTTCGAATTTGATGGAGCCCTGCGCAAAGTCAGCTCCTGGGTCGAGGGGGCGCCGGAAAAGTCCTTCTGGCAAAACACGAAGGTCCCGAAGGAAAAGATCGTCCCGATCGGCACCTACCGGTGCTCGGCGTGCGGTTTCTTGGAGTCCTACGCTCGGCCTGAGTTCGCTCGCAAGTAACCGCCGACTCTCGTCGTTTGACTGCCCGATTAGCGCGTCACCGCGTGGCGTCCGGCACCCGCACGCCCACCGCGCTGGAAGAAGTCGTGTACAGGAAAAGCAGTTTGGGAAAGCGGTTCGGTACTCATCGGAGCGATGTCCTTCTCCACGTCTGCACCCATGCTCACTACACGGCAGCGCAGGTCGTCAATATGCTCCGGCACACCGGCATGGAGAAATTACCCGAGACGATGCTGATTTCTCTGGCAAGGCAAGAGGCAACCTGACGACCGGCCGGCGGACACGCGTCTACCGTCGGCCGCCACCGGGGTGGTACACGGTTGAGAGGGAAGCTCGCTCACCATCCACGCCTTCGCCCCCATCTTCAACGCGCCGAGGACTTCACTTGACCGTCCGATGCGGTGTGAGACAATGCTTTCGGCAACGGAGACGGAGGCGCGCCGAAGAAGGGGCATTCGCGTCACCGACTGCGTCCCGCTCATCAGGAGGGACATCAATGTTCAGGGGCCTTATCGGCTCGTTGGTTGTGGTGCTGGCCGCGGCTGCTCCACCGCCTGCGGAATTGAACGACCAGACCTTGGCGGAGTGGCGCGACCGCATTCGTCCGAAGTCGGCAGAGTTGTGCTTCGCGACGGTCCCCTGGCTGCCCACCTTGTGGGATGGGGTGATCGCTGCCCAGCAGCAGGACAAGCCGATTCTGCTGTGGGCCATGAATGGCCACCCGCTGGCCTGTACTTGAAACAACGGTGTCATCGCCAGACAGTCTGTCTGGTCGGACCCCACGGTTCGGGAACTGGCCGCCCACTTCGTCCCCGCGGCGGACGAGGTGTATCGCTTGCAAAACCTCCGCACGGGCACCGATCCGGAATGCCGCTTGTTCCAGAAGTTCGCCGAGCTGGGCCACTACGGCGGCAGACCCGGCACCACGCGGCAAGGCACCTATGCTGCCACACCCAGCGGCTTGTTGTTGGCCTCCCTCAATTCCAACGACCCCAAGCGCATCGCGGACATGCTGCGACGTGCCCTTGCGAAGTGGCAGACCCTGTCACGGGCGGAACGACTGCTGCCCAACGATCCCCAGAACCAGGTGGCCCAGATTCGGCGCCCCGAGCGCTTCTATCCGCAGGACGGCCTGGTGCTGTACGTGACTTCCCGCGACATGCCACGCGACACGCCGGCGGCGAAGCCCGGGCCGGCCGACTGGCGACAACAGGCCTGGAACCAGGACTATGCGTGGTTCACCAAGGCCGAGGCAAAGCAGTTCCTGCCCCCGCAGCCACAGGTGGGCAAGCAGCACGAGGTGCCTCTTGCCGTCCTTAACCGCATCGCCTGTGCCCATCTGGTGGACAACGTACGCGGCCAAACGACGCCGTTTGAAGAAAGCGAAGTCACGAAAGCACGTCTGACGACACAGGTGACAGCGGTAGACGGCAACATGGTCACGCTCCGCCTCGAAGGGGAGACGCGCACCGCTCAGGAAGGCCTCCGCCAGCACGGCCTGGCCGTGCGGCTGTTAGGCACAGCGACCTATGATGTGAGCAAGGAGTGTTTCCGGACGTTCGAGATGGTTGCCCTCGGCTCGCGCTGGGGCGGCACCCAGAATAACTCCCGCAGGCGCGACCTGGACGCGGCACCCATCGGTTTGCTGTTCACGCTAGCCGGAAAGAGTCCCTGCGAGCGGGTGGCTCCCGCTTTCAGCCAGCACCCGGTGTACCGTGCCGTCGTTGCGGTGCAGTAACGGCGGCTGTGTACCCGCTTGGAAGCTCCGACATCTCTCGCCGGCCGCTCATCCCGTGGGGGAAAGACGCGCGGGAGAAAACGTTGGCTGCTAGTCTTCCCTTTGCCCACGGGTTGGTTCCAGGAGCTGAGCCAAAGACAATCCTCCGGGTAGTCCCCGGAGTCCCTTGCGGAGCGCTGTATCGATGCCGCTCCAGGTTTCGCCGCATTCTTCCGCGACCGCACCCGATCGGGCGGTCGGCCAATTGCCTTGGCGGTGGTAGTTGCCCAACGCCCAACGTAGGATTTGTGGCAACGTCAAGCAGGGCAGGCGGGCGCGCGTACGAATTCCCCGATGCTCGCCGAGCAGCTGCGCCAGGGAGCTCTTTCCCCGAAGCCCGCGATGGCCTTGTTGTAAAGCAGTGTCCAGCGCATGCCAGGTTTCTCCGGGAGCCTCGACCAGGAGACCCGAGCGACGGTTCGGCCAACTCCCGGTGCGCTCCCAGTGCGCATCCGCCCAGGCCAGGATGCCGGCCTCGGTCAACCGCGGTGGGTTTGCCCGGGTGCGTAACCCCAGGCGTTGCGCGAACAGTTTGGCCAGGGAAGAGTTTCCCGGAAGGCCCCGCCTTCCTTGGCGCAGAGCGGCATCGACGTTCCTCCACCATTCGCCGGGTTGTTCTTGGACCGGGCCCGTATTCGGTTTCGGCCAGATTCCGGTCC
>DATGIQ010000599.1:0-14243 GCA_035295665.1 Gemmataceae bacterium | reverse complement strand
CGGTGGCGTTGTCCGCCGCGCCATTGTAGATCGCATCGCCCAGGACGGCCCGGCCAACGCCCAAGTGGTCCCAGTGTGCTGTGAAGACGACGGCTTCGGACTTGAGCGCGGGGTCGCTCCCTTCCACCCTGCCGACCACGTTGTTGCTGACGATCTTTTCCACGCGGGTTGAGATACGGGCCTTGAGATGGACGCCGAGCGAATACGCCTTGAATCCCTTCGTATCTGCTTCTTTCAGCGCGCCGTCCACGGTGCGGCCTGCAAGGTTCAGAAGCTTTTCGCCCATCGCACTGGTGAGCCAGCCGGCGAAAGCCAGCGCGGGCTGGCCGGGCTCCCGTTTGAGCTGTGCCCCGTCGAGCGGGCGAACGACAGAATAGGGATAACCCGCCGTCTCATTGGTGTGAATGATGAAGCATGCCTTCGCGCCTCTCCGGGTGGCTTCCTCAAATTTGAACGTCCATCGACCATAGTAGGTGAGCGCGGTGCCGCCGAAGAATTTCGGATCGTTGGAGGGGGGCTCGTTGGTGAAGAGCACGACGGCTTTTCCCTTCACGTCCACCCCGTGGTAATCATCCCACCCGAACTCGGGGGCAGTAATGCCGTGGCCGACAAAGATCGCCTCGGCGTCGAACGCTTCCAGCTCATTCTGTGTCTGACTCATGCCGGAGAAGCCCTTTTCGCAGGGAATGTCGAGCGTGGTTTCGCCTTTCACTGCCTGGAGCGTCGAGACGGGGCTCGTGACGACGCGGACCAAGGGGACGGGCTGGAAAAAGGTGCCGCGTTCGCCAATCGGAGCAAGGCCTGCTTTCTTGAACTCGGCTGCAAGATATTCCGTGGCGAGGATCTCCCCGCGCGTTCCCGGGCCGCGTCCTTCCAGCCGGTCGCTGGCCAGGTATGCGACGCTGGCCTTGATTCGCTCAGCGGAAATTGTGGGAGCGGAGTCGGCCTCCGCTTTCGCTACGGCCAAGACGAGAGAGAATGCAGCGAGGAGCAAGAGGAATCGACGTGGCATGAGGGTGTCCCTATCGAGAACCAGACTCCGAACCGTGGGCATCATTGTATCGGTTGGCCACTGCGGTGGCGATCAACGGAGGAGCCGTCCGCTTTGGGAAACCGCTCTTGAGAATTGACTGGCCGCCCCGTGGCTTCGTGCGGTATCCTTTATTCTGGTGCATCGTTTGACTTTTGTGGAGGATCGCTGTGCCGCGACCTGGCCCCTTGGTTGTGAGCGGTTTGCTACTCATGGTGGCCAACACTGCCCACGGCGCCGGTCCAGCGCCCACGGCCAAGCCAGCAAACGATTGGCCCGTCTTTCAAAAGACCGTGCTTCCTTTTTTGGCCGAGCACTGTTTCGTTTGCCACGGTGAGAAACGAAGTGGCGACGTTCGTCTCGACCAATTCCAGGACGAGATGAGCCTGGTCAAGGAATCCGCGACCCTGGACCGTGTTCAGGCCATGTTGCGCAAACACGCGATGCCTCCCATGAAGCGCCCACAACCCAGTCCCGAGGCCGTGCAGCCGGTGCTGGCTTGGCTAGAGGCATTCAGCCAACGTAGGGAACGAGAGTCGCGGCTTGATCGGGTGACGATGCGGCGGCTCAACCGGACGGAGTACAACAACACGATCCGCGATCTACTGGGCGTCGACTTTCGGCCGGGAGACGATTTCCCCGCTGACGTGCCGGGACTTGGTTTCGATACGGTTGCCGGCGTTCTGTCCGTATCCCCCGTGCTCATGGAGAAATACCTAACGGCGGCCGAAAAGGTGGCCCGGACAGCGGTCTTCGGTTCCGACCCCATGGAGCCCGAGCGCACCGCCCATCAACCCTTCTTCACGGCTGACGCCTTTTCCAAGAACACGAACGTGAAGTTCGATTACGATGAAACCGGCATGAGCTTGCCCAGCGCCCTGCACGTCACGCAGCGATTCGCGGTCGCCGGGGAATACCGCTTGCGGGCCATCATGCGTGGCGTGCGGCCCGCCGGTTCCAATCCGGTGGAACTCGCCTTCTGGATCGACGGCAAAAAAGTTCACGAAGCCAAGATCCCTGTCCCGAACACGAGAGTCGAAGGCCGGGCGCCAGGAGAAATGAATGGCCTATGGGCGGAGTGCCGGCTGCCGATCACGGCCGGCGAGCATTGGCTCGCGGTCACCATCGAGCGGATGTACGAGGGCTTGCCGGCCGCATACAAGGGGCCCAAGCCAGCGCCCGATATTCCGAAGCCCGCCTCCGCAAGGCCGGAGCGCATCATCCGGGCGACGGATGCCTTCTTCCCCATGTATCTCGATGTTGTCGGGCCTTACGAACAGGCCAAAGGACCGGTACCGGCTTCCGTCAAGAAAATCTTCGGCACTGAGCCGGGGCTGCGTGACCTGGCCTGCGCGCGGAGAGTCCTGGCGAACCTGTCACGGCGAGCATACCGGCGGCCGGTGACGGATCAGGAAGTTGCAGCATTGGTCCAGCGAGTCGCGGCCGTGCAGAAGAATGGCGATTCCCTGGAAGAGGGGTTCTGCCTGGCCATCGAGCAGATCCTGATTTCGCCGCACTTCTTGTTTCGCATCGAAAAGGCTTCCACCGGCCAGCTGTCGGATCACGAATTGGCGACGCGGTTGTCGTATTTCTTGTGGAGCAGCATGCCCGATGATGAGCTGCTGCGGCTGGCCGATGAAGGCAGGCTCCACGATCCGGCGACCCTGGAAGCCCAGGTCCGGCGTATGCTCAACGACAACAAGGCCATTGCCCTCGTCGAGAACTTTGGCGACCAATGGCTGCAGACGCGGGCCCTGGAATCACACATGGTTGATCGCGTCCGGTATGCGGAGTTCACCGATTACACGCGCCTGTCGATGCAACGGGAAACCGACCTCTTTTTCGAGCACATCCTGCGCGCGGACTGTTCCATTCTGGATTTCCTTGATGGCGATTACACATTCGTGAATCAGCGCCTGGCAGAGTTCTACGGGATTCCCGGCGTCAAGGGGCACGCGTTTCGCAAAGTCAGCTTGAAGGGCACCCAGCGCGGCGGTGTCTGGACGCAGGCCAGCGTGCTCACGGTGTCATCGTATGCCAATCGTACCTCGCCGGTGTTGCGTGGCAAATGGATGCTGGAAACGTTGCTCAACGCCCCGCCTCCGGCACCGCCTCCCAATGTGCCGGCCCTCGACGAGCAGGCCGTGGGCAAGGTGGTTTCGCTCCGGCAAATGCTGAACGAGCACCGGGCCAACGCTAGCTGTGCCTCTTGCCATGCCCGCATGGATCCTTTAGGCTTTGCCCTGGAACACTTTGACGCCATTGGCGGTTGGCGTGCGAAGGACGGTAAGTTCGCAATCGAGACGGCTGGGACCTTGCCTGACGGCCGATCGTTCCAGGACCACCAGGAGCTACGGGCCCTTCTGAAGGCCGACGCCAGGGCGTTTACTGAAGGCTTGGCCGAGAAGATGTTGATTTATGCCCTGGGACGGGGCCTCGAATCTTCCGACAAGCAGAGCGTACGGGCGATTGCCGATCGGGTCGCCCGGGATGGGTACCGGTTCTCCAGTCTTGTGCTTGGAATCGTCCAGAGCGACGCGTTCCAAGGGCAAGCTAAAAGTCGAGAGGGCGGCCAATGATCATTACCCGAAAACACCTCTCCCGCCGGACGTTTTTGCGCGGTGCCGGGGCTTTGATTGGCCTGCCCCTGCTCGATGCGATGGTCCCGGCCCTGGGATGGGCGCGAGAATCTGCCCGACCTACGCCGACTCGGCTTTGCTTCGTCTACGTCCCCAATGGCATGGTCATGAAAAACTGGACCCCTGCCACGCAGGGCAAAAACATTGCCTTCCCACCTATCCTCCAGCCGCTAGAGCGCTTCAAAGAACATACGCTCGTGCTGTCGCACCTGATGTGCCACAACGCCAACGCGCTCGGCTCCGGAGCCGGCGATCATGCCCGGGCCTCAGCCAGCTTTCTGACGGGTACCCATCCGCGCGAATCGGGGTCTGACATTTTTGCCGGGGTATCGGCGGACCAGGTCGCGGCCAAGGCCATCGGCCACCAGACGCGCTTCGCCTCGCTGGAACTGGGCCTGGAAGATACGCGCATGGTCGGCCTGTGTGATGGCAAGTACAGCTGTGCCTATACCAGCAGCATTAGCTGGCGAACGTCCACGACTCCGCTGCCTCCCATGACCAATCCCCGTCTGGTTTTCGAACGCCTGTTCGGCAAGGCCGATCCGAACGTCGACCGGGCCACGGCGGCGCGCCGGGCACGTTATCGCCGCAGTATTCTGGACGGCGCTGTCGAGGAGGCGCGCAGCCTCACGGCCAACGTCGGCCCAGCCGATCGCCGCCGGATGGATGAATACTTGGAATCGATCCGGGAGGTGGAACACGGCCTCGATCGAATGGAAGGGGACAACGCCCCGACCGCTCCGGGCATGGAACGCCCCTCCGGTACTCCCGCCGACTATGCTGAGCATTCCCGGCTCATGTACCGCTTGCAGGCCCTGGCCCTGGAAGCGGACCTCACCCGCGTCATCACGATGATGGTGGGGCGTGAGTCGAGCATCCGTGCTTACGATCAAATCGGCATCCCCGAGTCCCACCATCAGCTGTCGCACCATCGCAATGATCCGGCCGCACTCGCCAAGCTCACCAAGATTCAAACCTACCACGTGGGCTTCTTCGCTGAATTCATCGCCCGGCTCCAGGCCACGCGGGAAGGGGATACCACGTTGCTCGACCGCTGCTTGATCGTTTACGGAGCGGGCATTTCCGACAGCAATCGCCACGTCCACGAGAATTTGCCCGTGCTGGTTGTCGGCAAAGGCAACGGGAAGTTGTCGTCCGGCCGGCACATCGACTTCCCGCGTGATGTCCCTGTCGCCAACCTCCATCTGGCCCTCCTCGACCGCCTGGGCGTCCACCCCGATCGTCTGGGCGACAGCACTGGAGCGTTGGAGATTTGACACCGCTGGTCGTGACGACATTGACGTCGGCGCACGGCCGGCTACAATTCGCGCGGGCTTCTTCGAGAATCTCCTCCCCAAAGTCCAGGGTTCGTTTTGAATCCGCATCGAGGAATTGCCATGAGCCGAGACCCATTCCAGCAATTGCCGGACGGTCGAACAGGACGGAGGCCTCCCACGAGGTTAGCGTCTGCCCTCGGATGTGTGGGGCTGCTCGTCCTCTCCGTCTATTGTTCGCGCCCCGCAGCCGGCGACGATCAAGTCATCGCCAACGCCGTGGCGAAGGCGAACGCATTTCTGCAAGCCCTGGATGGCACGCAGCGCGGCAAAGTGCTCTTTGAGTACACCAGCGCCAAGAAGCCCTCCTGGTCCAACTTGCCGGTGACGATGGTTCCACGCAATGGGCTGCCGCTTGGCGAACTCACCCAGCCGCAACGCAGCGCTGCGCTGGATGTCCTGGCCGCGGTCCTCAGCAAACAAGGCTACCAGAAAGTCATCGACATCATGAATGCCGATGACCATCTCGTCCAGGGCAACAACAAAACCCGCTTTGGCACAAACAACTATTACCTGGCGGTATTCGGCACGCCATCGGCGACCAAGCCGTGGATGGTGCAATTCGGCGGACATCACCTGGGGCTCAATGTCACGATCGTCGGCAAGGAAACGACGCTGACGCCGACGCATACCGGCACACAACCCGATTCGTTCACTCGAGACGGCAAGACGGTGCGGCCCTTGGGAGCCGAGAACGATTTGGCATTCAAGCTCATCAACCAGCTCAATCCCGAGCAGCGCAAGCAAGCCGTGCTCAGCCCCAAACCCCGGAACCTCGCCCTCGGACCCGGCCAAGATGGCAAAACGATCCCGCCGGAGGGGCTCAGGTGCTCTGCGCTTCAAGAAGATCAGCGGGCCACCCTCCTGGACTTGATCGGTGCTTGGGTCCATATCCTCCCCAAGGACGCCGCCGCGGCACGGCTCGCCGCACTCAAGGCAAAAATCGACGAGACCTACTTTTCCTGGCACGGGCCGACGACCAACGGGAGCGCGGCCTATTACCGCATCCAGGGTCCAACACTCTTGATTGAGTACGCCCCGCAAGGGAGTACGAGCCATATTCACACGATCATCCGCGACCCTAGCAATGATTACGGCAAGGAGTGGACCAAAACATGAGGTTTCGACCGGAACAACGGCCACCTCTGGATTTGTGAGTCGTTTTTCCGTTCGTTGAAAAACTGCCCGTCACGAGATCGCAGCTCACAAGCCTGGCGCGTCCGCCCAGGGACCCGTGGTCCTTCGCGCATGCGTCAGGCTTGTGCAGCCAATGGCCCGAACGCAATCCGAGTCTGGGAACGCACGTAGGATCATCGTACCTGGTGACCGGTATCCATGCATGGATCGCGAAGTCGAGTCAACCAAGAAGGGGCGCGACGTGGGAAGGGATGCGCGGGCACAAACCGGGGACGCTACACCGAATCGTCCCTCCGAATCCTTCGCCGCGGCCATGCTGGTGGTGGCATGCCTTTGCTGGGCTGTTTTTTTCTCTCTCGGCAAGAATTGGCAGGACGCGGCCCACGCTTGTCCCGGTGGGAAACTGGTTGCGAGCCTGACGCTCCTGGGAATCCGTACCGTGATCGCCCTGGCCGCCTTCGCCATCTGGAAACCACGACTTTTCCTGAGGCCCAACCGGCGCGAAATCGGAGTCGGCCTCTTTCTCGGCATGTTCAATTGCGTGGGTAACGTATTCCAGGTATGGGGTCTCGCTTCGACTTCTCCGGCTTTATCGGGGTTCTTCACCAGTTTGGCCAGCTTGTGGGTCCCGATCCTGGCCTTCGCTTGGCTCCGTCTGCCGGTGGCCCGTGCCACCTGGGCCGGCATGGCCTTGGGTATTGCCGGAGTTGCCGTTCTCGGAATTGATCTGGATATGTCGTGGGGGATCGGGTTCGGCGACAGCCTGACGGTCTGTTCGTCCTTGGCGTTCGCTCTTTTCATCCTCGCCCTGGACCGTCTGGGCCGGACCGTCAACTCTTTCCAGCTCACGTTCCTTCTGATCGCCGTGACGGGATTACCGCCCTTGTTCTTGGCCGTGGGCATCGCCGGCGGGCAGGGCAACCTGATTCCCTGGCTGGCCTGGCTCGTGGAGGTTCTTCAGCAACCGGCGGTCGTGCGGGATGTGCTGTTGCTCACGCTGCTCAGCACAATTTTGGCCACGCATCTGATGAACGTTTACCAGCCACGTGTGTCGGCCAGCCGGGCAGCCTTGATCTACTTGTTCGAGCCTGTGTTCGCCGCCCTGCTGTCGATCGTCGTGGGTCACGATTCGATCAACCGACGATTACTCCTCGGTGGGAGCTTGATCCTCTGTGGAAATGCCCTCGTGGAGCTTCGGGGCTGGTTGCGAACCGTTTGCGGACCGATGAGTGGACCGGCAAACCAAGCGGTGGACGACGGAGGCAAGAACTTCTATCCACTCAGTGACCCTTGATGGCTCGATTTCGGCGAACTCTCAGCGAGACAGGCTATTCTGATCATGATTTCATCGGACCGTTCCCGGCGTTCCTTCTTGAAAACTTCCGTCGCCCTTGCAGGGACCACACCGCTCGTGGACCAACTGCTCGAGGCGCAGGCGGAAAAGCCCGCCAAACCGCTTCTCGCCTATGTTGGCACGTTTAGCTCGCCGCTCCGCGATGTGTTGCCAACCCAGGTGGATCTGCCGCCCGGGAATGGCCGCGGCATTCACCGTTTTCACGTCGATCGGACCAGTGGGGCAATGACACCCATCGGCACTGAGGAGATGGGCACCAGTCCAAGCTGCTTGGCCTTGAATCGCTCCGGGACCCGGCTGTACTCCGCCAACGAAACGGATCGGGCGGGCGAAAACAAGGAGGGAACCGTCAGCGCGTTCGCGATCGATCGAACGAATGGGAAATTGGAGCTGCTCAACACCGTGCGTTCCGGCGGCGCTGGCCCCACGTATGTGAGCGTCCATCCCTCGGGACGGTTCCTGCTCGTGGCCAACTATTTTGGCGGCTCCGTGGCGGTGCTGCCCATTCTTTCCAATGGCCGTCTGGCGAGCGCCAGCGATGTCAAGAATGACGCCGGCAAGCTCGGTTCAACCACGGCGACTCATGCCCCACCCGGAAGTTTTGCTTTCAGTGGCCATGACAGGACCCACGCCCATATGATCCAGGCCGACGCCGCCGGCCGCTTCGTGCTGCATGCAGATCTCGGGCTGGACAAGATTTTCGTCTGGAAGTTCGATGACCAGAAAGGCGTGCTGACTCCCAATGAGCCATCGGCCGTCGCACTGCCGGCGGGCGACGGTCCCCGCCATTTCCATTTTCACCCCACTGGCCGGTGGCTCTACTCGATTCAGGAAGAAGGCTCGACCATCGTCCTGTTTGACTACGATGCTGCGACCGGGCGACTAACTTCCCGGCAGACGATCTCTACTCTCCCACCCAGGTTCGCCGGCAGCAATTTTTGCTCCGAGATTCTGGTTTCCGCCGATGGTCGATATGTCTATGCCGGCAACCGGCTCCACGACAGCATCGGGATCTTCTCCGTTGGCCACGATGGCACCCTGACCTATGTTGGGGAAGAATGGACACACGGTGACTATCCGCGCAGCTTCACGATCGACCCGACGGGCCGGTTTCTCTATTGCTGCAATCAGCGCGGGGACAATCTCACCATCTTCCGAGTGGACGCCAAAACCGGTGGGCTCCATTTCACCGGTCTTTATACACCGGTCGGCAATCCTTCGATCATCATTTTCCTCGATCTGGCAAACGGAGGTCAACAACCGTGAGGATGCCGCCATGATTGGTTTCTGCCGCGCCGTCGTGCTTGTCGGCCTCTGCGGTTCCGCCGTCCACGCCGAATGGCAACCGCAGACCATCCCTACGGACGCGGATTTTCGCGGACTTTCGGTGGTGAGTGCACAAGTTGCCTGGGTCAGCGGCACGAAAGGGACGTTCGGGCGAACCACCGATGGCGGCAAGGCCTGGTCCGTCGGAATCGTTCCGGGTGCAGCCAAACTCGATTTCCGCGATATCCACGCATTCGGAGAAACGACAGCCTACGTGTTGAGTGCCGGGCCCGGCGAGGCGTCCCGGATCTACAAAACGACAGACGGCGGCACAACGTGGATCCTGCAATTTCAGAACTCCGACCCGGAAGCCTTTTTCGACGCCTTGGCCTTCTGGGACGAGAGGAATGGTGTAGCACTCGGTGATCCGGTGAAGGAGCAATTTCAACTCCTACGGACTGACGATGGCGGAGCGCATTGGAAACGGCTTACGGGAATCAAGTTGCCGCCGGCTCTGCCCAATGAGGGCGCCTTCGCGGCCAGCGGCACGTGCTTGATCACGCAGGGCACGGATGATATTTGGTTTGGCACGGGCGGAGCCAAAACGGCGCGGGTTTTTCATTCGAGGGATCGAGGCGAAAACTGGACGGCAATCGATACGCCGGTCGTTGCCGGCACCGATTCGGCCGGCATTTTTTCGATTGCCTTTCGCGATCGGCTTCATGGGATAATTGTCGGCGGCGACTATCGCAAACCCAACGATGCCGGCACAACCGCGGCCACAACAACCGACGGTGGCACAAGCTGGACACTCCTCGATCGACCGTTTCCCTATCGCTCCTGTGTTGCGTGGGCGGGAGATCGCTGGGTCGCAGTCGGGACTTCGGGCTCCGATGCTTCGCTGGATGATGGCGTTACCTGGAAACCGCTCGACCGCCAGAACTACAATACGGTCGCATTCACCGCGACGGGGGAAGGCTGGGCCGTTGGACCGGGCGGCCGAAGTGCGAAGTTCGCTCGCTAAGTATTTTGTGTAGATTTGGGTAGCCTACAGGCTTGATGCGTCCGCGCAGGCTCTGCGCGGACGCATCAGACTTGTACGATTCGGCGTAGTCCGCTGGGTAATTCACATGCGCTGGGCAAGCAGCCGCTGGCCAATTCGCTTTTTGATCTTCGGGATCTGGACATTCCTGGGCGTCTTTTTCACGGTGCATACCTATTTGGTTTACTATTCCACGCTCAGGGCCGAGGCCGATCTGCCAAAGGAAAGGCCTGATATCTCGTGGGCGGAGGCGTTGCGGCTCAACCTGGCGGAAGTCTATATCTGGGCTCTATTCGCTCCGCTCATTTTCAGGCTGGCGAGAAGATTTCCTTTTAATCGGCGGCGCTGGAAATTCAATCTGCTGGTCCATGTGCTCGCCTGCCTCGTGGTAGCGATTGCAGAGGCGGCCATCTCAGCCCTGGCCAGTGAGTGGTTGCGGAAGGACGCTCCCAAGCCCTCCGTCTCGCTGGCCGTTCTCCAGCTCTTTTTCATTGCCCGATTCCACCAAAATGTGCTCTCTTACTGGATTGTCTTCGGTATCAGTCAAGCCGTTGACTATTATCACAGGTATCGTGAGCGGGAGTTGCACGCCTCCCAGCTCCAGGCCCAACTGGCTCAGGCGCAGCTTCAGTTGCTCAAGATGCAACTGCACCCGCATTTTCTCTTCAACACGCTCAACGCCATTTCCGCGCTCGTGCACCAGGATGTGGAGCTCGCTGACCGAATGATCGCCCGCCTCGGCGAGCTGCTGCGGGCCACGCTGGAGAATGCCAATTTGCAAGAAGTGCCGCTACGCCAGGAGCTCGAGTTTATCCAACCCTACCTGGAAATTGAACAGGCCCGGTTAGGTCCGCGGCTGCGGGTGCGCTTTGCCGTGGATGCGGCGGCCATGGATAGCCTAGTACCGAACATGATCTTGCAGCCTTTGGTGGAGAACGCCATCCGACACGGCATCGCACCGCGTGCAGAACCTGGCACCATCGAGATTTCTGCCCAGCGCGACAATGGCACGCTGAGATTGACCGTGCGGGATGATGGACCGGGAATCCGTGGACCGCGCCCGTTCGAGTCTCCGAGCGGTCTCGGCCTGGCGAATACCCGGGCCCGTTTACGCCAACTTTACGGGCCGGATCATGGCCTCGAAATGGCCAATGCCGCCCAAGGCGGTTTCGAGGTCCTGCTCACCATCCCCTTCCGTGAGAGACCCAGTGACCATGCTCCCACTGCGACAGAGGGATTCGCGTGACCATCCGGACGCTAATCGTGGATGATGAACCGTTGGCCCGACAGCGGCTGCGCACACTCCTTGAGAGCGAACAGGACATTGAGCTGATTGGCGAAGCGGGCAATGGCTGGGAAGCGATTGCTGCCGTCCGCCAGCTCGCCCCGGAACTCATGTTTTTGGATATTCAGATGCCGCTCATGGATGGTTTCGCGGTCCTCGAAGCGTTGACCGGCCCGCGATTGCCGGCCGTGGTATTCGTGACCGCCTATGATCGCTATGCCGTGCGTGCGTTTGAAGCGCACGCTCTCGACTACCTGCTGAAGCCCTTCGACCGTTCGCGCTTCGGCAAAGCCCTGGAGCATGCCCGCGTTCAGGTCGAGCGGGACCACCAGGCCGAAGCCGGCAAGCAGCTCCGCGCGCTGCTGGCGGATGTTTATTCGGGACGCAAGCCGATCGAACGGCTCATCATCAAGGCGAGCGGCAAAGTAAATTTCCTCTGTTTGGAAGAGATCGAGTACATGGAGGCAGCAGGGAATTATGTGCGGATCCATGTCGGCTCCGATATCCACCTGTTGCGCGAGACCATGAGCCATCTTGAGAGCCGGCTCAAGGGAACCCGTTTTGTACGCATCCATCGCTCCACGATCGTGAACCTGGATTGCATCCGAGAATTGCAGCCATCGTTTCATGGTGAGTATGCCGTGATCCTCAACTCCGGCGCCGAGCTGACTCTTAGCCGTGGCTACCGGGACAAGCTCGAAAAACTGCTCGGCACGTCGCTTTAAGGGCGTGCAGTTCATCCCTGGCTATCACGTTTCCGTCCCAGCATTCGCTCCGTTGGTCACGGCAGGCTTGTTTTCCCGCCGAGCACCGGTACGCTTATGTCAAGCGAATCGTGCTCGTGTCCGCTCCCTGGCGGTGTTGGTGACGGTTCTTTGAGGCGTGAGGAGGTGTTCGATGAGGAGTCAGATGCTCGGCTGGATCGCAGTTGCTCTGGTGCTGGGTTTTGCTCCTGTCACGTTGGCACAGGGAGAAGCGACCGCAATTATCGAGAAGGCAGTGAAAGCCCACGGCGGCGTGGACAAGCTCAACACCATGAAATGCTTGCAATCCAAAAGCAAAGGCAAGCTCGAAGCCTTCGGCGGCGTGGAGATGACGCAAGAAGTGATCGTCCAGTTTGCGGGCAAGTTCAAGGAGACTGCAGAAATCGACATCAATGGAATGAAGGTCAAGGTAATCTCGGTCTTCGATGGCGCCAAGGCTTCGATCACGGCCAATGGTCAGCCGATTGAGATCAACGATAAGATCGTGGAAGAGTTCAAGGAGGCGGCGTATGCGATGAGGGTGGGCCGTCTGACGAACCTGCTCACGGACAAGTCGGTGAAGCTTTCCTCTCTGGGCGATAGTAAGGTGGAGGGCAAGCCAGCCGTCGGTGTCAAAATCGCCAACAAGGGCCACCGAGACCTCGACCTTTACTTTGACAAGGAGTCCGGACTTCTCGTCAAGGTCCAGACGCGCAAGAACGATCTGCAAACGATGCAGGAGGTCGACGAAGAACGAATCATCCAGGAATACCAGGATGTCGACGGCCGCAAAGCCCCCAAGAAGGTGCTAATCAACCACGAGGGGAAGAAGTACCTGGAGCTGGAAGTCGTTGAAGTCAAGTTCCCTGACAACATCGACGACAGCGAATTTCAAACGCCGTAGCGCACCCGGGGACGTCCGAAGAGCCTTGCGGCTCCGCTCCGCACATGGGACAGTCATCGCCAAACTAAGGGCGATTGTGGTCGCCCATCGCCAACGAATTTCACTCTTTCCCCCCGCATTGCCGCCCCCCAGCGCGTTCGCTGTGGGGGTGGCAGTGCACCTTGCGACGGTGGCCTTCATCCGGCCGCGCAAGCGTAGTGCGCGGAGCAGCGGGCACGGATCGTGTCCTGGACAGATCCTCGTATCCTCTCCTTACGGCTCATTCACCTGCACCGACGCAGACAACACTTTGGCGATACGCTCGTGACACGCTTCCAAGTGGGCCCGCGTCGTATCCTCCATCGGCGTCTGTCGATCGCTCAGGGTGGCCTCGATCCGCCGGTCGATGTCGCGCAGGTGCATGCGCGCCAAGCTGCGGGCATCGGAGGGCGGGGAGCCGGAGCCGGTGTTGCCGAACAGAATGATGATCAAGCTCGCTCCGCCACCGGCTGGTTTCTCACCGAGCACCAGGCGCGTCAAGCTCTTCAGATGCTCGCGCTGCAGGTTGCGGCGGACAATCGACGTCGTGATCGACCGCTCCTTCGTTTGCCCTTCTTTGGGTGGGAATTCGCTCCAGATGCCGTTCGTCATGCAACGGAAGACCTCGGCGATCGTCAGCGGCTGATCGCCGTTGTCGCATTTGAGCGAATTGTTCTGAATCCGCCCCAAGACGTCCGGATCGAACATGTGGTCCAGGACGATTTGCTGGATCTGGAGAATGCGGCGGTGCAGGGGATACTCCACATCGGTGTAGAGGGCGTATTCATTTCCCCAGTGCACCCAGCGGTCGGCCGCCAGCTTGCGGAGTAACTGCGGCGAGAAGTGAAAGGCCTTGTCGGTCAGGAAGTGTTCCTGAAGGAACTTCAACGCCTCCCGCTGCCGGGCCACCTTGACCGGCACAAACGGGTCCCGGCCGTCGGGGTCGCCGCGGTGATCGCGGTACATGTACTCGCCGCCCACGAAGCGAGTGATTAGCTCGGCCGCGTCGGCATACTGACGCATGAGCATGTTGAAGGCATGGCGAACGCGTTGATACCCTTCTCCATTTTCGACCACTCGATCGGCCAAATCCTTGAGCAGCTCTTCGGTCACCAGGAGCCGATCCTGAGCGTATTTCATCGGGTCGGAACCGAGATCCCACTGGTTGACCAAAGGATCCGCGTTGTTGTAGAGGTCTTCGTCGGTGGCATAATCATTGCCGGGCGCCGCCCCGCGTTTGGCAATTTCCATCAGCTTGTCCAGTTCGCCATCCGTTCCCCCGGAGAGCGGCTTGTAGGCGTATTCGATGGCCCAGTAATCATAAGGACCGATCGTGGTCGTGAAATAATCGCCCTGCTTGACGCCCTTGGGGGCGAGGTTGATCGGGTTGTAATCCATGACCGAGCCGACCAGGCCCTGTTTGCGCGTGATGGCGGTGTCGTGCAATTGCTCGTTCTTGAGCATCGTGCTCCCTTTGAAATTGTGGCGCAG